>NZ_JAGPXU010000006.1:0-284711 GCF_018070385.1 Micromonospora sp. C97
GGTGGGTGGTGGGTGGTGGGTGGTGACGGCAACATCAGGGATGTAGTGGTCTCCGTCGGCAGCGAGGCCACTACATCCCTGATGTTGTGCGGATCTTGCCGCCGGCAGGCGCCAGAGCCGGGCGGCGCCGCGCGGTGAGTGCGCGGCGCGCGGCGGGTGGGGTCAGCTGATCAGGGGGCGGAAAGTGCCTAGGAGAATGCTCGTGGTCAGGGCTGCTGCGGCGAGCATGACGGCCCCGGCGATGAGGAGCGCGTCGGCGCGGGTGAAGTGCTGCCGGCGGGCGACGGTACGGGGGGTGCCGGCGTCGAAGCCACGCGCGTCCATCGCCACGGCCAGCCGGGTGCCTCGACGGATCGCCCCTACCAGCAGGGCGAACGCGGTGGAGGTGAAGAGCCGCAGCTTCGCCACCGGATTGCGTCCCGCGTCGACGCCGCGCGCACGCCGAGCCATGCTGATCATCTGCCACTCCTGGCCGAGCAGCGGCACCAGCCGGAACGCGGCCAGCGCCCCGATGGCGAACCGGGCCGGCGCCTTCGCGTTCTGGATCAACGCGTCGGCCAGGTCGGTGGGGTCGGTGGTCGCGAACACGATCACGCCGGGCAGCGCCACCGCGAACACCCGCAGCACCAGGCCGAGCGCGGTGAGCAGCACGCCGGTGCTCACCAGCACCGGCCCCGCGTCCAGCAGGACCCGACCGGACCGGTCGGCGGCGAACAGCACCAGGGTGACCAGGATGCCGGCGGCGCTGAGCAGCAGGGGCCAGGCCCGTCGGGCCAGTACCCGGTAGCGGATGCCGAACAGCGGCAGCACGGCCAGTTCGAGGGCGATGGCGATCGCCGGGGCGACCGGGTCCAGGGTGGCCAGCAGGATGAACGAGAAGGCGAGTGCGGCGGCGACCTTCGCCACCGGGTTGCGGCGGGCCAACGGCGCGTCCGGCGCGGCGACCGGCTCGATGCTGATCATCGATGGTCGTCCGGGGCGCGGTGCAGGGTGACGGTGCGGTCGGCGAGCGCGGCGACGAAGTCCGCGTCGTGGGTGACGGTGACCACCCCGTGCCCGGCGTCGCGCAGGTCGGCGAAGAGGTCGACCAACTCCCGCCAGGTCCGCCGGTCCTGGCCGAAGGTGGGTTCGTCGCAGATCAACAGGCGGGGCGCGGTGGCCAGGGCGGTCGCCACGCTCAGCCGCCGCGCCTCACCACCGGAGAGGGTGTACGGGTTGGCGGCGGCGAGTCGGGCCAGCCGCAGCCGTTCCAGCAGCCCGGCCACCGTCTCGTTGACCACCGCCTCCGGTTGACCGGTGCGGCGTGGGCCGAGCGCCAGCTCGTCGAAGACGGTGCTGGTGACGAACTGGTGTTCCGGATCCTGGAAGACCGACCCGATCCGCCGGGCCAGCGCGGGCGCCCGCCAGCGATGCGGGGGAGTGCGGTGGTCCGGGCCGGCCAGTTCGGCGGACGCGGTGACCCGCCCACTGCCCGGCCGGAGCAGACCGCCGAGCAGCAACGCCAGGGTGGACTTGCCGGCACCGTTGGGTCCGCGTACGGCGAGTGCCTCACCGGCGCGTACCGACAGGTTGGTGTCGCCCAGCCGGGGTGGCAGGCCGACCTGGTCGGCGGTGAGCAACAGCTCCCCGGGCCCGGCGGTGGCGGCCCGGGGCGTGATGGGGTGACCGGGCACCCAGACGCCCTCGGCGGCCAGGGCGGCGCCGTGGGCGGCGAAGACCGCCTCGGGGGTGCCGTCCGCGCGGACGCCGCCTCCCGGTTCCAGGACGACCACCCGGTCCACCAGTGGCAACGCCTCGGCGACCCGGTGCTCAACCAGGATCAGCGTGGTGTCGACGTCCAGCGCGCCGGCCACCGCGTGCCGGACCAGGTCGGCCCCGGCCGGGTCGAGGTTGGCGGTCGGCTCGTCGAGCAGCAGCAGGGCGGGGCGCAGGGCCAGCGCGCCGGCCAGGGCGAGGCGTTGCTGCTCGCCGCCGGAGAGCGCCGCCGTGCGGCGGTCCCGAGGGTACGGGAAGCCGACCCGGTGCAGGGCCTCGTCGACCCGGGGCCAGATCTCGTCGGCAGGTACCCCCCGGTTCTCCAGCCCGAACGCGACGTCGTCGCCGCAGCGGGCCATCACCAGTTGGGTCTCCGGGTCCTGGAAGACGACGCCGACCCGTTCCCGCCCCTTGCGCGGGTCGAGCCCGTCGATCTCGACGGTGCCCTCCTGCTCGCCGGAGTCGTCGGGAAGCAGCCCGGCCAGCGCGCTGAGCAGGGTGCTCTTGCCGGCCCCCGAGGGCCCGAGCAGCAGCACCCGTTCCCCGACCTCGATGCGCAGGTCGACCCCGCGCAGCGCCCAGGCCCGCCGCCCGGCGTGCCGCCACCCGAACCCCCGCAACACCACAGCGCCCACCGAACCCCCTCCCAACCTGTCCAGCCCCGCCTCATCCACGTTGATCAAGAGGTTTGCGTCAGAAAACCGGCTTCTGTTGACGCAAACCTCTTGATCAACGCCATCGGGTGGGGGTTAGACCAGGGCGCGGTCTCGGCCTACCGGGAAGCGGTCCAGGACGCCGGTGTTGGCCAGGGCCCTGGTCAGCAGCCAGCCGCCCGCGCCGGCGATCACGGTGGCGCTGACGACGGTGAGCAGCGCGTACGGGATGCGGTAGTCGGCCAGCGCGTAGTCGACGTTCCAGACGAAGAAGTCGAACAACGCGGCGCTGAGACCGGTCAGCGCGCCGGCGAGCACGGCTGTCGGCAGCCGGAACGACCGGTACCGGAAGGCGGCGAAGGCCAGCTCGGCGCCGATGCCCTGCACGATCCCCTGCGGGATCACCGTGCCGGCCCACTGGCTGCCCAGCAGCGCGGACAGGACCGCGGCCACGGTCTCGCAGTAGAGCGCGGCACCGGGCTTGCGGATGACCAGCCCACCGATCACCGCCGGCATCAACCAGACGCCGTAGAGCAGCGTCTGCGCCGGCGGGAAGAAGGCGAACGCGCCCTCGGTGGCGCTCCAGACCAGGCCCCAGGCCCAGAAGATGACGCCGAAGGCGACCGCGATCACCGAGGCGACCACGATGTCGATGGTGCGCCAACGGTTGGTGGTGTTGTCCATGATTGCTCCCAGTTCAACGAAGAGAACCAGGAGAAGACGCACGCCGCGTCCGGTGGCACCGGACTGCGGCGCGGCTGGAGGTCGACCGAACTCCCTGCGCTGGCATTACCCAGATCAGGTTCGAGGGTCTGCGGGCGTACCCGCACTCTCAGCGCTGTGCGCTCCCCTGTCGGATATGAAGTTGTCTCGGTGACGCTAACACCGACCCGGGTCGTGGGCCCAGCAGGGCATGCGCCTGACCTGCGGGAGCGGCCGGCCCACCGTCTTCTGGGTACGCTTCCGATCATGCGGGTTGATGCACGAGGCCTCACGTTCGACGTGACAGTCGACGGTCCACCGGACGGCGTGCCCGTCCTGCTGCTGCACGGTTTCCCTCAGCACAGCGGTGAGTGGGACGACGTGGTGCCGCGGCTGCACACGGGTGGGCTGCGCACGTACGCGCTGGACCAGCGCGGCTACTCGCCCGGCGCCCGGCCCACGGCGGTGGCCGACTACCGCATCCCCGAACTCGTCGCCGACGTGGTGGCGGTGCTCGACGCGCTGGAGCTGGACGCCGTGCACCTGGTCGGCCACGACTGGGGCGCGGTGGTGGCGTGGGCGGTCGCCGCCCGGCACCCCGACCGGGTCCACACACTGACCGCGGTGTCCGTGCCGCATCCGGCGGCCATGGCGCACGCCCTGAGCACCGACAGCGGACAGAAGGCCCGCTCGTCGTACATGGCGTTGTTCCGCAAGCCGGACAAGGCGGAGAAGGTGCTGCTGGCGTGGCACGCCGCCGCGCTGCGCAAGCTGCTCGGCGGGGTGGGCGACGCGTCCCGGGTGAACAGGTACGCCGACCCGATGCGCGAGCCGGGGGCGCTCACGGCGGCCCTGAACTGGTACCGGGCGATGTCCCGCGCCGACCTGGCCGGCGTCGGCCCGGTCACGGTGCCCACCACGTACGTCTGGAGCGACCGGGACGTCGCCATCGGCCGGACCGCCGCCGAGGCGTGCGCGCCGAACGTCATCGGGGACTACCGCTTCGTGCGGCTGTCCGGGGTGAGTCACTGGATCCCGGACGAGGCGCCGGCCCCACTCGCCGAGGCGATCCTGGCCCGGGCCGGCTAAGTGGCAGGCAATCGAACGACGGAGGACGTATGACGGTGAGTGCCGAGGACTACCTGGCCGTGGTGACCGAGACGATCGGCCGGGTGGCCGCCAGCCAGCGGGAGGCGGTGGGGCGGGCCGCCGACCTGATCGCCGAGGCGGTCCGGGCCGACGGCGTGGTGCACGCGTTCGGCACCGGGCACTCGGAGGCGCTCGCGATGGAGATCGCCGGGCGGGCGGGTGGTCTGGTGCCGACCAACCGGATCGCGCTGCGCGACCTGGTGCTGATCGGCGGCGAGCCGGCCGACCGGCTCGGCCCGCTGCTGGAGCGGGACCCGGCCGTCGCGCACCGCCTCTACGAGCTGGCCCCGGTTCGCCCCACCGACGTCTTCGTGCTCGCCTCGAACTCCGGGGTCAACGGCGCGATGGTGGAGTTCGCCACGCTGGTGAAGGAGCACGGTCACGGGCTGGTGGCGATCACCTCGGCGCAGCACTCCGGCCGGATGACGTCCCGGCACCCGTCGGGGCGCAAGCTGAGCGACCTCGCCGACGTGGTGCTCGACAACGGTGCCCCGTACGGCGACGCGACGCTGCCCCTGCCCGGCGGTGGCGCGGTCGGCGCGGTCTCCTCGATCACCGCGGCGTTGCTGGCCCAGCAGGTGACGGTGGAGGTCGTGGCGCGGTTGCTGGCGGCGGGGCAGCGGCCCCCGGTCTACCTGTCGGCGAACATCCCCGACGGCGACGCGCACAACAACGAGCTGGAAGCCCGGTACGCGGGCCGCATCCGACGCGGGTCCTGACGTTGCCACGCGATGAACGGCCGATGTCGTGAACCTGTTTCGCGCTCGGCCGGGTGGGGCATTGGCGTTGCTGCCGGCGGCCGGGACCGCCGGCAGTAGCGTCTCACCGGAGGTAGCGCGTGTCCAAGGAGACCGAGAAGCAGCGTTGGCAGCGCAACTTCGCCGACCTGCTGCAGGAGTTGCGGGTCGCTCAGACTGGCGTTCAGATCCTCTTCGCGTTCCTGCTCACCCTGCCGTTCAGTAACGGGTTCACCAGGACCAGCGAGTTCCAACGCGACGTGTACATCGTGGCGTTGCTCGCGGCGGCCGCCGCCACCGCGATGATCATCTCGCCGGTGGCGTTCCACCGGGCGCTCTTCCGGCAGGGGCGTAAGCCCGAACTGGTGCGGTTCGCCCACCGGATGGCCACCGGCGGTCTCGCCTTCATGCTGATCGCGATGGTCAGCGCCGTCCTGCTGATCACCGACTTCGTGTTGGACCGGCCGATCGCCTTCCTGCTCAGCGCCCTGACCGGGCTGTGGTTCCTCACGTTCTGGATGATCCTGCCGTTCGCCCGGCGCAACTGGGGTGAGGACGACATCGACGACGATGACGACGACCCGGACACGATCGACGGCCGCTGACCGCACCGATCCGCACGCAGCGCTACCCCCGGGTAACAACCGGGGGTAGCGTGACGGTAGTCGCACACGTCGACGCAGCCGCACCGAACTTCGAGGGGGCAGCCGTGACCACGACGCAGAACGGCCGACCGGCACCGGACGGCCCCGACTCCGAAGCCACCGCCCAGGCCGCGGCGCCACTGCCCGCGGAAGCCGGACAGGTCTCCGAGAAGGAGGCCCGGCAGGTCGCCGAAGCCGCCCGAGAGTCCACCTGGGACCGACCCAGCTTCGGCAAGGAGTTGTTCCTCGGCCGCTTCCGGCTCGACCTGATCGACCCGTGGCCCCGATCCGACCCGGACGACGTGGCCCGGGCGGAGGAGTTCCTTGGTCGGTTCCGCGCCTTCCTGGCCTCCGAGGTGGACGGCGCCGCCATCGAACGGGACGGCTCCATACCCGACTCGGTGTTCCACGGCCTGGCTGACCTCGGCGCGTTCGGCATGAAGATCGACCGGAAGTACGGCGGGCTCGGGCTGAGCAACCTGCACTACTGCCGGGCGCTCATGCTGGCCGGCTCGGTCAGCCCGGCCATCGGCGCGCTGCTCTCGGCCCACCAGTCGATCGGTGTGCCACAGCCACTGAAGATGTTCGGCACCGCCGAGCAGAAGCAGCGCTTCCTGCCCCGGCTCGCGGCCGGTGAGGTGTCGGCGTTCCTGCTCACCGAGCCCGACGTCGGCTCCGACCCGGCCCGGCTGGCCACCGTCGCCGAGCCGACCGAGGACGGCACCGGTTACCGGCTCAACGGGGTGAAGCTCTGGGCCACCAACGGCATCGTGGCGACCCTGCTGGTGGTGATGGCCCGGGTGCCGGCCACTGAGGGCCGCCGGGGCGGGATCACCGCGTTCGTGGTGGACGGCGACAGCGAGGGCATCACCGTCGAACGGCGCAACGAGTTCATCGGCCTGCGCGGCCTGGAGAACAGCCTGACCCGGTTCCACGACGTGTTCGTCCCCGCCGAGAACGTCGTCGGCGGCGAGGGCAAGGGGCTGAAGATCGCCCTGACCACCCTGAACACCGGCCGGCTCTCACTGCCGGCGATGTGCGTGGGCGCCGGCAAGTGGGCGTTGAACGTGGCCCGTGGCTGGGCCGCCGACCGGGTCCAGTGGGGTCGACCGGTGGGCGAGCACGAAGCGGTCGCGCAGAAGCTGTCCTTCATCGCCGCCACCACGTACGGCATGGAGACCATGCTCGACCTCTGCTGCCTGCTCGCCGACGACGACCGCAACGACATTCGGATCGAAGCGGCGCTGGTCAAGCTGTACGCCAGCGAGATGGCCTGGAAGATCGCCGACGAGCTGGTCCAGATCCGGGGCGGGCGCGGCTACGAGACGGCCGATTCGCTGGCGGCCCGTGGCGAACGCCCGGCCGCCGTCGAGCAGATGCTGCGCGACCTGCGGATCAACCGGATCTTCGAGGGCTCCACCGAGATCATGCACCTGCTGATCGCGCGGGAGGCGGTCGACGCCCACCTGTCGGTGGCCGGCGACATCATCGATCCGGACGCGGGGCTGGGCCGCAAGGCCCGCGCCGGCGCGCGGGCGGGCGCCTTCTACGCGAAGTGGCTACCCACCCTCGCCGTGGGCCGGGGGCAGACCCCCTCGGCGTACGCCGAGTTCGCCCCGCTCGCCGCGCACCTGCGCCAGGTGGAGCGTTCCTCGCGCAAGCTGGCCCGGTCGACGTTCTACGCGATGTCCCGCTGGCAGGGAAAGATGGAACGTAAGCAGGCGTTCCTCGGCCGGGTGGTGGACATCGGCGCCGAGTTGTTCGCGATGTCGGCGGTCTGCGTCCGGGCCACCGCCGAACGTGACAGCCGCCCGGAGAACGTCGAACTGGCCGACCTGTTCTGCCGGCAGGCGCGGGTGCGGGTCGACGCCCTGTTCGCCGCACTCTGGGACAACACCGACTCGGTCGACACCGCCGCCGCGAAGCGCATCCTCGCCGGCCGCTACGCGGGCCTGGAGGAGGGTGTGCTCACCCCGTCCGAGGAGCTGCCCTGGGTGGCCCGCTGGTCGCCCGGTCCGTCCACCGCCGAGGACGTCCGTCGCCGCATCCCCCCGAAGCCGTGAGCGCCGCGCCGCGCCGACTGGCCGCCGTGCCGGTCGGCGGTGCGGGTCGTCGACCGGTCGAGCCGGCGGTGTTGGTCAGCGGGAGACCGCCCAGGCCAGCACCCCCGCCAGGATCAGACCGTTGAGCCCGGCCAGCGCCAGGTACGCCGCAGGCGGGATCTTCTTGCCCCGGCGGACGAAGGAGACCAGGACGGCGGCGTAGCCGAGCAGCAGGACGGCGATGACGACGAGGAAGTAGAACACCCGACGACCTTAGCGGCCCCGACCGCGCAGGCCGAGTTGGCGCAGCTCCAAGGCGGCCAGGGCGTCGACAGTCGCGTCGTCGCCGCGACGCCACGCCTCGGCGAGGTCCGGGCCGATCCGGGTCAGCTGGCCGAGCGGCTGGGTGGCCAGCGCGCGCAGGGCGAGCAGGTCCCGACCGGCCGGCCCGGCGGCCAGCTTCGCCGCCGACCCGGCCCGGCGCATCCAGCGGACCCGCAACGGCAGCCAACCGAGGAGCACGATGCCGAGCGGGAAGATCAGCACCGCGATGGCCAGGGCGAGGGCCAACTGGTCGACCAGGTGCTGCTGATCGCGGCCGGCGTCGGCGAGCGATCGGGCGGCGTCGGCGGCGCGTTGGAACGGGGCGGTGAGTTCGTCGCCGACCAGCGGCACCCGGCCGACCTTGCTGCCGGCGTCACCCAGGTTGTCGGCGAGGCCACTACCGGCGCCCTCCAGCTTCTGCCCCGGTACGGCGAGCTTCTGCACCAGGTCGTGCAGCCACAGCGCACCGCGGATCGCCGCGTACACCCAGACGACGACGAGCAGGTCGGTGAGCACCTGACGGACGGCGGTCGGAAACCGATCGGCATAGATTTTCACGCCGGCCAGCGTGCCACGAACGTCCCGCTCCGTGCAGCAGTGATGTGAGCGCGGCACGCGACCGGCCGCCGACCGCACCGGAGCGTCGCGCCAGCGGCGGCGCTGCCGGTCAGCGCGGGCAGGTCGGGCAGGTGCCGAAGATCTCCAGCGTGTGGCTGACGTCGGCGTAGCCGTGCTGCGCGGCGACCCGGTCGGCCCAGCTCTCCACTGCCGGGCCGGCCACCTCGACGGTACGACCGCAGACCCGGCAGACCAGGTGGTGGTGGTGCCCCTCGCTGCACCGGCGGTAGAGGTGCTCGCCGCCCGGCGGGCGCATCACGTCGATCTCACCCGCGTCGGCCAACCCCTGCAGGGTGCGGTAGACGGTGGTCAGGCCGACCCGCTCGCCGCGCTGGCGCAGCATCGCGTGCAGGTCCTGAGCGCTGTGGAAGCCTTCCATCTCGCCCAGCAGCGCGCTCACCGCCGAGCGTTGCCGGGTGTTGCGCACCGCGGCGCCGCTCTCGCTCATGATCCCTCCCCGGCGTGGCTGACCGCGTCCGCCACGATGTGCGCGACGTGTTCGTCGACCAGGCTGTAGGCGATCTCCCGACCTCGGCGGGAGCCGCGCACCACGCCCGCTCCGCGCAACACCCGCAGGTGCTGTGAGACCAGCGGTTGCGCGGCCCCGAGCTTCTCGACCAGCTCGTGCACGCACCGCTCGCCGCCGGCCAGCTCACTGACGATGGCCAGCCGAATGGGCGCGGACAGGGCGCGGAGCAACTCGCTGGCCCCGTCGAATCCGTCGTAGCCCGTCGCGCTGGTCATCCTGCAACGGTAACCAATACCACCGACGTCCACCGCGCAGGCTCAGCTCAGCACGACCTCGTGCGGCTCCGGTGCCGGTGCGGCGGTCGGCGTCGTGCGGCGGCGCACCACCCGCCAGACACCGCCCGCCACGGCCACCACCAGGAACGAGGCGATCGCCACCAGCACCACCGACGCGCCCGGCGCGGTGTCCGCGGTGGCCGCCACCCAGACACCCGAGCCGGCGGCGAACAACCCGAGCGCCATCGCGGCCGCCATCGTGCTGCGGAAACCCCGGGTGACCTGCTGAGCGGTGGCGACCGGCACCACCATCAGCGCGCTGATCAGCAGCACCCCGACGGCCCGCATGGCGATGGTCACGGTGACCGCCGTGGCGACCGCGATCAGCAGGTTCAGCGTGCGGACCGGGAGGCCGGAGACCCGGGCGTACTCCTCGTCGTGGCTCACCGCGAACAGCGCCGGGCGCAGCGCGATCATCGTGACCAGGATCGCCGCGCCGAGCACCGCGATGGTGGTCAGGTCGGCGGGCGAGATGGTGGTCAGCGACCCGAACAGGTACGCGTTCAGGTTCGCGCTCGTCGCGTCGGAAAGACCGACCAGGAGTACGCCGCCCGCGATACCGCCGTAGAAGAGCAGGGCCAGGGCAAGATCACCGGAGGTACGCCCGCGAGCGCGGACGATCTCGATGGCGATCGCGCCGATGGTGGCGGCGATCACCGCCACCAGCACCGGTGAGCGGTTGAGCAGCAGCCCCGCCCCAACCCCGGTCAGCGCCACGTGCCCCACCCCGTCGCCGATCAACGCCAGCCGGCGCTGCACCAGGTAGATGCCGAGCGCCGGCGCGGCCAGGCCGATCACCAGCGCGCCGATCAGGGCGCGCTGCATGTAGGGGTACTGGAAGAGTTCCATGGGTCAGTTGCTCCACAGCCCGGCGGGCTCGTCGTAGCAGTGCGGGTGCACGTGGTCGTGGTCGGGCTCCGCGTGGTGGCCGGCCGGGTCCGGCACCGCGCCGTCGTGGGCGATGCGACCCTCGTGGACGACCACGGCCCGGCTGATCACCGGGCGCAGCGGGCCCAGCTCGTGGGCGACGAGCAGCACGGTCCCGCCACGGGCGACGAAGTCGCGCAGCGCGCCGGCGAACGCCTCCTGACTGGCCGCGTCCACCCCGGCGGTCGGCTCGTCGAGGACCAGCAGCTCCGGCTCGCCGGCCAGGGCGCGGGCGATCAGGGTGCGCTGCTGCTGGCCGCCGGAGAGCGTGGACACCGGGTCGCCGGCCCGGTCGGCGAGCCCGACCGCGCGCAGCGCCGCGTCGACGGCGGCCCGGTCGGCCCGACCCGGCGGACGCAGCACCCCTCGACGGGCCAGCCGGCCGGAGGCCACCACCTCGCGGACGGTGGCCGGCACGCCGCCGCCGGCGCCCAGGCGCTGCGGGACGTACCCGATGCGCGCCCACTGTCGGAAACGGCGCAACGGCCGGTCGAAGAGGGTGACCGAGCCGGCGCTGATCGGCACCAGGCCGAGCACGGCGCGGATCAGGGTGGACTTGCCGGAGCCGTTGGCGCCGAGAATCGCGACCACCTCGCCCGCGCTCACGGTGAGCGAGATGTCCCGGAGCACGGGGCGGCCGTCGTAGCCGACCACCCCGTGCTCGACGGTGATGACAGGTGAGGTCACGAGCAGCCCAGGGCGGTCTGCAGGGTCCGCAGGTTGGTGCGCATCACCGAAAGGTAGTCCCCGTCGCTGCCGGCGGCGAGCCCTTCGATCGGGTCGAGCACGGCGGTCTTCGCGCCGACCTGACCGGCGATGGTCTCGGCCACCTTCGGGCTGACCAGGGTCTCGAAGAAGATCGTGGTGGCCTGGTGCTCCTTCGCCTCCTCGATCACGTGCGCGAGGCGCTGCGGCGAGGGCTCGACGTCGGGGCTCAGTCCCGTGATGCCGACCTGGTCGAGCTGGTACCGGTCGGCGAGGTAGCCGAAGGCGGCGTGGCTGGTCACGATCTCCCGCCGCTGGCAGGTCGCCAGACCGTGCTTGAACTCGTCGTCAAGCGTCGTCAGATCGGCGCGCAGGGCCGCCGCCCGGGCGGTGTAGTCGGCGGCGTGGTCCGGGTCGGCAGTGCCGAGTCGCTGGGCGAGCTGGTCGCCGATGCCGGCCAACCGGGTCGGGTCGAGCCAGACGTGCGGATCCTTGCCGCCGCTCTCCTCGGTGTGCCCCTCCTCGCCCTCGTGGTCGTGGCCGCCGGCGGACGCGTCCAGCAGCGGCTGCACGCTTGTCACGTCGAACGCCCGGTCGCCGCCGTTCTGGGCCACGGCGTCGTCCACCGCCGGCTGGAACCCCTTGAGGTAGACGATCAGCTCGGCGTCGCTGACCTCACCGACCTGGCTCGGGTTGAGTTCCAGGTCGTGCGGCTCGGCGCCGGGCTTGGCCAGGTTGGTGACCCGGACCGCGTCGCCGCCGATCCGCTCGGCCAGGAACTGGAGGGGGTAGAACGCGGCCACCACGTCGACTCGTTGCGGGTCGGCGCCGGCGCCGCTGGAGGAACAGCCGGCCCCGGCGGCCAGGGTGAGCAGGGCGGTCGCGGCGGCCAGGACACGGTACGTGGTGCGGTTGGTCATGTCGTCAACTGTCCGTGGCAACGATAATGATTGTCAAAAACGCATGATTGCATGTCAGAGGAGCTTCGCGAGACCCACCGTCACCAGCAGGGTGAGCATCACCAGCCGGATCAGCCGGGTCTGCGGCGCCTGAACCGCCCAGGTCGTCGCCAACAGGGCGATCAGGACCCCGGCGAGCGCGAGCGTCAGCAGCCCGCCGATCACCCCGGGCGTGAAGAACGCCACCAGCACCACCACCAGGGTGAGCAGGAACACCGACGTCGGGTTCGCCCCGGCCAACCGGGCGAGCAGAGGGCGCTGCGTACGCTGCATCCCACAGACTCTACGAGGAGGAACCCCCGGTGCTGGTGACCAACCGGTTCGTGGTCGACGTCGATACCGCCGACGACTTCACCGAACGGGCGCACGCCGCCCTCACCGCGCTGGCCGCCCGGCCCGGCTACCTGCGCGGTCAACTGGTCCGGGCACTCGACGACCCCCGGCACTGGTCACTGGTCACCGAATGGGAGTCGGTCGGCACCTACCGGCGGGCCCTGGGCGCCTTCGAGGTCAAGGTCAGCGCCGTACCGCTGCTCGCGGAGTCGATCGACGAACCCTCCGCCTACGAGGCACTGGCCACCGCCGCCCCCGGCGGGGCCGTGGTCGTCGCCGAGAGTGATCGGGCCGCGGGTCCTTACCGCTGAGCCGCCGGACACTACGCTGCTCCTATGACCGCACCCGCCCCGCCACCCGGTCCCGGGGTGGCTCCGCCGTTCGCCGCGCCCCCCACCGAGGGCCGCCGGACCCGGCTCTGGATCGGCCTCGGCGTCGGCGCGCTCGCCGTGGCGCTCTGCTGCGGCGGGGGTGGCACCGCCGTCGTCGGCCTGGCCGTCAGCGGAGTCCAGGCGATCCGGGAACAGGGCCGCACCGTGACCGGCGACTACTACCAGGCGCTGGTCGAGCGGGACTATGGGCGGGCGTACGACCAGCTCTGCGACGACGCGCAGCGGCGTGAGTCCCGGCCGGAGTTCGAGCGGCGCGCCGCCGCCGAGCCGCAGGTGACCGCGTTCCGGGTGGGTGAGGTGGACACCACCTACCTGACCGTGCCGGTCGACGTGACTCTTGCCGGCGGCGATCGGGAGCGGCAACAGGTCAGCCTCGGCCAGGACGGTCAGACCGGCGGCGTGGAGGTCTGCGAGGTCAGCTGACCCGTCCCCGGTATTCTGCTGGGGCTCGGGGGGTCGATCGTCGTACCGTGGTCCCCGAACCGACCGTTCCATCCACATCTCGCCCCCGCCGACCGCCAGCCGGCGTAGGAGGAAACATGCCAGCCGACCGTATCGACGCCGTCGTCAGCCTCGCCAAGCGCCGAGGCTTCGTCTTCCCCTCCAGTGAGATCTACGGGGGCACCCGATCGGCGTGGGACTACGGTCCGCTCGGCGTGGAGCTCAAGGAGAACGTCCGCCGGCAGTGGTGGAAGACCATGGTCCAGCAGCGCGACGACGTCGTCGGCCTGGACTCCGCCGTGATCCTGGCCCGGAAGGTGTGGGAGGCGTCCGGCCACATCGCCGAGTTCGTCGACCCGCTCACCGAGTGCCAGTTCTGTCACAAGCGGTTCCGCGCGGACCACCTTGAGGAGGCGTACGCCGAGAAGCACGGCAAGCCGCTCACCTCCCTGTCGGAGCTGAACTGCCCCAACTGCGGCAACAAGGGCACCTTCACCGAGCCGAAGATGTTCAACGGCCTGATGAAGACCTACCTGGGCCCGGTGGAGAGCGACGAAGGGCTGCACTACCTGCGCCCGGAGACCGCGCAGGGCATCTTCGTCAACTACAAGAACGTCGAGACGGTCGCCCGCAAGAAGCCGCCGTTCGGCATCGCGCAGACCGGCAAGTCGTTCCGCAACGAGATCACCCCGGGCAACTTCATCTTCCGGACCCGCGAGTTCGAGCAGATGGAGATGGAGTTCTTCGTCGAGCCGGGCACCGACGAGCAGTGGCACGAGTACTGGCTCCAGGAGCGCTGGAACTGGTACCTCGACCTGGGCCTCTCGGCGGACAACCTGCGCCTGTACGAGCACCCCAAGGAGAAGCTGTCGCACTACTCGAAGCGGACTGTGGATATTGAGTACCGCTTCCAGTTCGGCGGCACCGAGTTCGCCGAGCTGGAGGGTGTCGCCAACCGCACCGACTTCGACCTCTCCACGCACAGCAAGCACTCCGGCGTCGACCTGTCGTACTTCGACCAGAGCAAGAGCGAGCGGTGGATGCCGTACGTCATCGAGCCGGCCGCCGGTCTGACCCGGGCGGTGCTCGCCTTCCTGCTGGAGGCGTACGACGAGGACGAGGCGCCGAACACCAAGGGCGGCGTGGACAAGCGCACCGTGATGCGGTTCGACCCGAGGCTCGCCCCGGTCAAGGTGGCGGTGCTGCCGCTGTCCCGCAACGAGGCGCTGTCGCCCAAGGCGAAGGACCTCGCCACGCTGCTGCGCAAGCGCTGGGTGGTGGAGTTCGACGACTCGCAGGCGATCGGCCGCCGCTACCGCCGGCAGGACGAGATCGGCACCCCGTTCTGCGTCACCGTCGACTTCGACACCCTGGACGACAACGCCGTGACGGTGCGCAACCGGGACACCATGGCCCAGGAGCGGGTCTCCCTGGACCAGGTCGAGCGCTACCTGATCGAGCGACTCCCGGGCTGCTGAGACTCCGCCCACGGGGCCTCGGCCGACGCGATCAGCGCCGGTCGGGGCCCCGTACACTTGTGCGGTGACTGCCTCGACCGTGCCGGCGCTGCGCCCGCTGACTCTCGGCCAGCACCAGGTGTGGCCGCCTGTCGTGCTCGCGCCGATGGCCGGGATCACCAACGTCGGGTTCCGCCAGCTCTGCCGTGAGCAGGGCGGCGGCATCTACGTCTGCGAGATGATCACCACTCGGGCGCTGGTCGAGCGCAACCCGAAGACGCTGCGCATGATCGCGTTCGGCGACGACGAGAAGCCCCGCAGCCTCCAGCTCTACGGCACCGACCCGGAGATCACCGCCGCCGCCGTGCGGATCGTCGTCGAGCGCAACCTGGCCGATCACATCGACCTCAACTTCGGCTGCCCCGTACCCAAGGTCACCCGGCGGGGCGGCGGCGCGGCGCTGCCGTGGCGGCGCCGGCTTTTCGCGCGGCTGGTGCGGGCCGCGGTGGCTGCCGCGGCGCCGTCCGGGGTGCCCGTCACGGTCAAGATGCGCAAGGGCATCGACGACGACCACCTGACGTACGTCGAAGCCGGGCTCGCCGCCCAGGACGCCGGCGTGGCCGCGGTGGCCCTGCACGGGCGAACGGCCTCGCAGCGCTACTCCGGCACCGCCGACTGGGACGCGATCGCCACCCTCAAGCAGGCCCTCGACGTGCCGGTGCTCGGCAACGGCGACATCTGGGAGGCCGACGACGCGCTGCGGATGGTGGCCCACACCGGCGTCGACGGCGTGGTCGTCGGGCGCGGCTGCCTGGGCCGGCCGTGGCTCTTCGCCGACCTGGAAGCCGCCTTCAACGGTCGGCCGGAGCGGCGGCTGCCCACCCTCGGCGAGGTGGCGGTGACCATGCGGCGGCACGCCGAACTGCTGGTCGACCAGTTCAGCGCCGGCGCGCGCAACCCGGCCCGAGGCGAACGCGACGGCTGCACCGACTTCCGCAAGCACGTCGCCTGGTATCTCAAGGGCTTTCCGGTCGGCGGCGAGCTGCGCCGCTCCCTGGCGATGATCGAAAGCCTGGCCCAGCTCGACGACCTGCTCGGCAAGCTCGACCCGGCGGAGCCGTTCCCGGTGACCGCCCTCGGGCAGCCGCGCGGGCGCACCAACTCGCCGGGCAAGGTCGCACTGCCAGACGGTTGGCTGGCCAGCCGGGACGACGACACCGTCCCCGAGGGCGCCGAGATGGACGACTCCGGCGGCTGAACCCTCGGTCCGCGACGGGTCGCCGTCGGCGGGCGCGTCTCCGGCGGGGCGCGCAACCAGGTCGCGCCGGGCGCAGGGGGCGCGTCTCTGCCGGGGCGCGCGACCAGGTCGCGCCGGGCGCAGGGGGCGCGTCTCTGCCGGGGCGCGCGACCAGGTCGCGCCGGGCGCAGGGGGCGCGTCTCTGCCGGGGCGCGCAACCAGGTCGCGCCAGGCGCAGGGGGACGGACATAGGTGTACGGCAGGCTGTAGAGCTGATGTCGTAAACGAGTCATGACCTCAGCTCGTCATGACCTCAGCTCGGAGTGCGCTGCTCGGCGCTGCCGCCGAACTTCTACGGCCACCAATACCCCGTCGTTGCCTGCGGGCGGGGTTGCCCCCGCACGGCGTTGCCTGGGTGAGGTTTGCCCCCGCACGGCGTTGCCTGGGTGGGGTGTTGCCCCCGCACGGTGTTGCCCCCGCACGGTGTTGCCCCCGCACGGTGTTGCCCCGGCAAGGCGTCGCCTGGGTGCGGCTCGCCCCCGCACGGCGTTGCCTGCGTGCGGTATTGCCCTCGCGCGGGGTTGCCCTCGTGCGGCCCTTGCAGCAGGACCAAGTGCTGCCACCGCAATGCCCTGGATGCCGTCGCGACGCTGATTCGTCTACGACATCAGCTCCAAAGGATCCGTGACCCCAACCAAAGGGCTCGCCCCGGGCGCTCGTTGCCATGATGCGCGCAACTTCCAGGATGGTGTCTCCTGCGTGTCTGAGGCAGCAACATCATCCTGGAAGTTGTGAGGATCTTGGGCGCGGGGCGCGGGGCGCGGGGCGCGGGGCGCGGGGCGCGGGGCGCGGCCTGGACATGCTGAAGGGCCGGGCCCCGTGGTGGGGTCCGGCCCTTCGGTGTTGGTGTGGTGCGGGTCAGCTGGTGGCGTAGCCGCGGGTGGCGATCCAGTCGGCGAGGTGCTCGACGGTGACCTCGTAGGAGGCGGTGTTCGGGTTGGCGGAGTCGGCGATCTTGACGGTGTTGCCGTTGTCGCGGTAGCCGACGACGCTGATGTAGTGCCCGCCCTCGAAGGAGTGGATACCACCGTCGGTGTCGGTGGTGGTGCCGGCGATGTTGGCGACCACGGCCCGGCCGTCGTCGACGGTCTTCACAACGTCGGCGCGCAGCTGGTCGGTCTGCTTGTCATCCGCGGCGGGCGTGCTGATCTCCACCGACCGGTAGGCGTCGTTCTTACCGGTCTCCTTGTTCAACACCGGGGTGATGTCGTTGATGGAGTTGGTGCCGGCTTCGGTGGTGCCCATTTCCTTGGCCATGGCGTCGACGCTGATGTCCTTGCCCTGCACGGACAGGGCGTTACGGGCGGCGGCGGGGCCGCAGTAGTAGAAGTTCGGCTGGGCTTCGTAGCGCACGCCGAGCTGACGCTCACCGGCGGGCTTGCGGTCGGTTTGGGTCTGCGACGCCGGCTTGCTGGTGTTCGGGGCGGCGAAGGCGGTGGTGACGGGGCCGGCGATGGCGCCGCCGGTGAAGGCGAGACCGGCGGCGGTCAGGGCGGTCTTACGGATCAGATCGGTACGCATGATGGCGTGCTCCTCTGCATCGGGGGAAACCGCACGGCACTGAACGCGGGGGTGCGTGGCGGTGCGGGGAGGTTCGCGGGGGCCCGGCGACCCGCTGAGGGGTCGGCGTCGGGACAGGGTGTAACGGTTCGCGGTGGCGGGTCATTCCGCCGGCCCGCCGGCCCTGTTGTGGTGCTCGGGGACTGGCTGGTTCGGCGTGCCCGGGGCTGGCCGGTGGTGCTTGGCCGTGCGGGGGATGTAACCGGGGTGGCCGGGCGGGTGTTCCCGGCGGCTGCTCTCCACCGGCCGGCGGGGGCGCGGTGGTCTGCCAGGTATAACGACCCCGCCCGGCCCCCGATTCCACGCGCGGGGTGGCCCCGACCACCCGACACCCCCACCCAAACCGGACACCGGTGCCCGCCGGGATGCCCCGACATGACGGACGAACGGGATGATCGACTCGGGTTCCTGAAAAGCGCGCTGTCCCGGGGCCCGGGACGCCCCGACTTCATGAAACCCGAGTGGATCACGCCCGTTCTGCGCCGTTCACGCCGCCTGGGCGGACCGCGCCGGGCAGACCGGGTGGGGCGGACCGCGCCTGGGCGGGGCGGGTTGGGGCGGGGCCGCGCCTCAGCGAACCGGCGGGCGGACGGCGCCTGGGTCGGTCGGGCCGGGCGGACGGCGCCTGGGGGACCGGCGGGGCGGACGGCGCCTGGGCGGACCGGGGCGGGCGGGCCGCGCCTGGACGGGCCGGCGGGGCGGGGCGCGACGGGGCGAGCCGGCGGGGCGGACGGCGCCTGGGCGGAACGCGCTAGGGCGGACGTGCCGGGGCGCAGCTGGGCGGACGCACCGGGGCGCGTCGGGCGGGCCGTGCCGGGGCGGGCCGTGCCGGGGCGGACCGTGCCGGGGCGGGCCGTGCCGGGGCGGACCGTGCCGGGGCGGACCGGGTTGGGGCGGACCGGGTTGGGGTGGACCGGGTCGGGGCGGAGGTCAGGGCTTGGTGGTGTCCTTTTGGGGGACGTTGCGCTGTGTCGGGATGGCCGGTGTGGTGGACCAGGGGATTTCGGGCGCGCGGTGGAAGGTGATGCCGGCGGTCTCCCAGCGTGGGCCGTGGCCCGCCAGGCGGTCGCGGAAGCCGTTCCAGTCGTGGGTCGCCCGGGGCGACCAGCCCAGCTCGGCGATGGCGGGGAGCCGGGGCAGCAGCAGGAGTTCGATGTCGGCCAGCGAGGTGACCGATTCGGTCCAGAGCGGGGCCTCCACCCCGAGTACCGCCTCGGTGGGTACGTCGGCAACGTGCGTGCCGGGATCCCAGTCGTACGCCTTTCGTACGTCGATGAGTCCGGCCCAGTCGTGCCCGATCGGGGTGTCCGGGGCGTACTTCATGTCCAGGTAAGCGTGGTTGCCGGGGGAGATGATCAGCCGAGCGCCACGACGTACGGCCTCGGCGGTGGTGGGGTCTTCGCCGTTCGTGCCCCACCACTGCAGGACCCGCCCGTCGAGGTGGGCGGCCGGTGCGAGCTGGTGCCAGCCGACGACGGTCTTGCCGAGGCCGGCCACGATGCGCTGGACCCGCTCGACGAAACCGGTGTAGACCTCGCCCTTGACCTTGAACGCCTCGTCGCCGCCGACGTGCAACCAGGGGCCGGGGGTGAGCGCGGCCAGCTCGCCCAGGACGTCGGCGACGAAGTCGTACGTCCGCTCGTCGGCAGGGTCGACGTAGCTGAAACCGACCTCGGTGCCGGTGTACGGCGGCGGCGCGATCTTGTCGGGTGCCAGCTCGGGGTACGCGACCAGCGCCGCGTTGGTGTGCCCCGGCAGGTCGATCTCCGGGACGACGGTGATGTGGCGGTCGGCCGCGTAGGTGACGATCCGCGTGTAGTCGGCCTTCGTGTAGTGCCCGCCGGGGCCGCCGCCGACCTCGGTGGTCCCGCCGAGGGTGGTCAGCTTCGGCCAGGAGTCGACGGCGATGCGCCACCCCTGGTCGTCGGTGAGGTGCAGGTGGAGATGGTTGAGCTTGTAGCGGGCCAGGTGGTCGACCACCCGCAGCACGTCCTCGACGGCGAAGAAGTGCCGTGCGACATCGAGCATCGCGCCCCGGTAGGGGAACCGGGGTGCGTCGGTGATCGTCCCGCCGGGCAGCGCCCACCGTTCGGTGACCGGGTCGCGGCTCTCGATCGCCGCCGGTAGCAGTTGGCGCAGCGTCTGTACGCCGTAGAAGAGGCCGGCGGCGGTGCTGGCGGTGACGCGTACCCCGTCGGTGGTGATGTCGAGCCGGTAACCCTCCGCGCCGAGGTCGACGGTGTCGTCCAGCACCAGCGCGATGCCACCTGCGGGCTCCGGCGTGGTGGCGTCGGTGACCGGCAGCGGGTAGCCGGTGGCCGGACGCAGGAGGTGGGCGAGTTGCTCGGCGACCGCCAGCGCGGCGGGGTCGGCGGTGGCCACGATGACCGCTTCGGCCGGCAGCACCCAGTCCCCGGTCGGGTCCGGCTGGACCTGCTGCGGGGCGGGGACGACGTCGGCCAGCCGGTGTCGGGCCGGCGGGGCGAGCAGGTCGCCCGCCGCCCGCTCGGCGGCCTGGGCCAGCGTGGCCGCGTCGGCCTGGGCCAGCGTGGCCGCGTCGGCCTGGGCCAGCGTGGCCGCGTCGGCCCGGGCCAGCGTGGCCGCGTCAGGTTCCCGCGTCGGCAGCGGCACCGCGTCGGTGGCGGGGACGGCGCTGGGGGCGGAGGAGGGGATGGTCGACACGGCGGCGACTCCGGGGGGTGTATTCGCGTCCGTTATGGCAAAAGTGAGGTTCACCGGCTGGCGTGGCGTCAAGCGTACGACGCTCGGCCGGGATGCGTGATGGTGCGCATGGAAGCGTTCCCAAAAACCGGTACGAACACGGATAGTCGTGATGGCTGTGCCAATTGTCACCGAACGGTCCCAGGTCACTCGATGGTCGCTTAACCTTCGCCCACCGACCGACGTTGACCCCGGGATTACCGGCGGTCCGTCCCGGGGAAGAAGAAACTGAACCTTCGTTAAGTGTCAATCCCGGCGCGTGTGTTGTGGAGGCTCTGGTGGCAGCGCAAGAGACCGTCGATCACAAGTACGTCTACGACTTCTCCGAAGGCAACAAGGACCTCAAGGACCTGCTCGGCGGCAAGGGGGCGAACCTCGCCGAGATGACCAACCTGGGTCTGCCCGTCCCGCCCGGATTCACCATCACCACCGAGGCGTGCCAGGCGTACCTGGCGACGGGCCGGGAGCCGGACGGGCTCGCCGGTCAGATCGAGGCGCACCTGGAAGCGCTGGAGCACGCGATGGGCAAGCGCCTCGGCGACCCGCAGGACCCTCTGCTGGTGTCCGTTCGCTCCGGTGCCAAGTTCTCCATGCCCGGCATGATGGAGACCGTCCTCAACGTCGGCCTCAACGACCAGAGCGTGGTGGGGCTCTCCGCCCAGGCCGGACAGAACGACAGGTTCGCCTGGGACTCCTACCGCCGTCTCATCCAGATGTTCGGCAAGACCGTGTGCGAGGTGCCGGGCGAGGAGTTCGAGCACGCGCTCGACGACGTCAAACACGCCAAGGGCACCCACAACGACCTGGATCTGGACGCCGACGACCTGCGCGGGCTGGTCGACGCGTACAAGAAGATCTTTGTGAAGCACACCGGGCGGGAGTTCCCGCAGCAGCCACGCGAGCAGCTCGACCTGGCCATCCGGGCGGTCTTCGAGTCGTGGAACGCCGAGCGCGCGGTGCTCTACCGCCGCCAGGAGCGGATCCCGGCCGACCTCGGCACCGCTGTCAACGTGGTCAGCATGGTCTTCGGCAACCTCGGGCCGGACTCCGGCACCGGCGTCGCGTTCACCCGTGACCCGGCCAGCGGCGCGCAGGGCATCTACGGCGACTACCTGGCCAACGCCCAGGGTGAGGACGTGGTCGCCGGCATCCGCAACACCGTGCCGTTGCAGGAGTTGGAGCAGCTCGACAAGTCCTCCTACGACGAGCTGCTCGGCATCATGGCCCGGCTGGAGGAGCACTACAAGGACCTCTGCGACATCGAGTTCACCATCGAGCGCGGCAAGCTGTGGATGTTGCAGACCCGGGTCGGCAAGCGGACCGCCGCCGCCGCGTTCGTCATCGCGGGGCAGCTCGTCGACGAGGGCCTGATCGACCTGGACGAGGCGTTGCACCGGGTCAACGGGGCGCAGCTGGCCCAGCTGATGTTCCCCCGCTTCCAGCTCGACCACGACTTCCAGCCGGTCGCCAAGGGCATCGGCGCCTCGCCCGGCGCGGCGTCCGGCACCGTGGTCTTCACCTCCGCGCGGGCCGTCGAGATGGCCGCCGAGGGCAAGTCGGTGATCCTGGTCCGCCGGGAGACCAACCCGGACGACCTGAACGGCATGATCGCCGCCAAGGGAATCCTCACCTCGCGCGGCGGCAAGACCAGCCACGCCGCGGTGGTGGCCCGGGGGATGGGCAAGACCTGCGTCTCCGGTGCCGACGAGATCGACGTGAACGTCCCGGCGAAGCGGTTCACGGTGGCCGGGCAGACCGTCAACGAGGGCGACGTGGTGTCCATCGACGGCACCACCGGCAAGGTCTACCTCGGTGAGGTGCCGGTCATGCCCTCCGAGGTGGTGCAGTACTTCGAGGGCAGCCTCGACCCCGAGCACATCGACAACGCGCTTGTCCGGGCCGTACACCGGATCATGACGCACGCCGACGGCAAGCGGCGGCTCGCGGTCCGCACGAACGCCGACACCGGCGCGGACGCGGCCCGGGCCCGGCGCTTCGGTGCGGAGGGCATCGGGTTGTGCCGCACCGAGCACATGTTCCTCGGTGACCGGCGGGAGCTGGTCGAGCGGCTGATCCTGGCGCGCGGCGCAGATGAGCGGGAGGCGGCCCTGGCCGCGTTGCTGCCGTTGCAGCGGGCCGACTTCGAGGAGATCTTCCGCGAGATGGACGGTCTGCCGGTCACCGTCCGGCTCATCGACCCGCCGCTGCACGAGTTCCTGCCGCCGTTGGAGCAGCTCGCGGTCAACGTGGCGGTCGCCCAGGAACGCGGCGAGGACGTCGCCAAGGAGGAGGCGCTGCTTGCCGCCGTCCGGCGGATGCACGAGGAGAACCCGATGCTCGGGCTGCGCGGCGTCCGCCTCGGCCTGGTCATCCCCGGCCTGTTCGCGATGCAGGTGCGGGCCATCGCCGAGGCGGCCGTCACCTGCGCCCGCCAGGGTCGGGTCGCCAAGCCGGAGATCATGGTGCCGCTGGTCGGGGCCGTGCAGGAGCTGGAGACGGTCCGCGCCGAGGCCGAGAAGATCATCGCGGAGGTGGTCGGGGACAGCGGGGTCGAGGTGCTGATCGGCACCATGATCGAGGTGCCCCGGGCGGCGCTGACCGCCGGGCAGATCGCCGAGGCCGCCGAGTTCTTCTCCTTCGGCACCAACGACCTGACCCAGATGGGCTGGGGTTTCTCCCGCGACGACGTCGAGGGCGCGTTCTTCTGGCGCTACCTGGAGCTGGGCATCTTCGGCATCTCGCCGTTCGAGTCGATCGACCGCGACGGCGTCGGCCGGCTGGTGCGGATCGCCGCCGAGGAGGGGCGCGCCGCCCGGCCCGGCCTGAAGCTCGGCATCTGCGGTGAGCACGGCGGTGACCCCGACTCGGTGCACTTCTTCCACGAGGTCGGCCTGGACTACGTGTCCTGCTCACCGTTCCGGGTGCCGGTGGCGCGGCTGGAGGCCGGTCGGGCGGTCGTGGAGAGCGGCGGGTCGGACAGCCGCTGACGCACGTCGACGGCGGCCCGGACGTCCGGGCCGCCGTCGACGCTCAGATCGGCGGGCGACGCCAGGTGGGTCGGGACGAGCGGCGCAACTGCGCCGGCAGGGTCGCCATCGGGGTACGCGTGGCCAGCGGGGCGTGCGCGTCCGGCACGGAGGTGGCGCCGATGCCCGTGCCACGGACGTCCAGGAACGATCCCGCCCGACGGGCCACCGCCCGCGCCTCCTCGTGCAACGCCTCCAGGTCCCCGACCGCCGACCCGGTGACGACTGTCAGCAGGGCGCTGCGCCCGGCCGGGTAGGTCACCACGCAACCGGTGGTGGTGCAGACCACCGACTCCCGGAACTCACAGTGCCCGACGGTGTCGGCCACCCGGTGACCGAGCCCGAAACTCGCGGCGGCGAGCGCGGCCAGATGGGTGGCGTCGGTGCGGGGCAGGTCGCTGGAGATGAGCAGCCCGTCGGTGCCGGCGAGCACCGCCCCGGCGATGTCGGGGCGGCGGTGGCGTAGCCCGCGTAGCTCCGAACCCATCACCGTGTCTGCGTCCACGAGCGTCACCCCTCATCGGTTGGCTCTGCGTGTCAGTCGCCTGGTCACGTTCCGCGCTGGGAACGCTACCGGTAGCCACTTCCGACTGCGAGCCCGTAACCCTCGGCGATCGGTTGGCAACTGGGGGCCAATCGGTGGTTGTGTGCCTTCCGTCGATGCGTCGCGGGTGCTTCGCGCGGTGGTGGCGGGCGTAATCTTGGCTCCCTCGCACACGGCCGATTGGGCGCCGCGTCGAACGGGAAGAGGTGACTGCATGACCAGTGTCTGGGAGAGCCTGACTGTCGACGCCCGCGATCCCGCCCGGCTGGCCCGCTGGTGGGCCGAGGCGCTCGGCTATCAGGTGGTCACCGAGAAGCCCGACGAGGTGGAGATCCGCCAGTCCGCCGACCGCCTGCCCGGCCTGGTCTTCGTGCCGGTCGCCGAGGGCAAGGAGCGCAAGAACCGCCTGCACCTCGACCTGCGCCCCGCCGACCAGGAAGCCGAGGTCGAGCGGCTGGTCGACATGGGCGCCCGGCACGTCGACATCGGTCAGGGCGACGTCGAGTGGACGGTGCTGGCCGACCCGGAGGGCAACGAGTTCTGCGTGCTCCGTGAGCGCGAGGAGTGAGCCGGTCTTGCGAGCCCCGCAGTCGCGAGTTGCGGAAACCCCGTGAGCGCGAGGAGTGAGCCGGTCTTGCGAGCCCCGCAGTCGCGAGTTGCGGAAACCCCGTGAGCGCGAGGAGTGAGCCGGTCTTGCGAGCCCCGCAGTCGCGAACTGCAGCGAATTGATGCGCGGAAGGGGTGACGCGGCGGACGCGCGGTTGGTCGAGGAGCCGCCCAAGGACACTGGGCACCGCCGGTCGCCGTACGAGCGCGACCGGGCCCGGGTGCTGCACTCGGCGGCGTTTCGCCGGCTGGCCACCAAGACCCAGGTGCACACCGCCGGCACTGACGACTTCCTGCGTACGCGGCTGACGCACTCGCTGGAGGTGGCCCAGATCGCGCGGGAGATGGGTGCCCGGTTGGGCTGCGACCCGGATGTGGTGGACGTGGCGGGGTTGGCGCACGATCTCGGGCACCCGCCGTTCGGGCACAACGGCGAGGCGGCGCTGGACCTGCTCGCCACGCCGTGCGGCGGGTTCGAGGGCAACGCGCAGACCCTGCGGGTGTTGACCCGCCTGGAGGCGAAGGTGCTCGCCCCGGACGGCTCGTCCGCGGGGCTGAACCTGACCCGGGCGTCGCTCGACGCGATCGGCAAGTACCCCTGGCCGCGCCGGCCGGGCGAGCGCAAGTTCGGGGTGTACGCGGACGACGCCGCCGTCTTCGACTGGATCCGGGCCGGTGCGCCGGGTGAGCGGCGCTGCCTGGAGGCCCAGGTGATGGACTGGGCCGACGATGTGGCGTACTCGGTGCACGACGTGGAGGACGGCATCCACGGTGGATACGTCACGTTGCGTCCGCTGTTGACCGACGCCGACGAGCGGGCGGCGCTCTGCGCGGACGTGGCCGCCGCCTATTCCGGGGAGTCCGCGTCGGACCTGGCCGAGGTCCTTGTCGATCTGCTGGCTGGCCCGTTGCTCGCTCCGCTCGCCGGGTACGACGGCAGCCACCGGGCGCAGGTGGCGTTGAAGGCGACCACCAGCGGGGTGACCGGGCTGTTCGTGTCCGCGGCGGTGGCTGCCACCGAGGAGCGCTTCGGTCCGGGCCCGCACCGCCGTTACGGTGCCGACCTGGTGGTGCCCCGACTGGTCCGGGCGCAGTGCGCGCTGCTCAAGGGCATCGCGCTGCGGTACGTGATGCGTCGCCGTGGCTTCCGGGGCCGCTATGAGCGGCAGCGGACGATGCTGGCCGAACTGGTCGCCGCGTTGGTCCGGCACGCCCCGGAAGGGCTCGACCCGATCTTCGCCCCGCTGTGGCGGGCCGCCCCGGACGACGCGGCCCGACTGCGGGTGGTGATCGACCAGGTGGCGTCGCTCACCGACCCGGCGGCGGTGACCTGGCACACCCGCCTGGTCGGTACTGGTGCACCCCCGACCGGCCACCAGCGAACTTAGGCTAACCTAACTGACATGACGGAACGCCCCAGGAACGTCACCTCGGCCCGGGTGCTGCGCACCGAGCGGCCCACCCCGCACCTGATCCGGCTCGTCCTCGGTGGGGACGAACTGGTCGGCCTGCCGGTGGGCGAGTTCACCGACCACTACATCAAGGTGGTGTTCCCGCAGCCGGGGGTGGCGTACCCGCAGCCGTTCGACCTCGCCGCGATCCGCCGGGACATGCCCCGGGAGCAGTGGCCCCGGCTGCGCGCGTACACGGTGCGGCGCTGGGATCCGCTGGCCGGGGAGCTGACCGTGGACGTGGTCTACCACGGCGACGAGGGGTTGGCCGGCCCGTGGGCCGCCGCGCTGCGCCCCGGCGACCCGGTGCACTTCCTCGGGCCGGGCGGCGCGTACGCCCCGGACCCGGACGCGGACTGGCATCTGCTGGTCGGTGACGAGAGCGCCCTGCCGGCGATCGCCGCCGCGTGCGAGCGCCTGCCGCTGGGCGCGCGGGCCCATGTCTTCGTGGAGATCTCCGACCCGGCGGAGGAGCAGAAGCTGCTCAGCCCGGGGGCGGTCGAGCTGACCTGGCTGCATCGCGGCGCACGCCCGGTGGGCGAGGCGCTGGTCGCGGCGGTGCGGGCGTTGGAGTTCCCGGCCGGCCAGGTGCACGCGTTCGTGCACGGCGAGGCGGCCTTCGTCCGGGAGCTGCGCCGGCTGCTGCGCGGCGAGCGGGGCGTACCCCTGGACCGGCTCTCCATTTCCGGCTACTGGCGGCGCGGTATGGACGACGAGGGCTGGCGCTCCACCAAGGCCGCCTGGAACCAGCAGGTGGCGGCCGAGGAGGCAGCGGTCCCGGCGCCGGCCGCGGCGGCCTGACGCGCCGGTCATCCCTCGGGCGTGTTCAGCTCCTGACCGGCGCGGGCGAGGCGCCGGCTGAGCAGTACGGCGTACCCGACGACCGCCAGGGAGAGCAGCGACAGCATCAGCCTCGGCTGGTGCACCGTCGTGGTGATCACGCCGACCGAGACCACCCCGTAGGCGGCGATCGCCAACCGGGCGGCGCTCGGTCGGGTCCACAGCCAGTACAGGGCGAGCCCGCAGACCGTCCAGATCACCATCGCGGCACCCAGCAGCAGCCGCAGCTCCAGCGGCAGTCGGTTGGCGTTGTCGTCGACCAGCCGGACGACCTGCCCGAGCGCCCAGCCGAGCAGCAGCAGCGCACCGCCGAGCGGAATGTGCAGGTAGCTGTACGCCTGCCCGCCGCGCAGTCGGCGCTGGGTCAGGCGGGTGGTGACGAAGGTGGTGTAGACCCACCAGACCGCCGCCGGGATCAGAAAGGCCAACGCGGCGGTGAGGATCATGTGTGGCGGGGGGTGGTCCGGCACGGCGAAGAGCAGGCTGGCCAGCGCGCTACCCAGCACGATGATGGTGAACTGGCCGATCCGTTCCGGCAGGTGCCGGTTGTCCACCGGCCAGCGGTTGAGCCAGCGCACCCCGACCCAGGGGGTGGCCAGCTCGATCACCATCGCGACGATCCACAGCACCGGGCGCAGCTCGATGGGCGCGGCCAGCGACACCAGCCAGAGCGTCCAGCCCGACCCGAAACCGATCAGATAGACCGTCGTGACCATCCGGGCCATCGGGCTGGTGGGACGGGCGCGCAGGTACAGCAGGAGCAGCACGCCCCGCACGATCAGGTACCCGACCGGCAGGAGCACGCTCTCCGGCACCTCGTCGACGCCGAGGGTCATCGCGCCCGCGCCGACCAACGCGACGAGCACCAGCACCCGGTGCAGCGCGTCGTCCGGGTCGAAGCGGGTGTCGTAGTAGACCTGCCCCATCCAGGCCCACTGGACCACCACGAAGAGCCCGATCACGGCCAGCACCGCCCTCGGCGACGGGCTCGGTTCGTCGCCCAGCCGGGCCACCACCGCCGCCAGCGCGTACACGAAGATGAGGTCGAGGAAGAGTTCCAACCAGGTGGCGTGCCGATGCCCGGCCTCGTCCGCACCCGGGGTCTGGTCGGGTAGCCCGACCAGACCGGCCAGCCATCTCGGCAGGCGGAGGGCTTGGGTCCGTACCCGGCGCATCTGGTCATGGTCCCCGCGCGGACCCGGCTCGCGGGTCGGAACCGCCCAGCCGGCAGCGGCCGCCGCCACACCGGCGTCCCCCGGCCGGCGTGTCGTCGGTCCGGCAGGGCAGGATGTACGGGGAGGGGGTGGCGAATGGCTGGGCGGATCCGGGACGAGGACATCGCACTGGTCCGGGAACGCACCTCGATCGGGGATGTGATCTCCGAGACGGTCACCCTGAAGTCCGCCGGCGGCGGCAACCTCAAGGGCCTGTGCCCGTTCCACGACGAGAAGAGTCCGTCGTTCAACGTGTCTCCGGCCCGCAACGTCTGGTACTGCTTCGGCTGCGGGGCCGGCGGGGACGCGATCAAGTTCCTGATGGACGCGGACCACCTCAGCTTCGTGGAGTCCGTCGAGCGGCTGGCCGGCCGCGCCGGCATCCAACTGCGCTACGTCGAGGACGACAAGGGCACCCCGCGGCCCCGCCCGCAGCAGGGTCAGCGGCAGCGTCTGGTCGCCGCGCACGCCGCCGCCGTCGAGTTCTACCGGGCGCAGCTCGGCACCGCCGGGGCCCGGCCGGCCCGGGAGTTCCTGGCCCGACGGGGCTTCGACCGGGCCGCCGCCGAGCGCTACGGCTGTGGGTTCGCGCCGGACGGGTGGGACCTGCTCACCAAGCACCTGCGCCAGCAGGGCTTCACCCACCAGGAGCTGGTCACCGCCGGGTTGTCCCGGGAGGCCCGCTCCGGCACCCTGATCGACCGGTTCCGCCGCCGGCTGCTCTGGCCGATCCGCGACCTCGCCGGTGACGTGATCGGCTTCGGGGCGCGCAAGCTCTTCGACGACGACGACGGCCCGAAGTACCTGAACACCCCCGAGACGCCGATCTACAAGAAGTCGCACGTGCTCTACGGCATCGACCAGGCCAAACGGGAGATCGCCAAGCAGGGGCGGGCGGTGATCGTCGAGGGTTACACCGACGTGATGGCCTGTCACCTGGCCGGGGTGACCACGGCGGTGGCGACCTGCGGCACCGCGTTCGCCGCGGACCACATCTCGGTGCTGCGGCGGCTCCTGTTCGACAGCGACGAGGTGGCCGGCGAGATCATCTTCACCTTCGACGGCGACGCCGCCGGGCAGAAGGCCGCGCTGCGCGCCTTCGAGGACGATCAGCGTTTCGTCGGGCGCACCTTCATCGCGGTCAGCCCGGACAACATGGACCCGTGCGATCTGCGGCTGGCCAAGGGCGACCTGGCGGTGCGGGACCTGGTCGCCCGCCGCGAACCGCTCGTCGACTTCGCGCTGCGCCACGTGATCGGTCGCTTCGACCTGGACACCGTGGACGGCCGGGTCGAGGCGATGCGGCACGCCGCGCCGCTGGTGGCCCGCCTCAAGGACCGGGAGAAGCGCCCGGAGTACGTGCGCAAGCTCGCCATGGACCTCGGCATGGAGATCGAGCCGGTGCAGCGGGCGGTGCTCGCCGCCGGCAACACCGCGTCGCCCGGCACCCGCGACGCCGCCCCCGCCGGCCGGCCCACCTCGGCCCGCCCCGAGCCGGCAGTGGACAGCCCACAGTCGATGGTCGAGCGGGAGTCGCTCAAACTCGCCCTCCAGCAGCCGGTCCTGGCCGGGCCGATGTTCGACGCGGTGGAGGCCACCGAATACCGCCACCCGGTGCACGTCGCGGTGCGTACGGCCATCGCCGCGGCCGGTGGTGCCGCGTCGGCGACCGGCGGCGCGGTCTGGATCGAGTCGGTCCGCGACGCCTGCGACGACCTGGCGGCAGCGGCGCTGGTCGGTGAGTTGGCCGTCGAACCGCTGCGGATCGACGGCGAACCGGACCCGCGCTACGTGTCGATCACCATGGCCCGGGTGCAGTTCGGGTCGGTGACCGGCCGGATCCGGGACCTCAAGTCACGCATCCAACGGATCAACCCGGTCAACAACAAGGACGAGTACTTCGCCGCCTTCGGTGAGCTGCTGTCCCTGGAGCAGCACGCCCGGGCGCTGCGCGAGCAGGCTGCGGGAGGCCTCTAGATGGGACTGTTCAGCCGTAAGCCGAAGCTGCCGCCGGCCGACCGGCCGCCGCTGACCTCCGACGAGCGGGTGCTGGCCTGGGCGGCCGCCGGCAACGGCGAGGGCGACGGGGTGGTGGTCGCCACCAACCTCGGGTTGTGGCTGCCCGGTCGGGGGCAGCGGCTCGGCTGGCACACCATCCTCAAGGCGGTCTGGTCCGGCCGGGAGCTGACCGTCACACCCGCCGAGCCCGTCGCCGAGCGGGACGGCTACACGGTGGTCGTCGACGGTCCGGCGGAGACGTACCTGCTGCTCGACCCGGGAGAGCTGCCGCACCAGGTGCGGGCCCGGGTGACCCGCTCGGTCGCGTACACCGAGCACCAGCCGGTGCCCGGCGGCGCGGCGCGGGTCGCGGCCCGGCGCGTGGCCGGGGTCGACGGTCTGACCTGGACGGTCCGACTCGACCCCGGCACTGCGGCGGACGACGAGGCCCTTTTCGCCGAGACCGACCGGCTGGTCGCCGTGGCCCGCGCCGCCACCGCGCCGGCCGACGTCTGAGCGGCCGGGTCAGCTCGCGCCGAGGTCCTTCAGCGCCTTCTCCGCGCCGCGGTGCAGCGGCACCGGCAGGGTCCTGCGGGCCCTCTCCAGCGAGATCCCCTTGGCCGCCGGGTTGGCCTGGGCCAGCGCGTCGCGCTTGTCGAACACCGTCCGGGTGATCGCGCAGGCGACGTTGGCGTCCAGGTCCTTGCGGACCAACAGCACGTTGGGTACGACGATGGTCGGGGTGTCGGTGGCCGTGCCGTACGCGTCCCGCCCGATCGTGCCTTCCTGGTAGCCGGGGCTCAGCGCGGCCATCTTCGGCAGCAACGGCGAGAGGTCGACGAACTTCACCGAGTCGCCGGCCGTGGTGAACAGGTCGGTGAGCCCTCCGGTGGGCAGACCGCCGGACCAGAAGAAGCCGTCGACGCTGCCGTCCTTGATTCCCTCGACAGTCTTGGTCAGGTCCAGTCGCTGCGCTCGGACGTCCTTCGCCGGGTCGAGGCCGGCGGCCTCCAACAGCCGGTTGGCGATCACCTCGGTGCCGGACTTCGGCGAGCCGGTGGAGATCCGCTTGCCCCGCATGTCGGCCACCGAGGTGATCCCGGAGTCGTTGCGGACCACCACCTGCGTGTAGTTGTCGTAGATGCGGGCCAGCGCCTGCACCGGCTGCGGCGCGGAGAAGCTGCCCTTGCCCTCGACCGCGTTGACCGCCGTGTCGAACAGCGAGAACGCCACGTCGTACTGGCCGCCGACGAGCTGCTCGACGTTCTGCACCGACGCGCCGGTCTCGGCGGCGGTGCCGGTGAGCTTGCCACCGGTCGCCCCGGACAACTGCCCGGCCAGGGCGTTGCCGACCACGTAGTAGACGCCTGTCGCGTTGCCGGTGGCGATGCCGACGCGGGTCTCCTTGGTCACCTCGCAGGTGACCTCACTGGCCGCGTCGTCAGTGGCCGCACCGCCCTGCTGACCTCCGCACCCCGCGGCGCCGACCGCGACGAGGGCGAGCACGCTCAGGCTCGCGGCGAGCCGTACGTCGATTCGTCTCACAGTTGTTCCTCCACAGGATCGGACGGTTGTCGGTCGGCGGACCGGTGTCGCAGGAACACACCCGCTGCCGCGACGGCGGCCAGCGTCGCGCCGACGGTGACCGGAACGGGTTCGAGCCAGAGCAGTGTGACGCCGGCGAGGACGCCCAGCAGCCGTTCCGGGGCGCCGACCGGCCCCACGCCGGGCAGCCAACCACCGGCGGCGACGGCGAGCACGGCCACGCTGAGCGCGGTGACCACGGCGGCGAAGGCGATGCGCCCGACGCCACCGATGCCGAGCAGACCGAGCCCGGCCGGCGTGATGACGAAGGCGATCGGGGTCAGGTACGCCGGCAACGCGTACCGCAGGGTCTGCCACATGGTGGGCACCAGCCGGCCGCCGGTGACCGCGGCGGCGGCCACCGCGGCGAGCGCGGTCGGTGGGGACACCTCGGACAGCACCGCGAAGTAGAAGACGAACATCGCCGCAGCCGGCGCGGTGACGCCCAGGTCGAGCAGCGCCGGGCCGACGATCACCCAACCGATCACGAACGACGCGGTGACCGGCACGGCCAGGCCCAGCAGGCTGAGCGCGAGGGCGGCGAGCAGCGCGGTGAGCACCAGCACCAGCGTCGGATCCGACGTGGCCGCCTTCGCCCCGCCGATCAGCAGCGCCGCCGCCTGCGGCCCCAGGCCGGTCTTCGTGGTGGTCGCCGTGATGATGCCGGCGGCGGCGCAGACGGCGGTGACGGCGAGGACGCCGCGTACGCCGGTGACGAGCGCTGTCACCAGCCTGCCCGGGGTGAGCCGGTGCGTGCGGTCCAGGAAGGAGAGCGCGACGGCCAGAACGGTGGCGAACACGACCGCCCTCGTCGCGGACATTCCCATCGCGAGGAACACGATGATGGCGATCAGCGAGGCGAAGTGGTAGCCGAACCGGCCCAGCAGACGCCAGGGCGAGCCGACGTCGACCACCACCGGGCGTACGCCGGAGCGGCGGGCGTCGATCTCCACGGCGAGCAGGATGCCGAGGTAGTAGAGCACCGTCGGCACTGTTGCCCAGCCCAGCACCTGAAGGTACGAGACGCCCAGGTACTCGGCGATGATGAACGCCGCCGCGCCCAGGGTCGGCGGGGAGAGGATGGCGCCCACACCGGCCGCGGCCAGCATGCCGCCGGCCCGCTCCGGTGGGTAGCCGGCGCGGCGCAGCAGCGGCCAGGTGACCGCGCCGATGCTCACCGTCGTCGCCGCCCCGGAGCCGGAGACGGTGCCGAGCAGGAAGCCGGAGGCGACAGCGGTCCGGCCGGCGGCGGTACGCGAGCGCCGGAACGCCGCGGCCGACAGGTCGACGAAGAACCGCCCGGCCCCGGACAGGTCCAGCACCGCGCCGTAGATGGTGAACAGCACGATGTACGAGGCGGCCACGTCGAGTGGTGTGCCGTAGAAGCCGCTGTCGGAGTTGTAGAACGCGTCGACCAGTTGACTGAAGTCCAGCCCGGCGTGCGCGACCGGCCAGGACTGCGGCAGCAACCCGCCGTAGTAGCCGTAGCCGAGGAACACCAGGCAGATGGCGGGCAGGATCCAACCGGTGGTCCGTCGACAGGCTTCGAGCAGCAGGAGCAGCAGGACGGTGCCCAGCACCAGATCCGTCGGCGACAGCAGACCCTGTCGGTCGAGGAACGCGTTGTAGCCGCCGCCACCGTCGCCGATCCGGATCGGCACGATGGGGTAGAGGCAGGCCGCGACGGCCAGGGCGACGAGCACCCAGTCGGTCACTGTGGGCCGCGTCGACGCGGGTCGCCGCCGGATGCGGAGGCGGGCCGGCAATCGCAGGTCGGCCGGGTAGGCGAGGAAGACCAGCGGAAGGACGCCGGCCAGGAAGATGATCAGGTAATACTTGCTGCCCTGCGACAGGGGCTGGAACACCTGCCACAGGGCGAGCGCGCCGACCGCCAGCGCCGCGATGGTGAGAAGCAGCCCGGTCGGCCCGGAGAGCACCCGGCCCGGCTTCTCGTCCTCGAACTGGGCGGCCAGGTCCCGAGTCGCCTGCTCGGCGACGTCCGGCCCGGCCTGGTCGGGCTTGCCCGGATCAGGGTCGGCCTGGTCGGGCCTGGCCTGGTCGGGTTTGCTCGGGTCGGGCCTGGCCTGGCCTGGCTTGCCTGCGTCGGGCTCGGTCTGGTCGGGCCTGGCCTGGTCGGGCTTGCCTGCGTCGGGCTCGGCCTGGTCGGGCCTGGTCGCCGGGCTGGTGGGCGAGCTGGTGCCGTCGGATTCGGCGGGTTCCGCCGGCCCGGCTCCCGGTCGTGGTCGGGGTGGCCTGCCGCCGGGGCGCGCCGCGCTCTTGTCGGCGGGCAAGTTGGCTGGTCGGGTAGGTGACGACGAACCATCGGGCGAGCTGATGGGCGACACAGGGGGACGATACACGTCGATCAGCTGACGGGTGGGGCATCGATCGGCGTTTCCCCACCGCCGGCACCGGCACCGGCGCTACCGGCCAGTGCGGACGTATGTGCGTGGAGGTCTGTCGGACCCGGCGGTTAGTGTCGGGCGGTGACTTCGGGGCGACCACTGATTCAGGCTCGTGGGCTGGTGAAGCGGTTCGGCGATTTCACCGCCGTGGCCGGCATCGATGTCGAGGTCCGCTCGGGTGAGGCGTTCGGCTTCCTCGGGCCCAACGGCGCGGGCAAGTCGTCCACCATGCGGATGGTCGGCTGCATCTCCCCGCCCAGCGGTGGCAAGCTGCGCATCCTCGACATGGATCCGGTGGCTGACGGGCCGGCGATCCGCGCGCGCCTCGGGGTGTGCCCGCAACTGGACAATCTCGACCCGGAGCTGACCGTCCGGGAAAACCTGACCGTCTACGCCCGCTACTTCGGCATCTCCCGCCGGACGGCTCGGGAGCGGGCCGCCGAGCTGCTCGACTTCGTCCAGCTCACCGAGCGGGCCGACAGCAAGGTCGAGCCGCTGTCCGGTGGCATGAAACGTCGACTGACCATCGCCCGCGCGCTGGTCAACGACCCGGAGATCGTGCTGCTCGACGAGCCGACGACCGGGCTCGACCCGCAGGCCCGGCACCTGGTGTGGGAGCGGCTGTTCCGGCTCAAGCAGCAGGGCGTCACGCTGGTGCTCACCACGCACTACATGGACGAGGCCGAGCAGCTCTGTGACCGGTTGGTGGTGATGGACGGCGGGCGGATCGTCGCGGAGGGCTCGCCCCGGGCGTTGATCGAGCAGCACTCGACCCGCGAGGTGGTCGAGCTGCGCTTCGCCGCCGAGTCGCAGGAGCCCTTCGCCGGCAAGCTCGACGGGCTGGGGGAGCGGGTCGAGGTGTTGCCCGACCGGGTCCTGCTCTACGTGCCCGACGGTGACGCGGCGGTCGCCGAGGTCGCCGCGTTGGGGCTCCAGCCGGCGAACGTGCTGGTCCGGCGCAGCGGCCTGGAGGATGTCTTCCTGCATCTGACCGGCCGCACCCTGGTCGACTGAGCACCCACGGCTGATCGGCCGCACCCTGGTCGACTGACCGCCCACCCCTGATCGCTGCCAGCTCGGCCGCGACATCTCCGGCGTACCGACGCGGACTCGCCAAGATCCACTCGGCTTTCTGAAAGTCGGGGTGACGCGGCGGGCCCGACAGCCCGATTTCCGGAAACCCGAGTCGATCAAGGAACGGGCGGGGAGTGGGCCGCCGTAAGGTGACCGGCGGTATGCCGTATCCCGAAGGAGCTTCATGTCCGATCTGGTGACCGCCAACCGACGTCAGGCCGGGCTCACCGCCCTCTACCTCGGCTTCTTCGCGATGGTCTGGTTCAGTGTGCCGGCGGCGGAGCAACCGCTGCGCGCCCTGCTCGTGGTGGGAAGCATCGCCGCGTTGCTCACCGCCGTGCTGGGCGGCGTGTTGTCCGCCCGACTCCGGGGGGCCGGCAGCCCCCGGGACCGGGCAGCCGACCGCCCGTACCTGCTCATCGTCGTCGCCGAGTTCGCCGCCGCCGGGCTGGGTGCCGCCGTGCTGGTCGCCGCCGACTGGTCCGAGTACGTTCCGGTGCTGGTCTGCCTGGTGGTCGGTCTGCACTTCTTCCCACTCGCGCCGCTGCTGCGCGACCCGCTGCTTCGCCCGCTCGGTGGGGCGCTGTGCCTGGTGGCGGCGGCCGGGCTCGGCATCGCCCTCGCCTCGGCGGTCTCCGCCGGTCTGGTGGTCGGCGTCGGCGCGGGAGTGCTGCTGCTCGGTTACGCCGTGCAGGCGCTGGTCCGCGCGTACCGACCGGCCTGACCGGTGGCGGCCGTCGAGGTCGACCCGTTCGGATCGTTGGCAGCTCAGCAGCAACCGTTGCCGCGTGTCGCGCTGCTGAGCTGCCAACGATCACCGCTCAGCGGGCTCTGGCCCAGGTGAGGAACCGGTCGCACAGCCGGTCGTTGTCGACCTGGCCGGCGAGGTCCCCGGCCGCCTCGTGGTGCACAGTGGCGAGGTAGATGAGCAGGCTGATCCGGTCCTCGCGGTACTCGCCGAGCAGCGCCAGACGGGCCGGCGAGCAGGGCCACGCCGCACCGCAGACCCGGCAGCGCCAGGACGGCCGGGCCGCCACGTGCGGGCGGTACCGGGGCATCAGTGCCCGCCACCGTCATGAGTCGACCGGGTCAGTGGCACGAGGGAACCTCCGTCGGGTGGGTGGGAGCGCCCCGGATCGGGGGGTCACAGGGCGCTCCCGGCCTGGTTCCGCCCGCCGTCCGATCCCGTGAGCGGTTCCGCTGCGTGACAGTCTGCTGAGGATCCGACTACGGTGGGAGGTTCCGCACGCCGACGACCAGCGCGTACGGCGGCCGGCCCGGCACGGTACGAGGATGTACGGGGGTTGTCCGTGGAGAGTTCGTCCATGCTGGAGCACTTCGCCGAGGAGCTGCGGCTGGCCCGGGCCGCCAGTGGCATGTCGCAGACGGCGCTGGCCGAGGCGCTGAGCTATTCCGGGGCGCTGGTCGCCAAGGTGGAGACGTCCGAGCGGCGGCCGAGTCTCGACTTCGCCCGCCGGTGTGACGCCGTGTTCTCAGCTGACGGTCGGTTCGAACGCATCCAGCGGCGGATCAGCCGCGAGGCCGTGGTGCCGTGGTTCCGCGACTGGGCCGCCATCGAGCAGGAGACAACCGCACTTCGGTGGTTCGAGCCGGTCTACGTGCCCGGCCTGGTGCAGACCGAGGGCTACGCGCGCGCCATCCTGGCCGGTGCCGGGCTGTTCGCTGCGGACGAGGTCGAACAGCAGGTGACCGCCCGACTCGACCGGCAGGGCGTGCTCACCCGCACCCGGCCGCCGCTGCTCACTGCCGTCATCGACGAGTACGCGCTGCGCCGCCACGTCGGCGGGCCGGAGGTGATGCGCGAGCAGTTGCGCCACCTGGTGAAGCTCAGCTCGGCCCTGCCCCGGGTCCGAATCCAGGTCGTGCCGCTCTCCGCCGGTGCGTACGCTGGGCTCGACGGACCCTTCGTGATCGCCACGGCAGCCAGCGGCGAGGATGTCGTCTTCCTCGACGGGCAGCGCCACGGGCAGGTGATCGACCGAGTCGAGTACGTGCGGCAGATGGTCGAGGTGTGGGAGTCGATCCGGGGTGAGGCACTATCGCAGCAGCAGTCCCTCGACCTGATCGCGGAAGTGGCGGAGACATGGAGCTGACCGGCGCCCGGTGGCGCAAGAGCACCCGCAGCAACGGCAGCGGCGGTGCCTGTGTGGAGGTTGCCGACAACATTCCTGGTGTGGTCGCCGTTCGCGACTCCAAGGACCCGGGCGGCCCGGTGCTCGTCTTCACGCCTGGCGCGTGGCGGGCGTTCGTCGGGTCCGACCCCGTCGGCCGGTAGGTGGCGGTCGTCGCTCCGATCGGTTCCGCGGCCGAACTCGGGTGGACGCTGGCCGGAGGGAGTTCCCGATACCGGTCGACGCCGTCGGCACCGACCCGTCTCGGGTGCGGGTCGCCCCGCTGATCGACTCGACTTTCAGGAAGTCGGGCCGACCCGCGGCCGTTGACACCCCGACTTCTTGAAACCCGAGTTGATCAACGAGCGGGCCTCGAGTGGCGCGCGGCGAAACCCGGGCGACACGTCGGCGGGCCCGTCGTAGGGTGACCGGCGGTCTGTCGTACCCCAGGGGTAGACAGGTCGTGGTGGACGACGCGGTGGGCGGGGTGATCGGGTGAGTGTGGCGGGATCGGCGCGGTTCCCCTGGGTGCCGGCGTACGCGGTGTTCGAGCACTACCTGGTGGGTCTGCGACGCACCTGGCGGGCCGGGGTGTTCTCCTCGTTCCTGCTGCCGGTGCTGACCGTGCTCGGCTTCGGGCTGGGCGTCGGCGCCTACATCGACCAGGGCGTCGGCGGGGTGCGTTACCTCGACTGGCTGGTCCCCGGGCTGATCGCCTCGACCGCGCTCCAGGTGACCGTCGGCGACTCCACCTGGCCGGTGTTCAGCAACTTCCAGTGGGTCAAGACCTACTTCGCGCAGGGCGCTTCGCCGCTGCGGGTGGGTGACATCGTGGCCGGGCACCTGGCTTTCGTGCTGTTCCGGGTGCTCACCACCATCGCGGCGTTCCTGCTGGTCACCGGGGTGTTCGGGGCGTTGCGCTCGCCGTGGGCGGTGGCCACCCTGCCGGTGGTGGCGTTGCTCGGGCTGGCCGTCGCCGCGCCGACCTTCGCGTACGCCGCGTCGGTGTCGAGCGACAACTGGCTGGCGATGCTGTTCCGGTTCGCGGTCATTCCGATGACGCTCTTCGCCGGGGTGTTCTTCCCGGTCGAGTCGTTGCCCGACGCGCTGCGCTGGCTGGCGTACGTGACGCCGTTGTGGCACGCCGTGGACCTGTGCCGGGCGGCCACGCTCGGTGTCGCCCCGCAGTGGTCGATCGTCGGGCACCTGCTCTACCTGGCCGCTTGGGCGATCGCCGGCTGGTTGCTGGCGGTGCGCGCGTTCCGCCGCAAGCTCGTCGTCTGAACAGCAACCCGAAGAGCGAGCAGAGAGGGTGTCGTGGTCACGCTGATCCTGCCCCGGCTGGTCGACGTCTCCGCCGCGTCCCGGCGGTCGGCGTCGGTGCTCGGGCGCAACGTCGCGGCGCTGAAGTCGGTCTACTGGCTGCTGCTGCTCTCCGGCTTCGTGGAGCCGCTGCTCTACCTGCTCTCCATCGGGGTGGGCGTCGGAGCGCTCGTCGGCGACCTGCCGCTGCCCGACGGGCGGCTGGTCTCGTACGCCGAGTTCGTGGCCCCGGCGATGCTCGCCGCCTCGGCGATGACCGGGGCGCTCGCGGAGACCACCTTCAACTTCTTCGGCAAGATGAAGTACATGAAGCTGTACGACGGGATGATCGCCACCCCGGTACGGCCGTTCGAGATCGCCGTGGGCGAGTTGGGTTGGGCGATGCTGCGGGGCGGCGCCTACTCGGCGGCGTTCCTCGGGGTGATGGTCGCCCTGGATCTGACCAGCGTCGCCCGCGCGCTGACCGCCCTCCCGGCCGCGGTGCTGGTCGGGTTCGCGTTCGGGGCGCTCGGCATGACGATCGCCACCCTGATGCGCAGCTGGCAGGATTTCGACCTGATGGGCTCCGCGCAGTTCACCCTCTTCCTCTTCTCCGGCACCTTCGTGCCGGCGCAGGCCTATCCGACGGTGCTGCACTGGCTCGTCGAGATCACCCCGCTGTACCGCTCGGTGCACCTGATCCGCGGGGTCACGCTGGGCAGCGGCGGCTGGCTCTGGCTGCTCGACGTGCTCTACCTGCTGGCGATGGTGGTGCTCGGCCTGCTGGTGGCTTCCCGGCGAATGGCCAGGTTGCTCTACACCTAGGGGTTATCCGCGCCCGTCGACGGGGCATGACCGGAGGTGACACCACCGACCAGGAGGAGGGGCGATGGCCTCGGACGAGTCTTCCGCCCAGCGCGAGCGTGATCGCGATCGGGCCACCACGCCCGTTGGCCCCGACGCGGGCCCGGACAGCCCCACCGACCTGCCCGGCAGTGGCTGGAAGGCGGCCTTCCGCCGAACGATCACCGAGTTCCAGGACGACAGCCTGACCGACTGGGCGGCGGCACTGACGTACTACGGGGTGCTGTCCATCTTCCCCGGCGTGCTGGTGCTGATCTCCCTGCTCGGCCTGCTCGGCGAGAGCGCGACGGAGGGCGTCAAGGACACCGTCAACCAGGCGGTGCCGAACGACAGCATCCAGAAGATCATCGAGGGCGCGATCGACACCGCGGGCCGCAACGGTGGCCTGGCCAGCATCGCCGCGATCGTCGGTCTGCTGGCCGCGTTCTGGTCGGCCTCCGGTTACATCGGCGCGTTCATGCGTGCCTCCAACACCATCTACGACGTGCCGGAGGGGCGACCGATCTGGAAGACGCTGCCGATCCGGCTCGGCGTGACGGCGGTGATCGGGGTGCTGCTGCTGGCCAGCGCGGTGATCGTGGTCTTCACCGGCCGCCTGGCCGAATCGGTCGGTGACGTGATCGGGGTCGGCTCGACGGCGGTGGCGGTGTGGGACGTCGCCAAGTGGCCGGTGCTGCTGGTCCTGGTCAGCCTGATGTTCGCGATCCTCTACTGGGCCTCGCCCAACGCGCGGCACGGCGGCTTCCGCTGGGTCAGCCCGGGCGGGGTGCTGGCCGTGGTGATCTGGTTGGTGATCTCCGGCCTGTTCGCCTTCTACGTGAGCAACTTCGGTTCGTACGACAAGACGTACGGGACGCTGGCCGGCGTGATCATCTTCCTGGTCTGGTTGTGGCTGAGCAACATCGCGATCCTGCTGGGGGCGGAGTTCGACGCGGAGTTGGAACGCGGTCGCGCGATCTCCGCCGGCCACCCGGTGGACGACGAGCCGTACGTCGAGCTGCGCGACGATCGCAAGCTCCGCAAGAAGCGCAACTCCGCCGGCCGCCGCTGACGGCCCAGCGCCAGGAGCCGGGCCAGCACAGGCCAGCAGAGCGCCAATCGCCCCGCCACCCGAGGATCGGCTGGCGGGGCGATTGCATGTCTGTCGATGAAACTGGCGGCGAGGGGTCGCAGGCCGTCCGTGATCCTTTCCTTGATCGACTAGTAGCTTTTGTTCTTTCGGACAAAAGTTGGTCTCGGAACGGTTGAAGCTCTGGACAGGCGGCGCTGAACGCTCTTACTGTGTCGGACACAACACATCGGCATTGCGTCGATGTGAACGCTGCCAATGAAGAGGGGGCCTCCCCGGTGCGTACCGTCGACCCCCTGCACGTGCGACTGTTGCGGTTGCTCCGCGACGAGGGGGCCGTGTCCCGCGCCGAGCTGGGCGACCGCCTCCAGATGCCGCGTCCACGCATGCTGGCCGAGCTGGACCGCCTGGTGGCGTTGGGTTACGTCGCCGAGGCGGGGCTCGCCGCGTCCCGAGGTGGGCGTCGCTCGACGCTCGTCGAGTTGAACCCGAAGCTGCGCTTCGCCGCCGTCGACCTCGGCGCCAGTTCGATGGACGTCGAGGTGGTCAACGGTCGCCTCGAACCGGTGGCCCACTACGCCGAGGCGGCGGACATCCGCAACGGCCCGAAGGTGACCCTGCAACGGGTCAACGAGCTGCTGCACAAGGCCCGGGTCGACGGCGCGTACGAGCGACTGGACGCGGTGGGCATCGGCGTACCCGGCCCGGTCAGCTTCCGTGACGGCGTGCCGGTCTCACCGCCGATCATGCCGGGCTGGGACCGGTTCCCGGTGCGTGAACTGCTCAGCCGGGAGCACGGCTGCCCGGCGGTCGTCGACAACGACGTCAACATCATGGCGATCGGCGAGCGGCACGGCGGTGTCGCCCACTCGGTGGACGACTTCCTCTTCGTGAAGATCGGCACCGGCGTCGGGTGCGGCATCTACCTCACCGGCGAGGTCTACCGGGGCACCGACGGCTGTGCCGGCGACATCGGCCACATCCAGGTCGACTCACACGGTCCGATGTGCTCGTGCGGCAACGTCGGCTGCCTGGAGGCGCTGTTCAGCGGCGCCGCGCTGGCCAAGGACGCGGCGGCCGCCGCCCGCAGTGGCACGTCGCCGGCGCTCGCCGAGCGATTGGCCCTGCGTGGTGTGGTGACCGCCCTGGACGTCGCCGAGGGCGCCGTCGAGGGCGACCTGACCTGCATCCAGTTGATCCGCGACGGCGGACGGCGGGTCGGCGGCGTGCTCGCCGGCCTGGTCAGCTTCACCAACCCGTCGATGATCGTGATCGGCGGCGGGCTGGCCCAGCTGGGTCACATCCTGCTCGCCGAGATCCGCAGCGTGGTCTACCGCCGGTCGCTGCCGCTGGCCACCGGCAACCTTCCCGTCGTCCTGTCCGAGCTGGGCGGCCGGGCCGGTGTCACCGGCGCGGCGGTGCTCGCGAGCGACGTCGCCTTCGGGGAAGCCTCGTGAGCGCGAGGAGTGAGCCGGGTTTGCGAGCCCCGCAGTCGCGAACAGCGGCCGGCATCGTGAGCGCGAGGAGTGAGCCGGGTTTGCGAGCCCCGCAGTCGCGAACAGCGGCCGGCATCGTGAGCGCGAGGAGTGAGCCGGGTTTGCGAGCCCCGCAGTCGCGAACAGAGGCCGGCACAGTGAGCTGTTCGAGATTCCGTCGTGAGCGAGGAGGAGACTGTGGCCCTGCCCGAGGATGACCCCGCCACCGCGTCGGCCGAGGCCGTCGCCGAGGCGCCGCTGGTCGAGGCTCCCGCCGACACCGTCGCGGGCGAGGTGGTCCTGCGCCTCACCGATCTGGTCAAGACCTTCCCTGGCGTACGCGCGCTCGACGGCGTGCAGCTGGAGGTGCGTGCCGGCGAGGTGCACTGCCTGCTCGGGCAGAACGGCGCCGGCAAGTCCACCCTCATCAAGGTGCTCGCCGGGGTGCACCAACCGGATTCCGGGCTGGTGGAGTGGCGCGGTGAGCCGACCACGTTCGCCAACCCGCAGGCGGCCATGAAGGCCGGCATCGCCACGATCTACCAGGAGCTTGACCTGGTCGAGGACCTGTCGGTGGCGGAGAACGCCTTCCTCGGGCACGAGTACCGCCGCTTCGGGTTCGTCCGGCGCGGCCGGATGGCCCGGCACACCCGGCAGATCCTCAGCCGGCTCGGCCACGGTGAGATTCCGCCGGGGCGCATGGTCAGGTCCCTGCCGGCGGCGGGCAAGCAGATCGTCAGCATGGCCCGGGCGCTGTCGCACGAGGCCCGACTGATCATCATGGACGAGCCGAGCGCGGTGCTGGCCCACGACGAGGTCGGCAACCTGTTCCGGATCATCCGCGAGCTGACCGCGCAGGGCATCGCCGTCATCTACATCTCCCACCGGCTGGAGGAGATCCGCGAGATCGGCGACCGGGTCACCGTACTCAAGGACGGCCGGACCACGGCGGCGAACCTGCCGGCGCGCGACACCCCGACCCGCGACCTGGTGAGCCGGATGACCGGCCGCACCATCGAGTACGTCTTCCCGGACCGGCCGGCCGACGACCCGGCGGGTGCCGACCTGCTCCAGGTGGAGGGGTTGACCCGCGAGGGCGAGTTCGCCGACGTCTCGCTGAACGTGCGCGCCGGGGAGATCGTGGGCATCGCGGGGCTGGTCGGCTCCGGTCGTTCCGAGCTGCTGGAGACGATCTACGGTGCCCGCCTGCCGGAGGCCGGCACGGTGCGGATGGACGGCAAGGTCCTGCGGCCCGGCGTCGGCGCTGCGGTTCGCGCCGGCATGGGGATGGCGCCGGAGGAACGTAAGAGCCAGGCGTTGCTGCTCGGCGAGCCGATCTACCGCAACGTCACGCTGGCCACCTTCGGCCGGTACGCGCGGCTCGGCTTCACCAACGCGGCCAAGGAACGCGCCGAGGCGGACCGGATCGCCGAGACCCTGGAGCTGCGGCCCCGCGACGTCGACCGGCCGGTCCGCACCCTGTCCGGCGGCAACCAGCAGAAGGTGGTGGTGGGGCGGTGGCTGCTCGGCGGCACCAAACTGCTGCTTCTCGACGAGCCGACCCGGGGTGTGGACGTGGGCGCCCGGGCTGAGCTCTACCAGGTCATCCGGGCGTTGGCCGCTCAGGGCGTCGGGGTGCTGCTGGTCTCCAGCGAGGTGCCCGAGGTGCTGGGTCTGGCCGACCGGGTGCTGGTGATGCGGGAAGGGCGGGTCGTCCGCGAAGCCGCGGCCGGCGAACTCGACGAGAACACTGTGCTTGACCTCGTGATGGCGGGGTCCTTGATGGAAGGCGCACCGGCATGAGCGACGCGACTCCCACTCCCACCGCGACACCGGAGCGCCCGCAGCTTCCGGCACAGTCGCCGCCGGTGGACCCGGCGGAGACTGCGGTGGCCAGCGACAAAGCATCCTCCGGGGGGAAGCTCTCCTGGTGGCGGGGTGACGGCGGCGACGGCGCGAAGCGCAACCTCGGTCTGATCGGGGTGCTGGCCGCGCTCATCGTGGTCGGCGCGGTCACCAAGCCCGACCTGTACGGCGACCCGAACTGGGTCTGGAACAACGTGCTGGCCATCCTCCAGTTGGCCTCCGTCGTCGGCGTGGTCACGGTCGGGATGACCTTCGTGATCATCGGTGGTGGTATCGACCTGTCGGTCGGTGCGATCGTCGCGCTGGCCGGGGTCTGGTGCACCACTGTGGCCACCCAGAGCTACGGCGCCGGCGGCATGATCTTCACCGCCCTGGTGGTCGGCATCTGCGTCGGCCTGGTCAACGGTGTGCTCATCTCGTACGGGCGGCTGGTGCCCTTCATCGCGACGCTGGCGATGCTGGTGGCCGCGCGCGGCCTCGCCGCGTCGATCTCCAACAAGCAGACCCAGGTGTCGAGCAGCACCTTCATCAACGACATCGCGGCGCGCAAGGTGATCGGCATCCCGATCCTCGTCTACATCCTCGGCGCGGTGGTGCTGGCCGGGTGGGTGGTGCTCAACCGGACGACCTTCGGCCGGCGGACCATCGCCGTCGGCGGCAACCCGGAGGCGGCCCGGTTGGCCGGCATCAACGTCCGGCGGCACACCATGCTGCTCTACGCGCTCTCCGGTCTCTGCTGCGGCATCGCCGCCATCATGCTCACCTCGCAGGCCACCTCGGCGCAGGCGGCGATGGCCAACCTGTACGAGTTGGACGCGATCGCCGCGGCGATCATCGGCGGGACGTTGCTCAGCGGCGGCCGGGGCACGATCGTCGGCTCGCTGCTCGGCGTCATCATCTTCGCCACGATCACGAACCTCTTCGCCATCAACGGCCTCTCCATCGAGGCCCAGAACATGGTCAAGGGCGGCATCATCGTCGCCGCCGTCCTGGTCCAGCAGTTCCAGTTCAAGTCCGTCACTCGGCTCCTCGCGCGGAACAGGGTCACCACCGCAACCTGACGCACCGCACCGTTGTCCTGGCGACGTCGAGATCTTCGACGGTGGCCGGGGCCCGCACACCCTCACAAAGTCACATCCCGCTCCCAGGAGGTCATTCATGACCCAGCACAGTCGCGACCTGTCGCGCCGCCGGTTGCTCTTCGGTGGAGCCGCAGTGGGCGCTGCCACCCTTCTCACCGCGTGCACCAGCAACGAGACTCCGGCCGCCAGCACCCAGACCAAGGCCGCCGGAAACGCCGAAGGCAACAACGCCCCGGGCAAGAAGGTCGTCATCGGCTTCTCCGCGCCGGCCGCCGACCACGGCTGGATGGGCGCGATCCACGCCAACGCCAAGGCGCAGGCCGCGGCCTACTCGGACGTGGAGTTCAAGGAGGTCGACGGCGGGTCGAACTCCGAGGCCCAGCGCTCCACGCTCGGCACGCTGATCGCCCAGAAGCCGGACATCATCGTCGTGCTGCCGCACGACGGCAAGGAGGTCAACGCCGTTGCCCTCCAGGCGATGCAGGCGGGCATCCCGATCGTGAACCTGGACCGGGCGTTCCCCGACGCGCTGGCCTCGCGGCTGGTCATCAAGGGCGACAACTACGGCATGGGCGTCTCGGCCGGGCACTTCATCGGCAAGATGCTCAAGGACAAGGGTGTCGCCAACCCGGTCATCGGTGAGATCGCCGGTCTGGAGATCCCGCTGACCGTCGAGCGCAGCAACGGCTTCAAGGCAGCCCTGGCCACCTACGGGTTCACGGTGAGCAACCGGCGCTCGGCCGAGTTCACCTCGGACAGCGGCCAGCGCGAGGCGGCCCAGCTGCTCCAGGCGCTGCCGAAGATCGACGCTGTCTGGAACCACGACGACGACCAGGGCATCGGTGTGCTCGCGGCCATCAAGCAGGCCAACCGGTCGGAGTTCTTCATGGTCGGCGGCGCGGGCTCCAAGCTCGCGATCGACGCGATCAAGGCCGACAACACCGTGCTGAAGGCCACTGTCACCTACAACCCGTCGATGGCCTCCTCGGCGGTCTCCCTCGCGCGGCTCATCGCGCAGGGTCGGGGCCTGGGCGACCTGACGGAGCTGCAGGTGCCCAAGGAAGTGACCCTGGCCTCGGAGACGATCACCAAGGAGAACGCGAGCAGCTACGACAAGCTCGGGTTCTGACATACCGGGGGGAGACCCACCTTGTCCACGAACGACAAAGAACTGCGGGTCGGCATGGTCGGCTACGCGTTCATGGGCGCCGCGCACTCGCAGGCGTGGCGCACCGTGAACCGCGTGTTCGACCTGCCGGCACGGGCCCGGATGGCGTTGATCTGCGGCCGAGACACAGCGAAGGTGGCCGACGCCGCCGACCGGCTCGGCTGGGACGCGTACACCACCGACTGGCGTGACCTGATCAACCGGGACGACATCGACGTCGTCGACATCTGCACCCCGGGCGACAGTCACGCCGAGATCGCTCTCGCCGCGTTGGCCGCCGGCAAGCACGTGCTGTGCGAGAAGCCGTTGGCCAACACGGTGGAGGAGGCACGGGCGATGACCGCCGCGGCGGACACCGCCCGGGCCGCCGGAGTGCGGTCGATGTGCGGGTTCAACTACCGCCGGGTCCCCGCGGTCACGATGATGCGCCAGTTGGTCGCCGACGGACGGCTAGGGGTGATTCGACACGTCCGTGCGACGTACCTGCAGGACTGGATCGTGGACCCGCAGTTCCCGCTGGTCTGGCGGTTGCAGAAGGACAGGGCGGGCTCCGGCGCGCTCGGTGACATCGGGGCGCACATCATCGACCTGACCCAGTACGTGACGGGTCAGCGGATCAGTGGCGTCAGCGCGGTCACCGAGACGTTCGTCAAGGAGCGGCCGTTGCCGGCCGAGTCGAGCGGTCTGGCGGCCACCGTGGACGGCGGCAGTGCGCCCACCGGGCCGGTAACCGTCGACGACGCCGCGGTCTTCGTGGCCCGGCTCGACGGTGGCGCGTTGGCCACGTACGAGGCCAGCCGCTTCGCGACCGGCCGCAAGAACGGCCTGCGCGTCGAGATCAACGGATCGCTGGGGAGCGTGGTCTTCGACCTGGAGCGCCTCAACGAGCTGGAGTTCTACGACGCCACCCGACCGGCCGCGGAGCAGGGCTTCAGCCGCATCCTGGTGACCGAGGGCGAGCACCCGTACATGTCGGCGTGGTGGCCCCCGGGCCACATCATCGGCTACGAGCACTCGTTCACGCACGAAATGCGCGACTTCATCGAGGCGGTCGCCACCGGTGTCGACCCGACTCCCTCCTTCGCCGACGCGTTGCAGGTCCAGCTGGTGCTGGACGCGGTGACGCGCTCGGCGGAGCTCGGCTCCTCCTGGGCCGAGGTGGCGCCGACGCTGACCGCGGCGGCCGTCTGACCTTTGACCATCCGCGACGGCGGTGAACGCGCCGCCGTCGCCCGACGGGCTTTCCGACGCCGACCGGCGAGGGACCAGCCACGGATTGCGCCCCGTGGCCGGGACAGAGGTCGGCATCGGGGAGCGTGCACCCGGGCCGTACGGCCCGGTGGCGCACGAGCAGGACGGTCGTCCGGTGTGACCGGACCGGGATTCCCCGGTCGCACCGGAGGACCGCCACCACCGGTGAGGATCCACAGGACCTGATGAGACCGTCCGCCGCTACCCCGAGCCCTGCCGTGCCCGCCCGCCGCTTTCCGGCGGGTCGTGGTCCGGTCGGTGTTCCGGTGGGCGCGGCGGCCTGAGGCGCCCGGCCGGGGCATGCCAACGCCCCGACCGGCCGGATGCGGGGGAGGCAGGGTCGAGACGCCGACCCGACCCTGCCTACCAGCCCCGTCTGCTCGCACCTGCCGGGACCGGTCCGGCGTCGTCGCCGCCGACGCCGACGTCGGAAGCCGGTGTTGTTCCGGTGCGGGACGGGCGGACGGGGCCCATCCACCCCGGCTGTTCGGAAAACCGGGGCGTATCTTTCCGAAACATATTCTGATATTCCTATATTTAGCGGTACCGACGGTTCCTCGTGAACGGGGAAGGAGCACCATGCGAACAGGTGTCTGGCTGGTAGGAGCGCGCGGGTCCGTTGCGACCACCAGCATCGTCGGAGGGCTCGCGCTGCGGGCCGGTCTGGCCGGGCCGACCGGCTGCGTCACCGAGCTGCCCGAGCTGCGCGGCCCGGCCCTGCCGGCCTTCGCCGACCTCGTCTTCGGCGGGCACGACCTGGCCACCACTCCGCTGTGCAAACGCGCCGAGGCCCTCGCTGACGCCGGTGTCATCCCCTGGCGGCTGGTCGCGGCGCTCCGCGACGAGCTGGGCGTGGTCGAGCAGGAGCTGCGCCCCGCACCGGTGGGCGACACCCAGGCCGACCGGGCCGCCGCCGTGGTCCGTGATCTCACCACCTTCCGGGAGCGGCACGAGCTGGACCGGGTGGTGGTGGTCAACGTCTCCGCCACCGAGCCGGCCCCTCGACCGCACCCCGGGCACGCCGACCCGGCCGCGCTGCGCGCCGCCCTCGACGGCCCGGACGAGGTGCTGCCGGTCAGCTCCCTCTACGGCTACGCGGCGCTGCTCGCCGGCTGCCCGTACGTCGACTTCACCCCGTCCACCGGGCTGCGGCTGCCGGCGCTCGCCGCGCTGGCCGAGGAGGCCCGCCTGCCGTACGCCGGGCACGACGGCAAGACCGGGGAAACCCTGGTCAAGTCGGTGCTCGCGCCGATGTTCGCGATGCGCAACCTGGCCGTGGGCTCCTGGTCCGGGGTCAACCTGCTCGGCGGCGGCGACGGCGCGACCCTCGCCGACCCGGCCGCGAACGCGGCGAAGGTGCAGAGCAAGCAGCGGGTGCTCGGTGAGACGTTGGGCTACGTCCCGCAGGGCGGCACCCGCATCGAGTTCGTCGAGGAGCTGGGCGACTTCAAGACCGCCTGGGATCTGATCACCTTCACCGGTTTCCTCGGCACCGGCATGCGGATGGAGTTCACCTGGCACGGCTGCGACTCGGCGCTGGCCGCGCCGCTGGTGCTCGACCTGGCCCGACTCACCGCCGCCGCGCACGCCGCCGGGCAGGTGGGACCGCTCGTCGACCTGGGCTTCTTCTTCAAGGACCCGCTGGGCGCGCCCACCCACTCGCTCGGCGAACAGTGGGCCCGGCTGACCGCCTTCACCCGGCAACTGCACGGCGAGGACGGTGCCCATGACAACGTTGGCTGATCTTGCCGAGCTGGTCCGCGCTCCGGCGGCGCTCTCGGTGCCCGGTGACGTGATCGCCGGGGCCGCGGCGGCCGGCGCGTTGAGCCCGCGTACCCCGGCTCTGGCCGGCGCCTCGGTGTTGCTCTACTGGGCCGGCATGGCCGCCAACGACTGGGCCGACCGACGCCTGGACGCCGAGGAGCGGCCCGAACGACCGATCCCGAGCGGGCGGGTCACCCCGGCCGCCGCGGTCGGTCTCGCGGCGGGCCTCACCGCCGCCGGCGTGGGCCTGGCCGCCGCCGTGGGCGGTCGCCGCGCCGCCGCGCTCGCCGTGCCGCTGGCCGCCACCATCTGGGGGTACGACCTGCTGGCCAAGAACACCGCCGCCGGCCCGGCGGTGATGGCCGCCTGCCGGGGCCTGGACGTGTTGCTCGGCGCGTCCGGCGGCCGGCTGACCCGGGCGTTGCCGGCGGCGGCGACAGTCGCCGCGCACACCTGGACGGTCACCGCGCTGTCCCGCCGGGAGGTCACCGGCGCCGACGCCACCCTGCCGATGCGCACCCTGGCCGGCACCGCGCTGGTCGCCGCCAGCGCCGCCGTCGCCGCGCCAGGGGCCCGACGCGCCGCCGCTCGTAGCGCTGAACAGGCCGGAGTCACCGACCGAGCCGGAGCCACCGACCGGGCCGAGGCCGTCGGCGAGATCGGGGTGAGCGCGGGCCGCGGCCGCGCGGCCGGGATCGCCGCGGTGCTGCCCGCCGTGCTGGCCGGCTGGTACGCCGCCCGGTACGGCGCGGCCCAGGCCCAGGTTGTCCGGGACCCGTCGGCCGGACGGGTCCGCGCCGCCGTCGGCGCCGGGATCACCGGGCTGCCGGCCCTCCAGGGTGCCCTCACCGCGCGCGGTGGAGCAGGGCTGCTCGGGGTGGCCGTCGCGGCGGCCGCGCCGCTGGGTCGACGGCTGGCCCGGAAGGTCTCCCCGACATGAGCGTCCCCGAGCCCCGACCGGGCGCGCCGGCCGCCGACGCCACGACGCTGCGCCTCGGGTACGGCACGAACGGTTTCGCCAACCACCGGCTCGACGACGCGCTCGCCGTCATCGCCGAACTCGGCTACGACGGGGTGGCGCTCACCCTGGACCACGACCACCTGGACCCGTTCGCGCCCGGGCTCACCCGCCGGGTCGCCGCCGTCGGTCGCCGGCTGGAATCGTTGGGCCTGGCCGTGGTCATCGAGACCGGGGCCCGCTACCTGCTCGACCCGTGGCAGAAGCACGCCCCCACGTTGCTGCACGACGACCCGACCCGGCGCATCGAGTTCCTGCGGCGGGCCGTGCGGATCGGTGCCGACCTGGGCGCGGAGGCGGTCTCGTTCTGGGCCGGCGTCCGACCCGAGGCGGTGCCGCAGCAGTGCGCCTGGGACCGGCTGGTGGCCGGGTGTGCCACGGTGGTCGACGCGGCCGACGCCGCCGGCGTCACAGTCGGGTTCGAACCGGAGCCGGGCATGCTGGTGCAGGACATCGCCGACTGGCGTCGGCTGTACGCCGCCCTCGGCAGCCCGGCCCGCTTCGGCATCACCCTCGACATCGGCCACTGCCGGTGCCTGGAGCCGTGGCCGGTGCCGCAGTGCGTCGCCGAGGTGGCCGATCACCTGGTCAACGTGCAGATCGACGACATGCGCCGGGGCGTGCACGAGCACCTGGAGTTCGGGGTCGGCGAGATCGACTTTCCGCCGGTGCTGGCCGCGCTGCGCGACGCCGGCTACCGCGGCCTGGTCGCCGTCGAGCTGCCCCGCGACTCGCACGCCGCACCCGCCGTGGCCGCCCGGTCGATCGAGTTCCTGCGTGCCGCCGCACTGGCCGGCGGCACGAAGGACGAACTGCCCGCAGACATTCCTGGGGTGCCTGCGTAGCAACAAGGGGAGGAGACGGGATGACACCGGATTCACTACGGGCCGCGCTGGGAGGCGTACCCGATCCCGACTGGCTGGACACGGCGTTGCGCCGGGTCACCACCGAGCCCACCGCGATCACCCGGCTCTTCCCCGCCGTCGGCCGCCGCTGCGGCCGGGCCGCGCTGCCCGACGCCCCCGGCTGGACCGCCGACGACGCGGCCCGGGTGCTGCTGCTGACCAGCCTGCCCGGCGAGCACGCGGAGTACGCCGAGCGCCTCTACCAGCACGGTGACGCGGCCGAGCGGCGAGCCGTGCTGCGGGCCCTGTCGCTGCTGCCGATCGGCGCCGCCGGCGTGCCGTTGCTGCACGACGCGATCCGGACCAACGACACCCGGCTGGTTGCCGCCGCGCTCGGCCCGTACGCCCGGCACCTCGACCCGGCCGCCTGGCGACAGGCGGTGCTCAAGTGCGTGTTCAGCGGCGTCCCCCTGGCCGCGGTGGCCGACCTGGACACCCGGGCCGACGGCGAACTGGCCGCGATGCTGGCCGCGCTCGCCGCCGAACGGCACGCCGCCGGCCGGGACCTGCCCGCCGACGCCACCGACCTGCTCCACCGGCTCACCGCCGCACTGCCCCGGGAGGCGTGACATGCGCATCTTCGACCCCCACATCCACATGACCTCACGCACCACCGACGACTACGAACGGATGGCCGCCGCCGGCGTGCGCGCGGTGGTGGAACCGGCGTTCTGGCTGGGGCAACCGCGCACCAGCGCGGCCTCGTTCACCGACTACTTCGACTCGCTGATCGGTTGGGAGCCGTTCCGGGCCGGGCAGTTCGGGGTGCGCCACTTCGCCACCATCGCGCTGAACCCCAAGGAGGCCAACGACCCGCGCTGCCGTCCGGTCCTCGACCTGCTGCCCCGCTACCTGGACAAGGACGCGGTGGTCGCGGTCGGCGAGATCGGGTACGACTCGATGACGCCCGAGGAGGACGAGGCGTTCGCCGCGCAGCTCGCCCTCGCTGTGGCGTACGACCTGCCGGCGCTGGTGCACACCCCGCACCGGGACAAGGCGCGCGGCTGCGAGCGGACCCTCGCCGTGGTCGCCGAGTCCGGCATCGACGCGGGTCGCGTGGTGGTCGACCACCTCAACGAGGTGACCGTCAAGCTCGTCAGGGACAGCGGCTGCTGGCTGGGCTTCTCGATCTACCCGGACACCAAGATGACCCCGCAGCGGATGGTGGAGCTGCTGCGCGAGTACGGTACGGACCGGATGCTCGTCAACTCGGCGGCCGACTGGGGGCGCTCCGACCCGCTGCTGACCCGGGCTACCGGCGAGGCGATGCTGGCGGCCGGCTTCAGCGACGACGACGTCGACACGGTGTTGTGGCGCAACCCGGTGGAGTTCTACGGGCAGTCGGGGCGGCTCGACCTCAGCGACCTGGACGTCAGCGCCGCCGTGGACCCGCAGACCGGCAACTCGATCCTGCGCGGCGGTAGCTGATGCGGCTGCGACACGCCGGCGGCGAGACCGTCCACCTCGGCTACTGCACCAACGTGCACCCCGCCGAGGACCTCGCCGGCATCCTCGGCCAACTGGACACCTACGCCCTGCCGGTGCGTCAGGCGCTCGGCAGTGACCTGCTCGGGCTCGGCCTGTGGCTGGCCGCCCCGGTCGCCGCCGAGCTGGCCGCCGACCCGACGCTGCGCCGCCGGCTCCGCGTCGAACTGGACGCGCGCGGTCTGGAGGTGGTCACCCTCAATGGCTTCCCGTACGCGGCCTTCCAGGCGCCGGTGGTGAAGCAGGACGTGTACCACCCGGACTGGACCACCGAGCAGCGTCTGACGTACACACTGGATCTGGCCCGGGTGCTCGCCGACCTGCTGCCCGACGACGCGGCCCGGGGTTCGATCTCCACCCTGCCGCTGGCCTGGCGGCAACCGTGGGACACCGGCCGCGCGGACGCGGCGCGACAGCGACTGGACCAGCTGGCCGCCGGCCTGGCCACGGTGCAGCGGGACACCGGCCGTGAGGTGCGCATCGCCTTCGAGCCGGAGCCCGGTTGTGTCGTGGAGAGCACCGCTCAGGCCGCCGCGTTGCTGTCCGGAATGGACACCGACCGGTTGGGTGTCTGTGTCGACCTGGCCCATCTGGCCTGCGCCTGGGAGGAGCCCGCCGAGGCGCTGGAACGGCTGCGGGCCGCCGGCCTTCCGGTGGTGAAGGTGCAGGTGTCGGCCGCCGTCGAGGCCGCCGACCCGGAGGGTGGGGCCGAGGCGCTGCGCCGCTGGGTGGAGCCCCGCTTCCTGCACCAGACCCGGGGTGCCGGTTGTGCCGGTCTTTCCGACCCGGCCGACCCGGCGTACGCGGCCGACGACCTGGACGAGGCGCTGGACCGGGCGCTCCCCGGCCCGTGGCGGGTGCACTACCACGTGCCCCTGCACGCCCCGCCCGAGGAACCGCTCGGCTCGACCCTGCCGGTGCTCCGCGCGGCCCTGAGAGCGCTCTTCGAGGGTCCGACCGCCGGCTGCGACCACCTCGACGTCGAGACGTACACCTGGGGGGTGCTGCCGGCCGCCCGACGGCCCGGCACCGATGCGGAGCTGGCCGCCGGTATCGCCGCGGAACTGGCCTTCGCCCGCGACGAACTGGTCGGCCTCGGCCTGACCGCGCAGCGATCCGTGAGTATGGGAGTGACGCGATGAGCCGGCGACTGGTGGTCCTCGACGTGGTGGGGTTGACGCCCCGACTACTGGCGCACATGCCGCGACTGCGGGGAGTCGCCGACGGCGGCTTCCGGGCCGAGCTGGGCACCGTGCTGCCCGCCGTGACCTGCTCGGTGCAGTCCACCTTCCTCACCGGCGAGCCGCCCAGCGGGCACGGGATCGTCGGCAACGGGTGGTACTTCCGGGAACTGGGCGAGGTGTTGCTGTGGCGGCAGCACAACGCGCTGGTCGGCGGGGACAAGCTCTGGCAGGCCGCCCGCCGGGCCGAACCCGGCTACACGGTGGCCAACGTCTGCTGGTGGTACGCCATGGGCGCCGACGTGAACTGGACTGTCACGCCCCGGCCGGTCTACTACGCCGACGGGCGCAAGGAGCCGGACTGCTACACCGACCCGCCGGAGCTGCACGACGCGCTCACCGGGCGGTTGGGCACGTTCCCGCTGTTCACCTACTGGGGGCCGACGGCCGGGTTGCCGTCGTCACGGTGGATCTGCCAGGCGGCCGAGCAGATCCTCGCCGACGTGTCACCCGACCTGACGCTGGTCTACGTGCCGCACCTGGACTACGACCTGCAACGCTTCGGCCCCTCGTCGGCCGAGGCCGCCGCGGCGGCGGCCGAGCTGGACGCCGTCCTCGGCCCACTGCTGGACGCCGCCCGGGCCCGGGACGCCACTGTGGTGGTGCTGTCGGAGTACGGCATCACCGACGTGTCCCGGCCGGTGGACGTCAACCGGTTACTGCGCGCCGAAGGGCTGTTACGGGTGCACACCCAGGCCGGCATGGAGTACCTCGATCCGTGGACGTCGAAGGCGTTCGCTGTCGCCGACCACCAGGTGGCGCACGTCTACGTCAAGGACCCGGCCGACGTCGCGGCGGTGGCGAAGCTCTGCGCCAACCTGCCCGGGGTGGCCGAGGTGCTCGACGCCGACGGCAAGGCCGCACACGGGCTGGACCACCCGCGCGCCGGTGAGCTGGTGCTCGTGGCCGAACCGGACGCCTGGTTCACGTACTACTACTGGTTGGACGACGCCCGGGCGCCGGACTTCGCCCGGCTGGTGGAGATTCACCGCAAGCCGGGTTACGACCCGGCGGAGTTGTTCTTCGACCCGGCCAACCCCGGTGCCGCGAAGGCCCGGGCCGGGGTCGCGCTGGCTCGCAAGAAGCTCGGCATGCGCTACCTGATGAGCGCTGTCGGCCTGGACGCCGGCGCGCGGGCGGTGCGCGGTTCGCACGGGCGGCTGCCGGACGACCCGGCCGACGCCCCGGTGCTGCTCTGCTCCGACCCGACGGCGGCCCGCGACAAGATCGCGGCCACCGAGGTCAAGGCGCTGCTGCTGGAGCTGGCCGGATTAGGCGTCGACGGCGCGAGCGGTTCAGGGGAGCGGACATGACGGTCACCGTCGCGCCCACCGACACGAGCGGACTGCGGGCACGCTTCGACGCGGAACTGGCCGGGTTCCTGGAGCGGCAGGGCCCGGACTGGCCCGACGGCGCGCCGCGTGGCGTGTTCACCGCCCTGCAACGGTTCGTGCTGGCCGGTGGCAAACGGATACGACCGCTCTTCTGCTACTGGGGCTGGCGCGGGGCGGGCGCGGCCGACGGCACCCCGATCGTGGTGGCGGCCGCCGCCCTGGAGCTGTTCCACGCGTTCGCGCTGATCCACGACGACATCCTGGACGGCAGCGACCGCCGCCGCGGTGAGCCGTCGGTGCACCGGCTCTTCGCCGACCTGCACGCCCGCTCGTCGTGGCGGGGTGACCCCGAGGCGTACGGCCGCAACACCGCGCTGCTCTGCGGGGACCTCTGCGCCGCGTGGTCGGATCAGATGTTCCACGAGTGCGGGCTGAGCACCGAGCAGGTGCACCGGGGTTACGGCGTGTTCGCGCTGATGCGTACCGAGGTGATCGCGGGGGAGTACCTGGACCTGGTCTCGGGCGTCGGGGACGGCTCGGTGGCCAGCGCGCTCACCGTGATCCGGATGAAGGCCGCCCGGTACACGGTCACCCGACCGTTGCAGATCGGCGCGGCCCTGGCCGGCGCGGGACCGGAGCTGATCGCCGCGCTGGGCGAGTTCGGTGACCCGCTGGGTGACGCTTTCCAGCTCCGTGACGACGTGCTGGGCGTCTTCGGTGATCCGGCGGTCACCGGGAAGTCGGTCCTGGACGACCTGCGTGAGGGCAAGCCGACGGTCATGATGGCGCTGGCCCGCAGCGCCGCCGACCGGTCGCAGACCGTCCGGCTGCGGGAGCTGTTCGGCAACCCGGCGTTGGACGCCGAGGGCGCGGCGGAGTTGCGCGAGATCATCGAGGCGACCGGCGCGCGGGAGCGGATCGAGCAGATGATCCGGGTCCGGACGGCGGCCGCGCTGTCCGCCCTACAGAGCGCGGCGGTGGCCGACGAGGCCCGCGTGGCCCTGGTCGAGCTGGCCGGGCAGGCGATCGACCGACGCGCCTGACCGGCGACTTTCGATCAAATCGACGAAAGTTGATGCTGAACCGCCGGAAGATATAGACACATCGACACATGGGACTTAGTGTCGTGACCAACACGACAATGTTTCGTCGAGGTGAACCGGCGGCGCGGTAACCCATCGACCCCCACCACCGCTACGGCATCCGGCGCGACGGCGCGCGCCCGGCCTGGCAGTCACTCGTCAGGAAGGGGCAGCACAGATGTCCAAGAAGGATGTTCCCAGACAACGGTCCCGACGATGGTTCTCCGCCGGATCGGCACTGCTGCTCGCGGTCGCCGCCGGCACTGTCACACTCGCCGCCGGCTCGGCCCCCGCGCAGGCGCACACCATCGTCGCCAGCGACTTCCAGCAGGTCGAGTTGGCCCGCGGCGTGACCGACATGGGTGAGCCGATGTCCCTGGCGGTGCTGCCGGACCGCTCGGTCCTGCACACCGCCCGCAACGGCACCCTGCGCCGCACCGACGCCAACGGCACCACCAGCGTGATCGGCACCCTGTCGGTCTACACCCACGACGAGGAGGGGTTGCAGGGCGTCGGAGTCGACCCGGGCTTCGCCAGCAACCGGTACATCTACCTCTACTACGCCCCGCCGCTCTCCACCCCCGGCGGTGACGCGCCGGCCACCGGCACCGACTTCTCGGCCTGGAACGGCGTCAACCGGCTCTCCCGGTTCACCCTCAACGCGGACTTCACGCTCAACCAGTCCAGCAAGGTCGACGTGCTCGACGTGCCGGCCAACCGGGGCCTGTGCTGCCACGTCGGTGGGGACATCGACTTCGACGCCGCCGGCAACCTCTACCTGTCCACCGGCGACGACACCAACCCGTTCGAGTCCGCCGGCTACTCGCCGCTGGACGAGCGGACCAACCGCAACCCCGCGTACGACGCGCAGCGCAGCGCCGGCAACACCAACGACCTGCGCGGCAAGATCCTGCGGATCAAGGTGAACGCCAACGGCACGTACTCCATCCCGTCGGGCAACCTGTTCGCCCCCGGTACGGCCAAGACCCGGCCGGAGATCTACGCGATGGGGTTCCGCAACCCGTTCCGGATCAGCGTGGACAAGGCCACCGGGGTGGTCTACGTCGGTGACTACGGGCCGGACGCCGGCTCCACCAGCTCCACCCGAGGGCCGTCCGGCCAGGTCGAGTTCAATCGGGTCGCCGCACCGGGCAACTACGGCTGGCCGTACTGCACCGGCACCAACACCAGCACCGAGACGTACAACGAGTGGGACTTCGCGACGAACACCAGCGGCGCGAAGTACAACTGCACCGGCGGGCCGACGAACAACTCGTTCCGCAACACCGGCCTGACCACCCTGCCGCCGGCCCAGCCGGCCTGGATCCGGTACGCCGGCGACGCCGGCACCCCGACCGAGTTCGGCGGTGGCTCCGAGTCGCCGATGGGCGGTCCGGTCTACCGGTACAACGCCTCGTCGACCTCCACCACCAAGTTCCCGCAGTCGTTCGACGGGCAGTTCTTCGCCACCGAGTTCGGCCGCGGCTGGATCAAGCCGATCCACGTCAACGCCGACGGCTCCCGGGGCACCATCGACACCTTCCCCTGGGTCGGCAAGCAGGTGATGGACTCCGCGTTCGGCCCGGACGGCGCGTACTACGTGCTCGACTACGGCACCGGCTACTTCAACGGTGACGCCAACTCGGCGCTCTACCGCTTCGACTACGTCGGTGGCGGCAACCGGGCGCCCACCGCGAAGGCCAGCGCCAACCGCACGTCCGGGGCAGCCCCGCTCACCGTGGCGTTCTCCTCGGCCGGCTCGTCCGACCCCGAGGGCGGCGCGCTCACCTACTCGTGGGCGTTCGGTGACGGAACCACCTCCACCTCGGCGAACCCGTCGAAGACGTACAACGCCAACGGCACCTACACCGCCACGTTGACGGTGCGGGACCCGCAGGGCGCCACCGGCAGCAGCAGCGTGCAGATCAGCGTCGGCAACACCGCGCCCACGGTCACGATCAACAACCCGGGTAACGGTCAGCTGTTCAGCTTCGGGGACACCGTGCCGTACAGCATCACGGTGACCGACCCGGAGGACGGCACCATCGACTGCACCAAGGTCAAGATGACCTACGTGCTCGGGCACGACCAGCACGGGCACCAGATCACCTCGAAGACCGGTTGCTCGGGATCGATCACCATCCCGGTCGACGGCGAGCACGACGACGCGGCGAACATCTTCGCGATCTTCGACGCCGAGTACACCGACGCCGGTGGGCTGACCACGCACACCCAGCACACGCTGCCGCCGCGGCACCGTCAGGCCGAGTTCTACGCCACCTCGTCGGGGATCAACGTGTTCAGCAAGACCCCGGCCGAGGGTGGCAAGACCGTCGGTGACATCAACAACGGCGACTGGATCGCCTTCCAGCCGTACCGACTGGGCAACGTGACCTCGTTCAACGCCCGGGTCTCCTCGGCGGGTGCCGGTGGCACCCTCCAGGTCCGGGCCGGCTCGGCCACCGGCACGGTGCTCGGCTCGGCCACGGTCCCGGTCACCGGCGGCTGGGAAACCTTCACCACCGTCACCGGGACGATCAGCAATCCGCCGACCGGCACGACCACCCTCTACCTGACCTTCGCCGGGTCGGGCACCGGGGCGCTCTACGACCTGGACGCGTTCACCTTCGTCACCGGCACGCCGCCGGCCAGCGGGACCGGGCCGATCAAGGGCCTGGGCGGCAAGTGCCTGGACGTGCGGGGCGCCGCCACCGCCGACGGCACGCAGATCCAGATCTACACCTGCAACGGCAGCGCGGCGCAGACCTGGGCGGTCACCGCGAACTCGACGATCAAGTCGTTGGGCAAGTGCCTGGACGTCTCGGGTGCCGGCACCGCGGACGGCACCAAGATCCAGCTCTGGACCTGCAACGGCACGGCCGCGCAGAACTGGGCCGCCCAGGCCGACGGCACGCTCCGCAACCCGTCGTCCGGCAAGTGCCTCGATGTCTCCGGTAACAGCTCCGCCGACAGCACCGTGGTCCACCTGTGGACCTGTGTCAGCGGTGCCGCCAACCAAAAGTGGACCCTGCCCTGAGCTGGCGGGAGGGGCCCTTCGACAACGCCTAGTGTGGTGCGAGGGGCCCCTCCTAACCGCAATTAGGAGAGCGATATGCGCAGACGCCTGCGACCCGTCCTCGGTGCGGCAATGGCCGCACTCGCCGTCATCGCCTGTACCACCCCGGCCACCCCGGCCAGCGCCGCCGACGCCCCGTACGACGTGCTGGTGTTCTCCAAGACCGCCGGTTTCCGGCACGACGCGATCCCGGTCGGCATCCAGACCATCCGCGACCTGGGCGCGGCGAACAACTTCACCGTCACCGCGACCGAGGACGCCGCCGCGTTCACCACCAGCAACCTGAACCAGTACGAGGCGGTCGTCTTCCTCAACACCACCGGCGACGTGCTCAACGCCAGCCAGCAGACCGCCTTCGAGTCGTACATCGGCTCCGGTCGCGGGTACGTGGGTGTGCACGCCGCAGCCGACACCGAGTACGACTGGCCGTTCTACGGCAACCTGGTGGGCGCGTGGTTCGCCTCGCACCCGGCGATCCAGCAGGCCAACATGAAGGTGGAGGACCGGGGCCACGCGGCGACCGGGCATCTGCCGCAGACCTGGACCCGCACCGACGAGTGGTACAACTACCGCACCAACGCCCGGTCGACCGCGCACGTGCTGGCCACCCTTGACGAGTCGTCGTACTCCGGCGGCGGCATGGGTGCCGACCACCCGCTGAGCTGGTGCAAGAGCTACAGCGGCGGCCGGTCCTTCTACACCGGCGCGGGGCACACCCAGGCGTCGTACGCGGAGCCGGCGTTCCGCAACCACCTGCTCGGCGGCATCCGGTACGCCTCCGGTCGGAGCAAGGCCGACTGCCGGCCCGAGACCGGCTACACCCCGCTGTTCAACGGCTCGACGGCCGGTTGGTCACAGGCCGGCCCGGGCAGCTTCACCAACTCCGACGCCACCCTGACCTCGGTCGGCGGCATGGGGTTGTTCTGGTACAACGCCAAGCAGTTCACCAACTACTCGCTGAAGCTGGACTGGAAGCTGGCCGGTGACGACAACTCCGGCATCTTCATCGGTTTCCCACCGTCGAGTGACCCGTGGTCGGCGGTCGACAACGGTTACGAGATCCAGATCGACGCCACCGACGCGACCGACCGCACCACCGGCGCGGTCTACACCTTCAAGTCCGCCGACATCGCCGCTCGCGACGCGGCGTTGAACGCGCCGGGGGAGTGGAACACCTACGAACTGCTGGTCGAGGGGGAGCGGCTGCAGATCTTCCTGAACGGCGTGAAGATCAACGACTTCACCAACACCAACCCGGTCCGATCGCTGGCCGGCCACATCGGCATCCAGAACCACGGCACCGGTGACGACGCCTCGTTCCGCAACATCCGGATCAAGGAGTTGGGCACCACGCCGCCGCCGACCGGCAACACCACGATCCAGGCCGAGACGTTCAGCGCGGCCAACGGCGTCTCCGCGTTCACCAAGGCGGGCGCCAACGGCGGGCAGACCATCGGCTACATCGACCCGGGCGACTGGGCCGCCTACAACGGCGTCAACCTGACCGGGGTCACCTCGTTCACGTCCCGGGTCGTCTCCGGCGGCGCTGGCGGCACCATCCAGGTGCGCACCGGTTCGGCCACCGGCCCGGTGCTGGGCTCGGTCGCCGTGCCCAACACCGGCAGTTGGACGACCTTCGCCAACGTCACCACGGCGCTGTCCAACGTCCCGTCCGGCACCCAGAACCTGTATCTCACCTTCACCGGTAGCGGCACCGGGCTCTTCGACGTGGACGACTTCACACTGGTCAAGGGGAGCGGCGGCAGCACCGGGGTCGGCCCGATCAAGGGTCTCGCCGGCAAGTGCCTGGACGTGCGCAACGGTGCCACCGCCGACGGCACCCAGATCCAGATCTACACCTGCAACAGCAGCGCGGCGCAGACGTGGACGGTGACGCCGAACTCGACGATCAAGGCGCTCGGCAAGTGCCTGGACGTCAACGGCAGCGGCACCGCCGACGGCACCAAGATCCAGCTCTGGACGTGCAACGGCACCGGCGCGCAGAACTGGGCGGCGCAGTCCGACGGCACCCTGCGCAACCCGTCGTCGGGCAAGTGCCTGGACGTCTCCGGCAACAACTCCGCCGACAGCACGATCGTGCACCTCTGGACCTGCCTCAACGCCGCCAACCAGAAGTGGACCCTGCCCTGACCGACTGATCCCGGAGGGGCTGCGACCCGCGTCGTCGGCCCCTCCGCCTCGGCACAAGCGCGACGAGCGGTGTCGCCAACGAGCGTGATGCCTCTGAGTCATCCTGATGACTCAGAGGCATCACTGCTTCGCCCGCCGGCCCGCCATCACCGCTTCGCCCGGCCGCCGTGGGCGCGGGGTTGCGGGGGAGTCGGAGCCTCGGTGTGGGCTGATCCCCGCACCGCTGCCGGGGCATTCGGATGCGGCACATTGCGTGGACGCCGCCGACCGCTTCACAGCTGGCTGCCGTACCTTGACCAGCATGGGGTTGTTCGCGCAGTGGCGTGGGACGGTGCTGGCGCGAGGCCATCAGCTGCTCGGTGCGCTGGGCCGGGCGGAGGAGCCCGACGACCCGTCCGAGCCGACGCCCAGCCTGAACCGTCTCGACGCCTTGGTGGAGGGCTTCACCGCCGGCCAACCGGTGCGGTGGAGCATGGCCGGGCAACCCCGGCCGCTGCCCGGCCCGGTCGACGTGGTGGCGTACCGGATCATCGAGGAAGCGCTGACCAACGCCTGCCGGCACGCGCCGGGCGCTCCGGTCGGGGTCCGCCTGCGCTACGACGCCGCGGGCATCACCATCGAGATCCGCGACGAGGGCGCCGGGCCCGCCCCGGCAGGCGGCGGCAGCCAGGTCGCCGGGCGAGGTCTGCTCGGGGTACGCAGGCGCGCCGAGCGGCTCGGCGGCACCTTCTCCGCCGGCCCGCGCGCCGGAGGGGGCTTCACCGTACGGGCGGTCCTGCCCGCCCCCGAGGAAATGATCGGATGAACTGTCGACTCCAGGGCTTCCCCGATCGGGCACCTCGGAAATAGGCTGAGGGCGGCGACCGTGCTGGTGGCCGGTGACCCGGTGGGAGGCGCAACCCGCCGGGCCCAGGTGTGTTCCGCACCCACCGGTGACCGCGCGAACGCCGCGTACGTCCGGTCACCCCTCGCCCCGGTCCGCACAGGGAATCCCCATCACAACAGGGGAGAAGGACAATGGCGCGACCCATCACGCTCTTCACCGGCCAGTGGGCCGATCTTCCGTTCGAGGAGGTCTGCCGGCTCGCCTCCGAGTGGGGCTACGACGGTCTGGAGATCGCCTGCTGGGGCGACCACTTCGAGGTCGACAAGGCGCTCGCCGACGACTCGTACGTCGAGCGGAAGAAGGAGACCCTCGCGAAGTACAACCTCCAGGTCTTCACGATCTCCAACCACCTCGTCGGCCAGGCGGTCTGCGACCACCCGATCGACGAGCGGCACCAGGACATCCTGCCCGGCCGCATCTGGGGCGACGGAGAGCCCGAGGGGGTTCGCCAGCGGGCCGCCGAGGAGATCAAGGACACCGCGCGGGCGGCGGCGAAGCTCGGGGTGAAGACCGTTGTCGGCTTCACCGGTTCGTCGATCTGGCACACCCTGGCGATGTTCCCGCCGGTGCCGCCGGCGATGATCGAGCGCGGCTACCAGGACTTCGCCGACCGGTGGAACCCCATCCTCGACGTGTTCGACGAGGTGGGGGTGCGGTTCGCCCACGAGGTGCACCCCAGCGAGATCGCGTACGACTACTGGACGACGAAGCGGACGCTGGAGGCGATCGGCAACCGGCCCGCGTTCGGGCTGAACTGGGACCCGTCGCACTTCGTGTGGCAGGAGCTGGACCCGGTGAACTTCATCTTCGACTTCGCCGACCGCATCTACCACGTGGACTGCAAGGACGCGAAGGTGCGTACCGGGGACGGCCGGCGTGGCCGGCTCGCCTCGCACCTGCCCTGGGCGGACCTGCGCCGCGGGTGGGACTTCGTCTCCACCGGCCACGGCGACGTGCCCTGGGAGGACTGCTTCCGCGCGTTGAACGCGATCGGCTACACCGGCCCGATCTCGGTCGAGTGGGAAGACGCGGGGATGGACCGGCTGGTCGGCGCCCCGGAGGCGTTGCAGTTCGTCCGCCGGCTCGCCTTCGACGCACCGAGCGCCGCCTTCGACGCGGCGTTCAGCAGCAAGGACTGATCGCACCCCGGACCGACCACGGGCCGGTCGCCCTGCGGCGACCGGCCCGTGTACGTGCGTGTGGTCAGAGCGTGCTGGCGTTCGTGCCCGAGCCGGACGGCTTGGTGCGGGGGTTCGTGGACGACGGCGACCCGGAGGTCGTGCCGACCGTGCTGGTGCCCGCCTTGGCGCCCACGGTGGCGGGCGTGCCGGCGAACGCGTCGTCGGCGGCGGTCAGCTCCTGCTTGCCGGTGCTGCCGTTGCCGGTGCCCAGCTTCTCGGCCAGTTTGGTCTGGCCGAGCTTGTCCTTGCCCTCGCTGTAGAGCTTGTTGGCCTGGGCCTGCGCGACCCCGGCCGCCTCCTGGACGGTCGGGTGGTCGAGCACCTTGCGGCCCCGAACCACGAGCTCTTCGTACTTTTCCCGGCCGGCACGGGCGCCCAGGACGAATCCCGCAGCCAGCCCGCCAAGAAACATGATCTTTCCGCGCATGGCGGCTCCTTCCGTACCTGACGCGCCGTCATCCTCCCGGTGAGTTGCCCCGTCGGAAGGCGACCTGTTCGCGCCTGCGTCCTCTGTCCGCAGCTAACTACCCATCCTGCTCTCCGCTCAAGCATGTCTGGGCCGGGATGGCGATTTACCCTGTATGTCGATGTGTCGTGGCACCTGACCTGCGGATGTCGATCATCAGGTGTCCGGGTGTAACCCACTGGACCGCCACGGGGGAAAGTCCTGTACTCTTGTCCCGTCGCACGGCGTCGGCGAGATCCGATTCCGGGCGGTGCACGATCCCCTGTAGCTCAATTGGCAGAGCAGCCGGCTGTTAACCGGCAGGTTATTGGTTCGAGTCCAATCGGGGGAGCTTCTCCACCCAACGCCCGTCGGCCTGATGCCGACGGGCGTTTTCGTGTGTGTGACCCTGTTTCACCCACCCTGGACCTGCCTGCCCGGCAGGATGGTCGATGTCGACTGAGGCTCCCGCTGCGTCGATTGATGCGTCGATCCTTGAGGTGAGTGCGGATGTCCGGACGAGGCGGCAGGGCCACGCTGATCGCGGTGGCGGTCGTGCTGGCCTGGTTGGTGATCGGCGGCGTGTCCGGCCCGTACGCAGGACGTCTGAGCGAGGTGGCCACCAACGACAACGCGGCCTTCCTGCCCACCGACGCCGAGGCGACCCGTGCCCAGGATCTCGCCGGCGAGTTCGTCGACCGGCAGACCACCCCGGCGCTGGTCGTCTACGAGCGGCGCTCCGGGATCACCGACGCGGACCGGCAACGGGTCAGCGCCGACATCGCCCGGTTCGCCCAGATCCCCGGCGTGGTCACCCCGCTGCCCCCGCCCATCCCGAGCGAGGACGGCCAGGCACTGCAGGTCGTCGTGCCGGTGGACGACGCCGAGGGCGAGGAGATCGGCGCGGTCGTCGAGCAACTGCGCGACATCACCGGCGGCGACCGGGACGGCCTCACCGTCGACGTCTCCGGCCCGGCCGGCCTGCTCGCCGACCTGATCGAGGTCTTCTCGGCGATCGACGGCCCACTGCTGCTGGTCACCCTGGTCGTGGTGCTGATCATCCTGCTGGTCGTCTACCGCAGCCCGGTCCTCTGGATTTTCCCGCTGCTCGCCGCCGGCATGTCGTACGCCCTCGCCTCGGTCTTCGTCTACCTGCTCGCCGACGCGGACGTGCTCAAGCTCAACGGGCAGGCCCAGGGCATCCTCACCGTGCTGGTCTTCGGCGCCGGCACCGACTACGCGCTGCTGCTGATCGCCCGCTACCGGGAGGAGCTGCACCAGCACGACCGGCCCTGGGACGCCATGCGCGCCGCCTGGAAGGGTGCCGCGCCGGCCATCATCGCCTCCGGCGGCACCGTCATCGTCAGCCTGCTCTGCCTGCTGCTGTCCAGCCTCAACTCCAACCGGGCGCTCGGCCCGGTCGCCGCCATCGGCATCGGCGCCACCCTGCTGGTGATGCTCACCTTCCTGCCCGCGCTGCTGGTGCTCGGCGGGCGGTGGGCGTTCTGGCCCCGACGGCCCGAAGCCGACCAGGCCGACCCACGGGCCGAACACGGCATCTGGAGCCGCATCGCCGGCTTCGTCGCCCGGCACGCCCGGCCGATCTGGCTGAGCACCGCCGTGGTGCTGGCAGTGCTGACGCTCGGCCTCACCCAGCTCGGCGCCACCACCCTCGGCCAGTCCGACCTCTTCACCCAGCGCACCGACTCGGTGGACGGCCAGGAAGTGATCTCCCGGCACTACCCGGCCGGCACCGGCAGCCCGGCCACCATCTTCACCACCGAGCAGACCGCCCGGCAGGTCGCCCAGGTCGCGAAGGACGTCCCCGGCGTCGCCGACGTCCGCCCCCTCACCACCGGGCCGCAGACCGGCCCACCCGAGGCGAACGCCGCCCCGAAGGTCGTCGACGGGCGGGTGCAGTTGGAAGCCACGCTGGCCGACCCACCCGACAGCGACGGCGCCGAACGGACCATCCGCGAGCTGCGGGTCGCCGTACACCAGGTGCCCGGCGCGGACGCGGTGGTCGGCGGCTTCACCGCGATCAACGTGGACACCTCGGACGCCGCGAAGCGCGACCAGAACGTCATCATCCCGGTGGTGCTGGTGGTCATCGCGGTCATCCTGGCCCTGCTGCTGCGCGCGCTGCTCGCTCCGGTGCTGCTGATCGCCACCGTGCTGCTCAGCTTCGCGGCGACCCTCGGTCTCTGCGCGCTGCTGTTCCGCCACGTCTTCGACTTCCCCGGCGTGGACTCGTCGTTCCCGCTGTTCGCGTTCGTCTTCCTGGTCGCGCTCGGCATCGACTACAACATCTTCCTGATGAGCCGGGTCCGCGAGGAGTCGGTGAAGCGCGGCACCCGCGCCGGGGTGCTCTCCGGTCTCGCCGTCACCGGCGGCGTGATCACCTCCGCCGGCATCGTGCTCGCCGCGACGTTCTCCGCCCTCGCCGTCCTGCCGCTTGTGGTGCTCGTCGAGCTGGGTACCGCTGTCGCGATCGGGGTGCTGATCGACACCATTGTCGTCCGCTCGCTGCTGGTGCCCGCGCTCGCGTACGACATCGGGCCGAAGATCTGGTGGCCGGGCCGGTTGTCCCGGGCGAACGGCGAGCGGGAGGTACGCGACGCTGGTTGAGACGTTCGCGCGCCGCTGTCAGTCCGGCACGCCGGCGCGCTGCCGCACTCCCCGGGGAATCCAGGACGGCGCTCCGCCGTCCAGATTGCGCTCCTTCTCGACGAACGCCAGGTTGTGGTAGAAGTGCACGCCCCCGATGTCCGGGTCGGTGAAGGCAGGGGTCCGTCCGACGATCTCCTCGTGGTGCAGGCCGTCGACGAGCGTCTTGAGGAACCCGAGGCTCGTCGCCGGGTCGTCGTAGGTCCCGGCCCGACCGCCGAAGGTCGGCCAGTACGACGTCTGCAGGTCCTCCATGACGTACAGGCCGCCGTGGCGCAGGACGGGGAAGAGGGAGGCGAACGAGGCGAGCAGGTGGGCGCTGACGTGGCTGCCGTCGTCGATGACGATGTCCGGCCGGCCCATCACCTCCACCACCCGGGCCAGGTCGGCGGGGGACGACTGGTCGCCCTGCAGCACTGTGACCCGCTGGTCGGTGAGGTGCGACTTGTCGACGATGTCGAGCCCGTAGACGAGCGCCCGGGGAAAGTAGCGCCGCCAGACCTCCAGTGACGCCCCGCCGCGGTGCTGGTCACCGAACCCGCCCACCCCGATCTCCAGGATGGTCAGTGGCTGGTCGCGCAGCGGGCCGAAGTGCTGCTCGTACCGGCGGGGGTAGGTGTGGTGGCCCCACTTGTCGGAGCCGTAGCGGACGCAGAGTTCGACCAGGCCGATGTCGTACGGCCGGTCCAGCGCGTCCACGAGTCGGCGGACCACGTCGTAGGCGGGCAGTGGGCGGTCGAACGCCGACGGATCCTCCAGGTGCCCCCAGTGGACCACCCGGCTCGCGCTGGACTGCGCGCCGCGCGGCCCGAACAGGCTGCGGACCACCTCGGTGAGGTCCTGGGTCAGCGACGCGTCGGGCGTCCCGACGGGCTCGGGGAGGTGTGCGATCCCCGCCGACCCGACCTGGAGCCCGTACCGGATCGTCGCGTCGCCGTGCCGCAGTCCCACCTGGACGGCGACGTCGGGGCCCGCCGGCACGTCCGCCCGGTGCAGCAGCTCGCGGACCACGGTGGCGGCGACGGCGTCCGCCCCGAGGTCGTCGATCACCGCCGTGATGCCGTCGGCGCTGCCCCCGGCCGCGGAGATGAGTCTGCCGAGTCCCGTTCGATCCACAGTCGTCTGCATCAGAAGATCATAAATGTCTACAGCAGTGTTTCGGGGTACGTGGCAGACCCGACGACCGGTCGCCCGGTGCTGTCGCGCGGACCGCTGGACGGGCCCTGACCAGCCACTTTGGCGCATCCGAGCGGGCCGTTGCGGCGGCCTCGCCGTCGCTGGGCCAGCGGATCGCCCAGTTGCGAAAGTTGGAACCCGGGAAATTCCGGGGTTTAACCCCCGTCGATCCGCGCTGACCTGGGGTTTCGCCGGCTGACCGGCCGTCCTGTCGGGTTCGGCCAACCGGTACATCGGACAAAATGCCGCGGCCCGTAGAAACGAATTTAATACGGCCCGACATCGATGCCTTGCCGGGTCCTACCCGGTCGTGATTATCTTCAACCACGCCGCTCGCCGGTACGACAGAAAGACAGTCGCAAAGGCAGGCGGAAGACCGGGTCCGGCACCCTCGCCGGAATATTCAACTGAACGTTGGCTGCGCCTTGGCGTGCCCGTCCGAGAATTGTTGGAGGTGGCGACGGTGGTCACGAAACACGTGATGCCGATCGACTTGGACTCGGTCCCCGAGGTTGACGAAGTGCTGGTGGAGCTGGGTGTCGGCCCGTTCGTACGGGACACTGTCTCTGCTCCAATCGGCCGTAACGACGCCTGGTCGGGAGTCACCGAAAGCGGTCGGGACGTTTTCGTCAAGCGCCTCACCGGACAGGTCGAAGACACCAAGAACAGAATGCGCAGGCTGCTCGACTTCGAAGCCTACGCCGCGAAGGCCAATTTCGAGAATGTGCACTGGCCGCAGTTCATCGGCAGCCACCCCGACCACCGGATCGTCGTTTTCGAACGAATCAACGACGCGGTGAACGGTGCCGCGCTGATGGTCGACGAGACCTTCAGCCTGGCCCACGCGCAGCAGGTCGGCCGGGCGATCGGCCACCTGCACGCGACCCCGCCACCGGAGGGCCTGCGCCTCGACGAGTCGCCGCCCGGGTTCCCGCCGGTCACGTTCCTGCAGGGCCTGCCGCTCTCGGTGTTCCTCAAGTCGAGTGCCGGCGAGATCGAGGCCTGGCGGCTGTTGCAGAACGACCCCGAGCTGATCGCCGCGGTGCAGCGCCTGCGCGACGCCGAACGGGACGCTCCCCGCGTCCCCTCGCACTGCGACCTGCGGGTGGACCAGTTCCTGGTCGCCGAGGACGGGTTGTTCCTCACCGACTGGGAGGAGTTCCGACTGGCCGACCCGGCCCGTGACGTCGGCGCGTTCGCCGGGGAGTGGGTCTACCGGTCGGTGCTCGACCTGGTCACCAATCGGGGCGACGAGGCGTTCGTCGACACCGAGTTCACCCACGAGCTGGTCCTGCAACGCGGTGTCGAGAAGATGCGCCGACTGCTGCCGCTGGTGCACGAGTTCTGGCGGGCGTACACCGACGTCCGGCCGGACATCGATGCGGGCCTCGCGGTCCGCGCGACCGCCTTCGCCGGCTGGCACCTGCTGGACCGGCTGGTCGCTGGCGCCCTGTCCTCGTCGCGGCTGTCCGCCATCCAGCGCGCCGCCGCCGGCGTCGGCCGCGCCGCGCTGGTCAACCCCGAGAAGTTCGCCACCACCCTCGGCTTTGGAGGTGCCCGATGACGTTGCAAGCCCAACCACTGGCCGGGGAACTGGCCCCCGCGATCCGGGACGCGGTCCGTCAGATCCGGGTCTCCCCGGACCGGACCACTGCCGTGATCGGTGGTCGCGAGGTCGTCGCCGACTTCCCCCGCGAGCTTCGCCGGTTGCTCGCCGAATCGATCTACAACGTGCTGCACTCCGGCCAGCCGGACGGCAAGGTGCCGACCCGGTTGCGGGAGGACGCACTCGAGGAACGCTTCACCGCGGCCGTGCCGCACCGGCAGATCCAGGTCGGGGCGGTCGTCCGGTCCACCGTCCAGCGCGACGCCGCCGGACGCGGACGGATCCTCGTCGAACGTGAGGGCCTGCGGATCTGGGCGCCGATCGAAGCGATCACCACGACCGGGTACGCCCCGGGCGAGCCGGTGCGGTTGGCCGTACCGCCGTGGCGGGCCGCGCTGTCACCGGGCTTCTTCCTGGTCGACGGTTCCCGGCAACGGGACACCTCCCGGGGCGTCCTGCGGGTCTACCTCAACGTCCTCGACGTGGATCACGCGGTCGAGGCCTGGCGCGAGGTGCTCACGTTCCTCGAAGAGCGCCAGGTGCCGTACCGGGCGAAGGTGCTCTCGGCCCGGGAGCTCTATCCCCGACGCGACGCGATAGTGGTCTACCTGGGCAGCGACTGGCAGCACGTCGCCGCCGACCTGGCGGAGCTGGCCCAGGGCCTGCGCGGCACCGGCCCCGAGACGTCGGTGTTCGTCGAGCGGATCGCCCCCGGCGTCGGCACGGCCTGGGAACCGGTCGACGGCAGGTCCGGCAGGCAGGGGCTGAGCTTCGGCCAGCACCGCGCCACCGTCCTGGCCGCGGCACTGGTGGAGGCCGCCGACGACCTCCAGCGGGTCGACTCGCTGATCGTCTCGCGCTTCCGGGAGGCCGGCATCGACCCGACCAACCCGGCCCGCAACACCACCGTCTGAAACCGACCGACAACACATCGCCAAGACCTGAGCTCGCTTGCTGGGAGGGTCAACAGGGGCGTTCCCAGTTTGGAGCTCAGTGCTTCCCCGAAGGAGAGAGAAGTGAACACGGACATCACCAAGAGCGACAACATCATGGAGCTCGTGTCCAGCTACGAGACCTACCTCGAGGCGGACGACGACCTGGGTGTCTCCGCCGTCGCGGACGCCCCGGCGACCACCTGGTACTGCGCGAGCGCCGCGGTCAGCTTCCTCACCGCCGCCACCTACGAGGCGACCTGCTGACCAGCTCTTCCCCGATCCCGTCCGCGCTCAGGCGGACGTCAGGTAACACCACGCACACAGAGGAGAGGTACATGCAGGAGAAGGCGAACAACATCGAGGAGCTGCTGGCGGGCTACGAGACCTACAGCACCGCCGAGGACATCGACCTCTCGGCCGTCTCGGACGCTCCCGCCACGACTCCCGGCTGCGCCATCGTCAGCGCCGGCGTCAGCTGGATGAGCGGCCAGGTGGTCTCGAAGACCATCGACGACGGCTGCTGAAACGAGTACCAGGTCCGGAGCGGCGGGCCGGAATCCCGCCGGCCCGCCGCTCGGACCCTGCCGACCCCTAGCGAGGTGCACCGCGATGACTGAGATCCCGCCCTTCCAGCAACTGTTGACCATGACCGACCTTCTGGTCCCGGCCGCCGTCCGCGCGGCCGCCACGCTCGGCATCGCGGACCACATCGCGGCCGGCGCCACCACCGCTGCCGAGATCGCCCACCGCGCCGGCAGCGCCCCCGACGTGACCGGGACGCTGCTGCGCTACCTGGTCGAGATCAAGATCCTGGAGAGCGGCCCCGACGGGGAGTACGCACTGACCCCGCTGGGCGACCCGCTGCGCTCGGACCATCCGCAGAGCGTGCGTCAGGTCCTGCGCAACGACGGCATGATCGGCAGCATCACGCTGAGCCTGCTGCGCCTCGACCACACGGTGCGTACCGGCCGGCCGGGCTACGCCGCCGAGTTCGGCCGGGACTACTGGGACGCGGTGAACACCGACCCGGCCTTCGTCGCCGAGTGGCGCGAGCAGGGCGAGGCCGCCGACGAGCTCGACAAGCAGGTGCTCCGCTGGGACGCCGGAAAGATCATTTCCGAGTACGACTGGAGCGGCGTCGACAGTTTCATCGACGTCGGCGGTCACCTGGGCAGCCTGACCATGGCCCTGGCCCGGGCCCACCCGCACCTGCACGGCACCCTGCTCGACCTGCGGAACGTGTCGGCGGAGGCCGGTCGACGCTTCGCGCGCAGCGACGTCGCGGACCGGGTGACGGCGGTGCAGGGCAGCTTCTTCGACCCGCTGCCGCCCGGCAAGGACGTGTACCTGCTCTCCGCCATCCTCGCGGACTGGTCCGACGACGAGGCGGTCCTGATCCTGAAGCGCTGCCGGGAGGCGGCCGGAGCCACCGGCCGGGTGCTGGTCGCCGACATCGCCATGCCGGTCTCCGGCCCCGGCTCGGAACTTCAGCTGCGGTCGATGATGCCGGCGCCCACGCGGACGGTCGAGGACATCGAGCGGCTCGGCGCCGAGGCCGGCCTCCAGGTCTCCTGGCGCGGCCCCGCGACGGCGGTCCGGACCCTGATCGAGTTCACCGCCCACTAGCACAGCTGCCGAACGGAGAATCCCATGCGACACCATCCGCCGGAGGCGCGGCAACAAGCGGACCGGCCGCTGCGCATCCTGCGCGACCTGGCCACCGGGCACCCGGGCACGATGCTGCTGATCGGTCTGCTCGCCCTGGCGTCCACCGCCGGCACCCTGGCGCTGCCCTGGGCGGTCGGTCGGCTCATCGCCACGCTGGGCGACGGCGCCGCCGACCGTTGGACGGTCTGGCTGATCGTCTTCGGGCTCGGCGCGGCACTGGCCAACACGCTCGCCACCTTCCTGCTCTCCCGGCTGGGCCAGCGGATGATCTGCCGGCTGCGGGTCCGCACCATGGGCCACGCGCTGCGTCTGCCGCTCGCCGACGTACGACGCGAGGGCAGCGGCAACCTGGTCACCCGGATCACCGCTGACACCTCGCGGGTCAAGAAGCTGATCGACGTCGGCCCGATCCAGCTCCCGATCGCCGGTCTCACCGCCATCGGCACGTTGGTGATCATGGGCTTCCTGGACTGGCTCCTGCTGGCCGTGACGGTGGGCGCGTTCGCGGTCGCCGGCGGCCTGATCACCCTGGTGGTCAAGCGACTGCGGCGCAGTTACGTCGCGGTGCAGGAGTCCACCGGCCTGCTGGCCCAGCGGTTCGTCGCGGCCGTCGACGCCGTCAAGGTGATCAAGGCGTACCGGGCCGAGGAGTCGGTGAGCGCGGACCTGGCCACCCACGCCGAGACCGTCGCCCGCCGCGAGATCGACGCCGCCCGGATGGAGGCCCTGATGACCCCGGTGGTCAACCTGGGCCAGCAGATCGCACTGGTCGCGGTGATCACCGGGGGCGGCGCGCGGTTGGTCGCCGGCACCCTGTCGCTGGCCGACTTCGTGGCGTTCCTGCTCTACCTGCTTCAGCTCACCGGCCCGTTCATGATGATCGCGGCGGGTGTCACGGCACTGAAGATGGGCACTGTCGCCCGGGAACGCTTCACCGGCCTCTTCGAGAAGCCCCAGGAGTCCGGCGGCGAGACCGCGCAGCCGGTCACCGTTCCGGCCGGTCCGGTGCCGGCGGTGCAGTTCGACCACGTCGACTTCAGCTACGGCAGCACGCCGGTGCTGCGGGACGTCTCCTTCGAGGTGCCGGCCCGGGGGTTGACCGCCATCGTCGGCCTCTCCGGAGCGGGGAAGAGCACCGCGGTGGAGCTGATCCAGCGCTTCGCCGACGTCACCTCGGGCAGCATCCGGGTGCAGGGCCGGGACACCCGCAACTGGCCACTCGCCGACCTGCGCGCCCAGGTGGCCTACGTGGACCAGGCGGCCAGCTCGGTGCAGGACACCGTGCGCCGCAACCTCACCCTGGGCCGTGGCGACGCGGCGTTCTCCGACGGGGAGCTGTACGCGGTGCTGCACCGCGTCGGCCTGGCCGACGAGATCCGCCGCAAGCCGCAGGGCCTGGACACCGTCCTGGCCGGCGACGTGGACCTCTCCGGCGGTCAGCGTCAGCGGCTCGCCATCGCCCGGGCCATGCTGACCGACGCCCCACTGGTGCTCCTCGACGAACCGTCGTCGCACCTGGACAGCATCAACGAGCAGAAGCTCCGTGACCTGGTCGACGACCTGGCCGCGACCCGCGCCGTGCTGGTCGTGGCGCATCGGATCTCCACGATCCAGCACGCCGACCACGTGGTCATCCTCCAGTCGGGCGAGGTCGTCGGTCAGGGGCCGCACGACGAGCTTCTGCGCAACTGCTCGAACTACACCGATCTGGTCCGTGGCCAGATGCTGGTCGGAACAGGAGCCCTGGCATGACGCACTACTCGATCATGATGCCGTTCGCGCCGCGCCGCCCCGAGCAGCTGCTGCCGTTCGCCGCGCTCACCCAGTGGAGCGAGGCATCCTGCCTCTGGCAGGGGCAGGGCAACGTCGGCGACACCCACATCAGCTTCTCGTACGCCGCGGCCAGCGGTTTCCGGGTCCCGATGGGTACCTCGGTCAACCTCATGCCGTTCCTGCACCCGTACGACGCCGCGCTGCGCGCCCAGACCCTGGCGGTGGCCACCGGGCACCGCGTGGTGGCCGGCTTCGGCCCCGGTGGCGCGTCGTTGCAGCGCGGCACGCTCGGTGCCCCGTACCGCAGCCAGCTCGGCGCGGTCCGCGAGTACGTGACGATCGTCCGGTCCCTGTTGGAGACCGGCAAGGTCAACCACCAGGGCGAGTTCTTCTCCTGCGGCATGGAACTGGGCACGTTCCCCCGCCCGGCCATCGAGATCGGGCTGGGCGTGCTGCGGCCCCGGATGGCGGAGTTGGCGGGTGAGGTCGCGGACGTGGCGATCACCTGGCTGACGCCGGCCTCGTACCTGCGCGACACCGTGGTGCCCGCGCTGCGCCGGGGTGCGGAGCGGGCCGGGCGGCCGATGCCGCGCGTGGTCGCGATCGTGCCGATGGCGCTGCGCACGCCCGACCGCGACCCGGTCGACCTCGCCCTGAACAGCAACTCCGGGCACATGCGCCTGCCGCACTACATCGACATGTTGAGCCGCTCGGGCATCGACGTGGACATGGCCGACGACCCGCGGGCCAGCGGTCGGGCCCTCGTCGAGGGTGGCGCCTTCCTCTACGGCGACCAGGAGGAGCTGACGCAGGGCATCAAGGAGTTCAGCGCCGCGGGCGCCGACGAGGTGGCGTTCAACCTGGCCGGGGTCTGCGTGACCTACGGGGCCAAGACCACGCTGGGCGAGCTGGAGACCATCCTCGGGAACGTGGCGCGATGAGTGCCGGGCCACCGCTGGAGTTCCTGGAGACACCGGAGCTGGAGCTGAGGCGGCTGCTGCTGGTGATCACCGGCTCGGCCGCGGCCAGCAACGTGCCGACCTGGCTGAACTGGCTCCGGGAGACGTACCCCCGGCTGGAGGTGGCAGTGGTCGCCACCCCCAGCGCCCTGCGGTTCGTGACCCGGCAGGCGCTGAGCCTGCGGACCGACCACGAGGTGCTCGTCGACACCTGGGAGGACTGCGAGCGGGCTCGGCACGTCGAGCACGTCGAGTGGGCGGACGCCATGCTGGTCTACCCGGCGACGTTCCACTTCGTCGCCCGGCTCGCCCTCGGGCTCGCCGACAGCCCGGCGCTGCTGGCGATGCAGTGCACCTCCGCGCCGGTCGGCCTGTCACCGGCGCTGCCGCCCGGTGGCCTGGACAGCCCGGCGTTCCAGCGGCACTGGGCGACGCTGGCCGAGCGGCGCAACGTGGCCCTGATCCCTCCGCTGCCCGCACGCAGCCTCACCACCGGCCGTGACGACGGCTGGGTGAGTCCACCACTGCCGGAGGCGCTGCGCAGGCTGGAGGCCCGCCGTCGCGAGCTGGCCGAGGTGGACGTGCCGGTCCTGACCGGGGGAGCGACCCGATGACCACCGCCACAGTGACCGCGCCGGCCGGCCGGGACTTCGGCACCGGCCTGCTGGTCACCGCGGTACGCCCGGAACCCGCCGGTGGCTACCGGTGGCGGCGCGCCCCCGGGCCGCTGGCGCCCGCGCCGTTCGTGCCGACCGGCACCGCACCGCGCCGGCTCGGCACCGCACGACCGGGCGCGACGTCGGTGCACTGGGTCGTGGGTGAGCCCGACGGCGACGCCCGCACCTACCGGGTACGGGGCGCGACCTCGGTGGCCGCCGTCCTGTTGGGCAACGGCCCCGAGCCGGCGATGGCGTCGCTGTTGCACGGGCTCGGCCAGGCGCTGCGGGAGCTGCACGCGCAACCGCTCCCGCCCGGTGTCGCGGCAGGGGGAGCGCCGCGCGGGCTGGTCCGGTTCACCCGCTGGCTCAACGGGCGCTCACCGCACCCGCGTGGCGCGTACGCCGAATCCCTGCTGCGCTCCCGGCTCGGCGGCGCGGCCCTGGCCCGGGTGCGGGAGCACACCGCCCAGATCGCCGCCGCCGACGAGCGCGTCCTGTGCCACGGTGCGCCCGGTCTGGGCTCGCTCATTCCGGCGGAGGGGGAGTCGGCGGCCGCCGACGCGCTCATCGGCGAGGACGTGTGCGCCGCGCCCTGGTACTACGACCTCGGCTGGGTCCTCGGTGAGCTCGTCGAGTTGCAGTGGTATCTCGGCGGAGACCGGCCGGCGTGGCAACTGTTGATCAACGCGTTGCTCGACGGTTACGGCCGCGAACTCGACGACCGGTGGCGCGAGACCGTCGCGTTCCGGGTGCTGCTGCACGTGCACGACTACATCAGCTACGTCGGCTGGGAGCCGAAGGTCTTCGACAAATACACCGGGTTCGCCCGGCACCTGCTGTCCTCCTGAGGAAAACCCATGACTGTCCCGGTTGGGTCACGGCCCGCTCATCCGCTGCACCGGCGCACGCTGCCGAACGGCCTGCGCGTGGTGCTCCTGCCCCACTGGCCGACCCCCCGGTGCGCGGTGAGCGTCCACTACGGCACCGGCTTCCGGGCCGAGTCGCCGGGCAGCGAGGGGATCGCCCACCTCGTCGAGCACCTGATGTTCCGGGGCAGCGAGAGCCTGCCGGACGGGCGGTTCTACGACGACCTGCACCCGCTCGGCGGTACGGCCAACGGCACCACGCACGCCGACTACACCGACTACTTCCAGGTGGTGCCGGCCGCGGCGCTGGAACAGGCGCTGTTCCGGGAGGCGGACCGGATGCGCGCGCCGCGGTTCACCGACGCCGAGCTGGCCAGTCAGCTCGTCGAGGTGGGCCGCGAGATCGAGAGCATGCGGGACAGTCGGCTGTACGGCAAGCTGCCGTGGCCGGGCCTGCCCGAGGTGATGTTCCGGTCGTTCGCCAACGCCCACGACGGGTACGGCGACGTGGCCAGGCTGCGGACGTTGACGGTCGACGACTGCGCCGCCTTCTTCGACGCGCACTACGTACCCGCGAACGCGGTTCTCACGATCGTGACCCCGCACCCGGCGGCGGCGGTCTGGCCGCTGGTGGAGCGGCACTTCGCGGGCGTGCCCGCCCGGCCGGCGGACCCGCCGCCGTGGATCGCCGAGCCACCGCCGGACTCCGACCGGCAGGTCCGTCAGCGGGTCCCCGACGCGACGCGGACCGCGCTGGCACTCGGCTACCGACTGCCTGATCCGCTGCGCGAGCTGCCGGACTACGTGGCGTGCATGGTGCTGGGCTGGATGACCACCCGGTGGCGGCCGCCGCGCTCCGGCGTACGCGCCAGCGCCGGCTGCGGCTTCTTCGGGCCGCTCGACGCGTTGGCACCGGATGCCTTCGTGGTGACCGCCGTGCTGCCGGACGACGTGACGCCGGACGGCTTCGTCGCCGACCTGGCGGCCGAGTGGTCGGGCCTCGGCGATCCGGCGCGGGCCGGGGCCGAAGTGCGACGGGCGGTTGCCGAACTGGCCGGGCAGCACCGCCGGCGGCATGCCCGGCTGGAGGAGCGCTGCCGCGCGCTGGGCCGCTTCGAGCTGCTGTTCGGTCGGGCGGAGCTGGTCGACGACCTGCCCCGCCTGATCGCGGACACCTCGGCTGAGCGGGTGTCCCGGGCCGCTGCGGCGCTTGCCGCCGCGCCGAGCGCGCTGCTCGTCGCCGGCCCGCACGGGGAGGGTCGGCCCATCCGGCGGCCGGACTTCGCAGCGGTCGGGGCGCCGGGCCGGCGTCCGGGCCGGGCCCGGCGCACCGCCGCGCAGCTCGGTTCCAGCCCTGGCGGGCCGCGCCAGCTGCCCGAGCTGGGCGCGGCCGTCCCGCCGACGCTGACCGGGGCGCGGGAGATCAGCCTCGGCAACGGTCTGCGGGTCATCGCGATCCCCGATCGCCGGGCCGAGCTGGTGGAGCTGCGGTTGCGGCTACCGCTCGGGCCGGACGGCTGGCGTGATCCGCGGCGGGCCGCCGAGCTGCTGCGGGTCCTCGGCGCGCACACCGACGCGGCCCGGCGGGTCGCCGCCATCGGCGGTGAGGTGCAGCTGGCGCAGGACGGCCAGTGGGCCGACCTGAGCGCGTGGGCGCCGGTCGCGCAGTTGCCGGCGTTGCTGCGCGTGGTGGCCGACGTGCTGGTTCCCGGGCCGCTGCCGGAGTGGCGACCGCTGCCGCCGGCCCGGCCCGCGCCGGTCGCCCCACAGCAGCGGATGGACGAGGCGCTGCGCCGGCACTGGGCCGGTCGGACCGGGCCGGCACCGGTCGACCCGAGCGCGCTGCACCGGCGGGTGTTCCGACCGCAGCACGCCACGCTGGTCATCGTCGGCGCCGCCGACGCCGAGGTGCTCCTCGCCCCGGTCGCCGACGTCCTGGGCAGCTGGCCGGCCGGGCCCGCTGCCCGACCGGCACCGGACGATCCCGGGCCGCAGCTGCTGCTGTTGCGGGAGGCGGCCGGCGACACCGTCCATCTCACGCTCTCCGGGCGTGAGCCCGAGGTCGGGTCGGCGGAGCCCGCCCGGTATCTGACCACCGCGCTGCTGGGCGGGCACACCTCCGCCCGGCTGGCCGAGCGGTGTCGTCGCCTGGGCCACGCCGATGTCATGGTGGCGCGTCGCGACGTGCTGGCCGGGTACCGGCGGGCGTCCGTGCGGCTGGCAGTGCCGCGGGACCGGATCGACGAGGCGGTGGCGGGGGTCCGTGCGGAGGTTGCCGCGCTGATCGCCGAGCCGCCGTCGCAGGAGGAGCTGGCGGCCGTGCGCCGGTACTGCTCGGCGCAGTTGCTGTCGGCCTTCGACTCACCGGCGGGGCTGGCGGACGCGCTGCGGCACACCACGGCATCGGGGCGCGGACTGGACTGGGTGGTGCGACGGCCCGAGCTGCTGCGTACGCCACGACCCGTGGACGTGTCCGCCGCTGCCCGGGACCTCTTCGGCGCGCTGAGTCACACCGTCGTGCTGGGTGACCCGCCCGCCGACTTTTCGACCTATCGACTTGCCGCTGTGGAAAGTCGAGCCTAGACTTTCCATTATGGAAACAGGAGGAATCATGAACCGGATAGGCCCGCAGGAAGCGCGCCAGGCACTGGTCCAGGTCGCCGGTGGCCGCGAGATCATCGCCGACCGGGCCGTCGCGCCCTGGTGGTACCACCTGGGTATCGGCCTGTCCCTGCTGTGGGCGTTCGCGGCGGTCTCCATCGGCTGGGCGTGGATCCCGTACGGCGTGATCATCGGTCTGCTGGTCGGGCCACTGCTGTTCAACCTCGCGGCCAACCACGTCACCGGCATCTCACTGGACCGCTACCACGCGACCCCCGGCGCCCGCCGGATCAGCGTCCGCGCCGGTGCGGCGCTGCCCGCGCTGATCGTGCTCGGACTCGCCCTCGAATGGGGTGCCGACCTGCGCGGCAGCATGGCGGTCTGCGGCGTCGTCATGCTCGTCATCACGATCGTCGCCGGCCATCGCATCGACGCGGCGCTCGTACGTGACCTGGGCCGGCGGGCATGAGGTCCGGCTTCGACGAGGTCATCCACCCACTCAACCGACTGCAGATCTGCGCCATGCTCAGCCGCGTCGAGTCGCTGTCGTTCTCGACCATCCGCGACGCCCTGGCGGTCAGCGACTCCGTGCTCAGCAAGCAGCTCAAAGTGTTGCAGGAAGCCGGTTACGTGACAGTGCGCAAGGAGTCATTCAATTCTCGAATCCACGCTTGGGTGGCGCTCACACCGCTCGGTAGAACTGTCTTCACCGCGCACATGGCCGAGCTTCGCCGAGTCGCCGACAGCGTGGTGACCGACGACCGCCCCCGTCCGTAGCGACCCGATCGTTCGCACCGGCGGCGGCCAACCTGGAAGAGGGGGGAACAACCGTGACGCCAGCCCACTCGCCGCCCGGAGCCCACATCGCCTTCATGTCCGTGCCGCTGCACGGTCACGTGAACCCCATGCTCGGCGTGGTGGCGGAGCTCGTCGGCCGGGGGCACCGCGTCACCTTCGCCACCGCACCCGCCTTCGGTGCGCTGGTCGAGGAGGCGGGCGCCGCGCTGGTGCCGTACACCTCGACGTTCCCGTCGCCCGGCACCCCCGGGCGCGGATGGCTCGCCACCGACGACGACGGCCGGCAGGCCGCCGCGGTCTTCGCCCGCGAACGCGACGTCGCGCTGCCGCAGGTCGCGGCGGCGTACCAGGGCGACCGCCCGGACCTGATCGTGTACGACACCGTCACCGCCCACGCACCGCTGCTGGCGAGGCACTGGCGGGTGCCGGAGGTGCAGTTCTCACCGACCCACGTCTTCTACTCCGGCAGCGAGGAGCAGATCGGCGCCCCCGTGCGGGTCGCCCCCGACGTCAAGCCGTGCGTGGTGGCGATGCCGCGATCGTTGCAGGTCAACGCCGCGCAGGTGGACGACTCGTACCTCTTCGTCGGCCCGGTGCCGTGGCGTCGACGCACCGACGGTGACTGGACCGCCCCGCCGGGCCGCCCGGTGGCCCTGGTCTCGCTCGGCACCACGTACAACACCCGGCCCGGTGTCTTCGCCGACTGCGCGGCGGCATTGGCCGGCGACGGCTGGCACGTGGTGATCGCCACCGGCACCACAGTCGATCCGGCCGCGCTGGGCGACCTCCCGGCCGGCGTCGAGGTGCACCGCTGGGTGCCGCAGGTGCGGGTGCTGGAACAGGCCGGCGTCTTCGTGACCGCCGGCGGCACCGGAAGCGTCCTCGAAGGGCTCACCCAGGGCGTGCCGCTGGTGGTGGTCCCGCAGGGCGTCGAGCAGTTCGTGACCGCCGCCCGCGTCGAGGCCCTGGGCGTCGGCCGGGTCGTCCCGCCCCGGGCCTTCGCCGCGGAAGCCGTGCGCGACGCGGTGCGGGCCGTCACGACCAGCCCCGAAACCCGGGTACGGCTCGACGAACTGCGCGCCGAGATCGCCGCCGCCGGTGGTGCCCGCGCCGCCGCCGACCACATCGAACTGCACCTGCCCCTGGCCGGGGCAACCCCTGTCGAGAAAGGACGCGCGGCATGACGAGCACTCTCACCGCACCGGATCCGGTCCGGACCGCCCCCGCGGAGCCGCCGCCCGTGGTGCGGGTAAGCGGGCTGCGGATGAGCTACGGCACCCAGCAGGTGCTGCGTGGCATCGACTTCACCATCACCCAAGGCCAGATCGTCGCCCTGCTCGGGCCCAACGGCGCCGGCAAGAGCACCACCATCGAGATCCTGGAAGGCTTCCGGCTCCGGTCCGCCGGTGAGGTCAGCGTGCTCGGCGTCGACCCCGCCCGTGGCGACGAGGCGTGGCGGGCCCGGCTCGGCATCGTCCTGCAGTCCTGGCGTGACCACGGCAAGTGGCGGGTCCGGGAGCTGCTGTCGCACTTCGGCTCCTTCTACCGGCCGTACGCGACCGACGGCGTGACCCGGCCCTGGGATGTCGACGAGCTGCTGGCCGCCGTCGGGCTGACCGAGCAGGCCGACAAGCCGATCGCCGCGCTCTCCGGCGGGCAGCGCCGCCGCCTCGACATCGCCGTCGGCATCGTCGGCCGGCCCGAGGTCCTCTTCCTGGACGAGCCCACCGTCGGCTTCGACCCGCAGGCTCGGCAGGAGTTCCACGAGTTGCTCCGAACCCTGGCCGACGCCCGGATGACGATCCTGCTGACCACCCACGACCTGCACGAGGCCGAGAAGTTGGCCGACCAGGTGCTGATCCTGGCCGGCGGTCGGATCGCCGCCCGGGGGACCGTCGCCGAGCTGGCCCGCGAGTTCGGCGGGGAGGCCGAGGTGACCTGGACCAGCGGCGGCCGGGCGCACAGCGCCCGTACCGCCGATGTCTCCGCGTTCGTGCGGCAGCTGATCCAGGATGGCGCAGAGGTCGACGACCTGCGGGTGCACCGGGCCGGTCTGGAGGAGATCTACCTGTCCATGGTGGCGGGCGAGGAGGCGAAACGATGAACGTGACGGGCAACGCCGTACGGCAGGGCCTGAGTCGTGGCGGCACCGAGCTGCGCCAGGTGCTCAGCAACGGTCAGGACCTCGGCAGCAACCTGGTGTGGCTGATCGGCCTGCTGGCACCGATCTACTTCCTGCGCGACAACATGCTCGCCGGCACCGACGTGTCGGTGGCGGCCTTCGTCCTGCCCAGCCTGCTCAGCATGTGCATCGGCTTCAACGGCCTGCTCAACCTGGCGCAGCAACTCGTCGTCGAACGCGAGGACGGCACGCTGCTGCGACTCAAGGCGCTGCCGCACGGGATGGTGTCGTACCTGATCGGCAAGGTGCTGCTGGTCGCCGGCATGGTCCTGGTCGCCTGGGTCGCGGTGCTCGGCACCGGCGCGCTGCTCGTCGACGGTCTGCACCTCGGCGAGGCCGGGCGGTGGCTCACCCTGCTCTGGCTGCTGCCGCTGGGCCTGCTGGCGATGCTGCCCCTCGGCGCGGTCTTCGGCTCGCTGATCGAGAGCCCGCGCAGCATCGGTCTGATCATGCTGCCGGTCTTCGCCCTCGCCACCATCTCCGGCATCTTCCACCCGATCGCCGGTTTCCCGACCTGGTTGCAGGTCGTCGCGCAGGTGTTCCCGCTGTACTGGCTGGGGTTGGCGGCCCGGTCCGCGCTGCTGCCGGAGAGCGCCCTCGCCGCCGAGATCGGCGAGTCGTGGCGGCACTGGGAGACGGTGGCGGTGCTCGGCGGCTGGGCGGTGCTGGGCATGCTGGCCGCGCCGGTGGTGCTGCGCCTGATGGCCCGCCGCGAGTCCGGTTCCACGATGGCCGCCCGCCGCGACCGCGCCCTGAGCCGCCGCGCGGCCTGACCCTGATCCACCCGTAGCTGTTCGATGTTCATCCGATCCCACCGAGGAGAGTGCTCATGTCCCGACTGGCCGAAGACCTTGTCCTGCTGCTGCTCGACGACGAGAGCGGGCGCAGCACCGTCGACCTCGGCCGCCGGTACCGGGCGGTCGGCAGTGCCGTGCTGCTCGACCTGGTGCGGGCCGGTCGCATCTCGATCCCCGCGTCGGACGACGCCCGGGAGGCCCGGGTGGTGGTCTCCGACGGCACCCCGACCGGCGACCCCGCCCTGGACACCGCGCTGGCGAAGCTGGGGGAGAAGCCGACCAAGGTCGGCTGGGCCGCCGAGAACCTCGGGCACGACTGCTGGAAGCCGCTGCTGGAGCTGCTCACCGCCGACGGCGCGATCCGGGTCGAGGAGAATCGCGTGCTCGGCCTGGTGAAGACCCGCAGCTTCCCGACCGCTGACGGTTCGCGGGAGCGGGAGATCCGGGCCGGGATCGACGCGGCCCTCAACGGCGCGCGGCCCGACGAGGAGACCGCCGTGCTGATCACGATCCTGCACGGCATCGGCGCGGTCCCCGGTGCCCGGGACGAGGCGACCCGGCAGCGGGCCGCCGAGATCGCCCGGACCGCCTGGGCGTCCGGCCCGCTGCGGGACGCCTTCCACGGGCTGGACACGGCACAGCTCCTGATTCTGTTCGCCGCGAGCTGACCGCCGTGTCACCCGCCGCCGACCTGGTCCTCGTCGTCGACCACCAGCTGCCGACACCGGACCGCGACTCCGGTTCGTTGCGCCTGCAACGCGTCATCGACGAGCTGCTCGCCCTCGGGCGTCAGGTCGTGTTCCTTCCGCAGAACGGGACGGCCGAGCGGCAGTACGCGGACCGGTTGCGGGCGGTCGGCGTCGGTGTCATCACCGACCGGAGGCAGCAGGTCCGGTTCCTCGCCGACCAGGGGCACCGGATCGGCCTGGCGCTGCTCTGCCGGCCCGAGCCGGCGGTGCAGATGCTGGCGCGGGTGCGCGACGCCGCGCCGGGCTGCCTCGTCGCGTACGACACGGTCGATGTGCACTTTCGTCGACTCGACCGGCAGGCGGCGCTGGCCGCCGCGCAGGGCAGCCCGGACCGGTACGCGCTGCGGGCCCGAGCCGACAGCATGCGGGCGGTGGAGTTGCTGCTGACCCGGGAATGCGACGTGACGCTGGTGGTCTCCGACGAGGAGCGTCACCTGCTGCGGGAGTTGGTGCCCGACGCGTGGGTCGAGGTGCTGTCGAACATCCACCGGCCGGCGCGGACCACTGCGCAGCGGGCGTCGACGCCGAGGGTGCTCTTCGTCGGCAACTATCTGCACGAGCCGAACGTCGACGCGGCCCGCTGGCTGTGTACCGAGATCATGCCGCTGGTCTGGGCCGAGATGCCAGAGGTGACGGTAGATCTGGTCGGTGACGCGGCGCCGCCGGCGGTCAGGGCCATGGCCGGTGACCGGGTCACCGTGCACGGCTGGGTGCCCGATCTGGCACCGATGTACCGGCAGGCCCGGGTGGCGGTCGCACCGCTGCGCTACGGCGCCGGCGTCAAGGGCAAGGTGGGTGAGGCGATCGAGTACGGCGTACCGGTGGTGGGCACACCGATCGCCTTCGAGGGCATGGGCCTGGTGGCTGGCGTCGACGTCCTGGGCGGGGAGACCGCCGCGGAGCTGGCCGGCGAGTTGGTCCGGTTGCTCCGCGACGACGAGCTGGCCGGACGCCTCGCCGCGACGGCCGGAGCGGGGCTGTCGGCCCGGTTCGACGCCCGGGTGGCCCGGGGGGTGCTGGACCGGTTGCTGAACCGCTCACCTGCCGGTGCCGCACCGCGCCAGGCGTCGTCGCCCGGTGTCGATTCGAAATCTTCAATAGCGACTTGTCGGACTGCGTCGGTTTCGGTGGGATAGAGGGGAGCAGGCGCGACCCGCCCGGAGGTGTCCAGTCGGACCCCGTCGGGCAGGTAGCCGGGGCCAGTCATATACCGGAGTCATCACCTCCGGGCCGTGACGGGTCCCGGCCCCCGCGAGCACCTTCCCCCGGGGTTGCTCGCGGGGGCGTTCACCGCCCCCGCTCCCGTACCCCGGTATGGTCCCGGCAGAATTCAGCGCGGGCCATTCGGCGGAGGCGATGCGTCGGCGTGCTCGGCGTATTCTGCTCCCTGGTCCAGCGTCGGACCGCGTCGTATTGGATTACGGAAAGGCACACGAGGTAGTCGCATGGCCACGCAGATTGCTCAGCCCGACTTCGGGCGACGGCTGCGACGCCTCCGCACCGAACGCGGAATGTCCCAACGGGACCTTGCCGTGGGTGCGGTCAACCAGTCCTACATCTCGCTGCTCGAGTCCGGCACCCGGGTGCCGACGCTGGAGGTCGTCGCCCACCTGGTCGGTGTCCTCGGCGTACCGATGGCGGCCCTGGTCGACGACGCCGCCCTGGACCCGGCGCCCGCGCCGACGCCGGGGCCGCGACCGTCCGACGACGGTGCGCGACCGCCAGTGGAGGCCGCCCGGCTCGCCCAGGAACTGGTCACCAGCAGCGCCATCGAACAGGGCGATCTGGTCCGCGCCGAGCAGGGGCTGACCAGCGCCTACCGTGCCGCCCGGGAAGCCGGCGAGGCGGCGTCGATGCTGAGCCACGGCCTGGCCCTGGAACGAATCCTGGAGCAGCGCAACGACCGGGTCGCCCGACACGCGCTGCTTGAGGAACTCGTCGAGGTCGCCGAGAAGACCGGCGTCCCGGAGGCGCTCGTGCGCGCCCGCATCGCGCTGATTGGGGCGGCCCGTGACGTCGGCCGCCTCGACGAGGCCTTCACCCACATCGAGCTCGCCGAGCAGGAGATCACCAGCACCGCGTTCGTCCGTGGCAGCGAGCACATTCGCCTGTACGCGGTGCACATCTCGGTGCTGAGCGACGCCGGCGGCGGGGCCGAGGTGATCCGGATCGTCGAGCGGATGATGGCGATGGCGCTGGAGCTGGACAGCCCCGCCATCACCGGTCGCGCGCACTGGGTGGCGAGCATCGCGATGGCCCGGATGGGCGAGGTCGAGCGGTCGCTGGAGCACCTGCGCTCGGCACGGGAGATGCTGGCCAACCCCACCACCTCGCTGCGGGACTGGGCGCGGTTCGCCGCCGCGGCGGTGTCCGCGCTGATGGACGCCGAAGCCGACCTGTCGGAGATCACCGCGCACATGGTCGCCGCCCGCGCCGCCATGTCCGCCGCCGATCTCGCCACCTCACCGTCCGCCGCCGCCAGCCTGGAGGTCCGGTACGCGGTGGCTGTCGGCGAGCCGGAGCGGGCGCTGGAGATCGCCAGCACCGTCGACGAGGCCGACCTGTCGGCCATCGAGCGGGTGCGTTTCGTCCTGGCCGTCGGCCGGGCCCAGCGCCGCTGCGGGCGGTCCGAGGAGGCCGCCGGCTCGTTGCGCCGGGCGGCTCAGCTCGCCGAGGCGGCTTCGGCGTACCGGCGGGCGGTCCAGATCTGGCGTGAGGTGGATGACGCCCCGGCGTCCTGAGCCGGGTCCGTGAACAAGCGGTGGGCACATGAAGAAGCCCTCCAGCACCGTCAGGTGATGGAGGGCGCGAAGCCGGCCGCGGCTCCCTCGCTGCCGCGACCGGCTGTTCGAGCGTCGTCGTTCACCAGGGCCAGTCGGCCGACGCCGGGGCCGCGAGCTCCGGCGCGTCGGCGACCGCGACGACGCCGGTCTGAGACGTGTCGGTCGCGGCCTCGTCGGTGGCCTGCGAGCCGGCGAGCGCGATCGCGGCGAACGCGATCGCCGGCATCACCAGGCGGCGAACGAGGCGGGAGTCGTCAGTGGCGGCGGCTGCGGTGTGCTTCGTCATGCCTCTATGTCTAGTGGCTCGCGTCGCGCCGGTGGAGTCTGGTTCGAATTTTTTGGAGCCAGGCTGATCGGGGGTGGCGTAAGGCAGCCGGCTGCCCTTAAAATCGCGCGCCGCCCCGCCTGCGGCTGGGCTGCTCTTTCAAGAGTTCGATATGGCGTTGCCCGCCCCGTCACCCGATGGCTGAGATTGCTTCGGCGAGAGCACGGCAATGTGATCGGTAACCTGCCGCATCATTTCCGCCGCGCCGCTTCCCGAACCATCGATCGGTATTCGGAGGCAATTCATGTCCCTGTCAGGAAAAGTCCGCCGGGTGGTCACCGCGACCGTACTGATGACTGCCGCCGCGGTCTCCGTCGCCGCGCCCGCGCTCGCCCGCCCGTCCGCCACCACGTCCGTGCTGCCCCTGGCGTGGCAGGTGGCCTATGACGGTGCCACGGCGAGCGGCACCCAGACCGTCCAGCAGGACCCGCTGGGCGTCGGCCAGAAGCGTACGGTCAAGGGCATCATCACGACCGGCACCGCCACCGGCTGCTTCCACGTGCAGATCCAGCACGGCGGCACCACCTGGGAGTCGCCGGTGACGTGCGCCGGCGAGAGCCCGCAGTCGTTCGTCACGACCTTCCAGACCTTCCTGATCGGTCGGCCCTCCGCCACCGCCCGGCTGTGCGCGGGCACCGCCTGCGGCGCTTCGACGACGCTCTGGTGACCAGTGCCGGGTGCGCCGCCGCGGCCCGCTGGTCGAGGTCGGGTGTGGGCGGCACCGACAAGCGGTAATCACGAGGACCTCCGGTCGAGGTGGGACTGCCACCTGCGACGGAGGTCCTCGTCGTCGTGTGGGACGACCGACCGTCAACGGCGGCCCTCGTCCGATCCAGTCATCGGTTATGACTCACTCTCCTGTAGCGCATGACTCCGATGGAGTCACCACACGTTGGCTGTGTACTTCCTGAAAGCTGCTCTGACCGGGCACGATGCGGCTGGGACTTCCGCCGGACGGTATTGACCGGCATGACGAAAGTCATTACTCTGATGACTGCCTGGTGATGACAAGCCAAGCGGAGCCAGTCGATATTCGGGGGTATCAGGTGAACGAGCGCGAACTACAGGCCTTCGTCGCGGTGGCCGAGCACGGACGGATGGACATGGCGGCCCGGGCCCTGGGCTACTCGCAGCCCGCAGTGAGTTACCAGATCAAGTGCCTGGAGATGACCCTCGGCACGAAGCTGTTCGTCCGTACTTCCGCCGGCGTCACGCTGACCCGCTCCGGCGCGTTGATGCTGCCGTCCGTCCAGGCCGTCCTCACGCTCATGCGCGGCATCAAGGCCACGACCGCCGATCTGGCGCTCGCCGGTTGACGTTCCCTCCCGAACCCCGGGGCCTCGGACCTGCCGAGAACCCGGGGTTCGTTCGCGTCCACGTACTCCTCGCCGTCCGTGGCAACCACCGAGGTCGCGCTGCTGATCGGCTTAGGATGAGGGCATGGGCGCTGAGGTCGACGTCGTCATCATCGGCGGCGGCCTGGCCGGCCTCGCCGCCGCCCGCCGACTGCACCGCGCCGGCGTGCCCTGGCGGCTGGTGGAGGCCAGCGGCCGACTCGGCGGTCGAGTCGCCACCGACGTGATCGACGGTCACCTCATCGACCGGGGTTTCCAGGTGCTCAACACCGCCTACCCCCGGCTCGGCACGCTACTCGACACCGGCCAGCTCAACCTCGGCTACTTCACCTCCGGTGTGCTGGTCCGCAAGGGCGACAACCTGCTGCGGCTGGTCAACCCAGTGCGCGAACCGACCGGCGGGCCCGGCACCGCGCTCGCCGGGGTCGGCTCGCTGCTCGACCGGCTGCGCTTCGCCGCGCTCGCCACCGGCTGCGCCACCCTGCCCACGTCCCGGCTGCTCGCCGCGCCGGAGACCAGCACCGAGACGGCGTTACGCCGCGCCGGCCTCTCCGACGCCTTCATCGAGGAACTGCTGCGACCGTTCCTCTCCGGTGTCTTCATCGACCGGGAGCTGTCCACCTCCAGCCGCGTACTGGCAATGGTGCTGCGCTCCTTCGCCCGCGGCCGGATCGGCCTGCCCGCCGAAGGGATGGCCGCGCTGCCACTGGCCATCGCCGCGCCGCTACCCGCCGACCTGCTCGACCTGGACACCCCCGTCGCGGAGGTCGCTCCGGGCCGGGTCCGCACCCAGGCCGGCGACATCCGCTGCCGGGCCGTCGTGGTCGCCGTCGACCCACCCGCCGCGTCCGCGCTGCTGCCGACCCTGGCGACGGTACGCATGCACAGCTACACCACCTACTACCACAGCGCGCCCGAGCCGCCCCTCACCGAGCCGATCCTGCTCGTCGACGGCGACCGGCGCGAACTCGTCGCCAACACCGTGGTGCTCAGCAACGCCGCCCCCACATACGCGCCGACCGGACGACACCTGATCGCCACCTCGGTGGTCGGCCCGACGGCCCCACCCGAGCCGACCATCCGGGCCGAGCTGACCCGGCTGTACGGCCGCTCCACCGCCGACTGGACCCACCTCACCACCGTCGCCGTCCCCGAGGCGCTACCCGCCGCACCCCCACCGCAGGGCCAACTGCGCAAGCCGGTGGCGTTGGGGGAGGGCCTGTTCGTGGCCGGTGACCACCGGGACAGCCCATCGATCCAGGGCGCTCTCACCAGCGGCTGGCGCGCCGCCGGCGCGGTGCTGGACGAGCTGCGTGCCGGCTGACAGGCGTACCTGAGCACGCTGTTATATTCCTGTTGCCCATCGTGCTGGCGCAGGCGTGGGCGCCGGCCGGCGCGGTGCTGGCTGCTGACCGCCGAGCGGGATAAGATCCGGCGCGGTGTTCGGGGCGGTAGCTCAGCCGGTTAGAGCAGGGGACTCATAATCCCTCGGTCGCGGGTTCGAGTCCCGCCCGCCCCACCAGCCGTCCCCCCGGTCAGCCATGCTGCCGACGACCCGGACAACGACCGTCAGTGCCGGCCTTCAGGTCTCGCCAGGAGCGTGCCCGAGATCCCCCCGGTGGCCCGGAGAACGATCTGCTGGGCTGCCTGGGCGGGCGTGAGGTGCGTGGTGTCAACGACCTCGGCTTCGGCATGTAGCCAGGTGCGGGCCGCCTCGGCGTAGGGCTCAAGGTATTTGAGGCGGAACGGGGAGGGGACGGGGTGTTCCCCCTCGATACGCCTGCGGAGGGTGTCCTGGTCGGCGTGGAGGACGAAGTGCCTCACCGGTATGGCGTGCTGGGCGAGGCCTCCGCTGATCTCGCGCCAGTACTGCTCGACCAGGACGGTCATGGGCATCACCAGAGTGCCGCCGGTGTAGTCGAGCACGCGGTGGGCGGTCTCGACGACGAGCTGCCGCCACGGCGGCCAGTGCTGGAAGTTGTCCGTCTCGGGCAGCCCCGGCGTGATGTCCATGAGTGTCTCGCCGACCTTCTCGGCGTCGAACACCCGTGAATTCGGGATCAGTTGTTGCACGAGCGCGCTGGTCGTCGTCTTGCCCGCGCCGTGGGTGCCGTTGATCCATACGATCACGGCGCACCCTAACGCGCATGAGCAACCGGGCGGCGTTATGGACGCGATCCTGAGTCGGGACGATTCCCGAGTTCGGACAGAAAGGCGCGAACGGCGGCGGCGAACTCTGCCTGAGCGTCGTGATGCACCACGTGACCGGCGGGCAGCTCGGCAAGACGAGCCTGGCCGGCGCGACGGGCGATCATCTCGCGAGCGTGGTCCGCCGCCAGTTCATCGCTGCGCGTACCACGGATCAGGAGAGTAGGGCAGCTCACCGAAACCCAGTCCTTCCAGTGGTCACCGCTGAGTGCCTGCTGGGACGCGACCGTGTCGCCGATGTCGAATGAGAAGCCCCATCCGTCCGTGAACTGGCGGAAGGAACACTCCAGGTAGGGCGCCGCCGCGCCCAGTGCCGAGGTCAGCGCATCGCGCGACGGCGCGTGGCGGGGGAGGCTGGTCGTGAACGACCAATCAACGTCCACGTCCGCGCCGATGTCCTCGACGATCAGCGCGGTGACCCGGTCCGCGTACCGCCCGGCGTACTGGTAGGCGTTGACTCCGCCAAGTGAGTGGCCCAGCACCGCCACGGGGCCGACCTGCAGGTGCCGGTGGAACGCGGCGAGGTCGGCGACATAATCGTCACGCGCATAGCTCTCGGCACGGTCCGACGCTCCGTGCCCGCGCTGATCGAGCGCGATCACCCGCCACTGCGGTGCCAACGCCTCAGCCAGCGGCGCGAATGCCGACGCCTCGTTGTAGTGCCCGTGAAGAGCCAGGAGGGGAGCACCCGGGCCACCGAAGTCCAGATAGGAAAGAGTCCGACTCCCAACGGTGAAGAACCTACGCATGACCTGGGATGTTAGACCCGTGGTTCCCCGCGCGTCGGGAGCGGTGTGGGGGTCCGAGTCCCGCCCGCCCCACCACGGAATCGCCCAGACCAGTCGACCCTCCAGCGTCAGCGCGTCCGGTTGACGGAGGAGACCCTCGGGTCCACGGAGTAGCGGCGGACGACGTCGGCGGCGTCGCCAGCGGTGGCACCGGGATCGAACAGCACCTCCAGGCACGGTGCCTGCGGCCCTTCGGACCCGAAGCCTGCTACCACGCCGTCGGGGTCGAAGCGGTGGCTCTCGCGCACCAGTTCGTCAGCGGATTCCCCCTGCCGCACGCACACCACCGCCTCGGGCTGACCACCACCCCAGGCCAGTGCCGGAGCTGACACGCCGACGGTGAGCACCACTGCCGACCCCACGCCGATCACTGTCATCCGGCCAAGCCCCGGCCGGCTGGTCGGCGAGACCACCGCCACCAGTGCGGACAGCACGTACACCCAGAGCGCCCGCTTGTCGGCCGAGTCGTGCAGACCCAACGCGACGACGCCGGCTCCGACGGTCTGTGCGGCCAGGCTGACCAGCCGGAACCTCGGCGAGTCGACCAGCGCCGCCGGTATCGCGGCAAGCGCACCAAGCAGCAGGAGAAGCACGACAAGCCCGTACGCACTCCATTCACGGCGCGCGTCCAGGGCGAGCAACACCAGTGCCACCACGTGTCCGCAGACGACAAGCGGGGGGCGGAGGTACGCCAGCAACCGTGCGACCATCGGACGACCATACGTGATGTGACCCACTGTGACAGGGATTCGCATCCAGTTCGCGGGCCGTCGACGGACGGTGGGGGAGCGATGTGAGACGAGAACCAGCAGACCTGGCCCACGGCACCCGCGACGACCTGATCCACCGCCTGGCTGAGGCGGTCGGGTCCGTGACCGTCGCGCACCCGACGCGGGTCGCCGTCGACGGACCGCCCGCCGCCGGCAAGACCACCCTCGCCGACGAACTGGCCGTCGTCCTGCGCGACCAGGGCCGCGACGTCATCCGCGCCTCGATCGACGATTTCCTCTTCCCCCGAGCACAACGCTATCCGCGCGGCGAGTACTCGGCCGAAGGCTGCTACCACGACACCCACGACAACGACGCGCTGAAAAGGGTCCTGCTCGACCCGCTCGGGCCGGGCGGAGATCGGCGCTTCCAACACGCGGTCTACGACCGCGCCGCGGACGCTGTGCTGTCCCCGCCGGTCACGACCGCCCCACCCGACGCCGTGCTCGTCTTCGACGGCGTCTTCCTCCTGCGCCCGGAGTTGGTCGATCGGTGGGACCTGCGCATCTTCGTGTCCACGGCACTGGAGATGACAGTGGATCGTGCCGTCATCCGGGAGCGGCTGGTGTCACCTCGGGCCGACGTCGAACGACGCTGGCGCGAGCGTTACATCCCTTCTCAGCAGCTCTACTTCGCTACGGCCTGCCCGACCCAGCACGCCGACATCGTCGTGCACAACGACGAGCCGCAGCGACCGGTCTGGGAGACCGCCCGCCGAGAAGATCCGTTCACCGAAACCCCGGGCGGCCGGTGAGGGAGTCGCGGCTACGAGTGATCCGAGGCCGGGTGCTCCACGTAGTCGCCAAACGGCTCGACGGACCCATCCCACCCGTTCCAACCTCGCTGGGTCACCTGCCCGTCCGCGTAGGTGTACGACCAGCGGGCCCCGTCCTCACCCTCGATCTCCACGGTGCCCTCGCTAACGAACGGTGCAATCGCGACGTAGAAGGCGGTTGCCCGGTCCGACCACTTGGGATCGCCCTCGTCGTCGTGCCCGAACTCGATCCAGTCCGCGTCGCGGACGATGGAGGCGCGGGCCGCCTCCGCGAGGTCGACCAGCGTGCCATCGGACGGAAACCCGTCCGGCCCGTACCAGTCACCTCGTTCAGCCAGCGCGGCCTGGACGGCGATGGCCGCGGCGGCGTCCTCCGACTCCGGGAGGTGCAGACGGCCTGACGGTGACACTGTGTATCCCACGGCGGGCACCCTACAACGGTCGATGCACACCACGCCGCAGGCGTTCGCTGCCGTCGATGCGACCGACGCGCGCCACCGTCACCACCCCCGGAGCAATTCACGCGGTGGCGCACGGCTTCACTTCAGCACGCGGTAGGTCACGTGCAGCACCGAACTCGCCGCCCGCGCCGTCACCTGTTCGAGGTTCAGTGGCGGAACACCCTCGAACAGCCGTACGCCGGCGCCGAGGGTGAGCGGCGCGATGTGCAGCCGCAGCTCGTCGACCAGACCGGCGGCGAGGTACTGGTTGATGGTGGTCGAGCCGCCGTGGATCAGGACGTCGCCGTCGCCGGCCGCCGCGCGCGCCTGCGCGAGCGCCGACTCGATCCCGTCCGTGACGAAGTGGAAGGTGGTGCCGCCCTCCATCGGCTGCGGCTCACGCGCGTGATGGGTGAGCACGAACACCGGCTTGTGGAACGGCGGATCGTCACCCCACCAGCCGTTCCACTGCCGGTCCCACGCGCCGCGCACCGGGCCGAACATGTTGCGCCCCATGATGACCGCTGAGGCGGCTCTGGTCTGGTCGAGTTCGGCCCGGTTCTCGTCGGCGGCGTCGAACATCCAGGAGTGCAGCCCCGCGCCCCAGCCGTCACCGCCGTCGTCGCCGAACGGGCGTTCCTCGGTCTGGTTGTGACCGGCCGAGTACCCGTCGGCGGAGATGGTCTGGTCGGCGATCACCTTGCCGCTGCGTGTGGTCACTGCGCTCTCCATCGACGACTCAGGGGCGAGTGGTCAGCCTACGACGCGTGGGCCGAGTGCTGCCGGGCTCGACAGCGGATCGTGTCCAGTGCGCGACGAACAGACCGAGCTCGCTGGGCTCAGGAATAGCCTGACCTGGTGATCTCAATGGCTGGCACTGGCGTGCGCGTCAGGCTGCTCGGGCCGGTGGAGGTGGTCGTCGCCGGCAGTCCGCAGGCGGTGAACGGCCTGCGCCGCAAGGCGGTGCTGGCGACGTTGGCGCTGCACGTGGGCCGGGTGGTCAGCGTCGACCGGCTCATCGATGTGGTCTGGGGCGACCACCTGCCGGCCACCGCGGCGAACACGTTGCAGCGTCACGTCTCCTATCTGCGCGGGGTGCTCGGCGAGCCGGGATCGATCGTGGCGCGCCAGCCCGGTTACCTGCTCGACACCGGGCCGGACTCCACCGACGTGCAGGTCGCCGAACGCCTCATCGAGCTGGCCCGGCGGTCGACGGACGGCCACGAGCAGGTGAAGCACCTGACGGCGGCGGTGGCGCTGTGGCGGGGTCCACCGTTGGCCGACGTGGCCGGGTCGGCGTGGCTTGAGGAGCAGGCGGAACACCTGGCACGCCTGCGGTTGGAGGCCGAACGGTCGCTCGTCGAGGCCCGGTTGTCCGTCGGCGAGCACGCGGGGCTCCTTCCCGGGTTGGAACGGCTCGTCCGACAGCACCCCTTCGACGAGCACCTGCACGCTCAGCTGATGCTCGCCCTGTACCGCGACGGCCGGCAGGGCGAGGCGGTCGCCGCGTACCGACGGCTGCGCGACAACCTGCGGGAGCACCTCGGCATCGACCCGGGTCCGCGACTGCGGGACCTGGAGTGCGCCATCCTGCGCCAGGACACCGCCATCGCCGCGCCCGCACCCGCCGCTGCCGCTGTGGCGCCGGTGGCGGCGCAGCTGCCTCCTCCCGTACCGACGTTCACCGGGCGCACCGCGGAGCTGGCCGCCCTCGACGCGCTCGTCGAGCGGGGCGGTGCCGTCGTGGTCTCCGGGACCGCCGGCGTCGGCAAGACAGCGCTCGCCGTGCACTGGGCGCACCGCGCGGCCACACGCTTTCCCGACGGGCAGCTCTACGTCAACCTGCGGGGTTTCGACCCGGCGGCCACACCGACCGACCCGGCGCGGGCGTTGCACGGCTTCCTGGAGGCGCTCGGTGTTCCGGCGGCACGGATGCCCGGCGACCCGGACGCGATGGTGAGCTTGTACCGCACGACGCTCGCGGGCAAGCGCCTGTTGGTGGTGTTGGACAACGCGCGCGACGCCGAACAGGTCCGGCCGCTGCTGCCCGGCTCACCGCACTGCCTCGCGATCGTCACCAGCCGCGACCAGCTCATCCCGCTGGTCGTCACCGAAAGCGCCCAGCCGGTGCCCCTCGATCTGCTGAGCCCTGGCGAGGCCCGCGACATGCTGGTCCGTCGGCTCGGCGAGCGTCAGGTCGCCGCCGAACCCGCGGCGGCTGACGACATCGCCGACCGCTGCGCGCGGCTACCCATCGCCCTGGCCATCGTGGCGGCCAGAGCCGCCACCAACCGGCAGTTCTCGTTGGCCGCCGTCGCCGGTGAGCTGGGCGACCTGGACGCCTTCCACGCGGGTGACGAGGCCACCGACGTCCGGGCGGTCTTCTCCTGGTCGTGCCGGACGCTCAGCCCACCCGCTGCCCGACTGTTCCGGTTGCTGAGCCTGCATCCCGGCCCGGACGTGTCCGCCCCGGCCGTGGCAAGCCTGGCCGGCGCTGACGGGCCGGCGATCGGTCCGCTGCTCACCGAGCTGACCCGGGCGAATCTCTTCACCGAGCACACGTACGGGCGTTACGCGTTCCACGACCTGCTGCGCGCGTACGCGGCCAGCCTCGCCGACGAGGCGGAGCCGCCGGCCGAGCAGCGGGCCGCCGTGCACCGGCTGCTCGACCACTGCCTGCACACCGCGCACGCCGCCGACCTCGCACTGCACCCGCACTTCAGCGCGATCAGTCTCCCGCCGCCCCGCGCGGGCGTGCTGCCGGAACGACCCCGGAACCGGTCGGCCGCCGGGGCGTGGTTCAGCACCGAGGTTCCCGTCCTGCTCGCCGCGGTGCCGCTCGCGGCGCGGTCCGGGTTCGAGGGGCACGCCTGGCGGCTCGCCTGGGCCATGGCCGGCTTCCTGCACCGGCAGGGGCACTGGCAGGACTGGCTGGGCACGCAACGGATCGCGCTGGCCGCCGCGTCCCGCATCGGGGATCAGGCCGGGCAGGGCCACGCGCACCGCAGCCTTGGTCTCGCCTGCTCCCGGCTCCGACGGTACGACGAGGCCGACGACCACCTGCGGCGGGCGCTCGACCTGTTCACCGACGTCGGCGACGACGCCGGACGAGCACACACCTGCCTGAACCTTGGTCAGCTGGCGGAGCGGCAGGGCCAGCACCAGCAGGCGCTCACCCACTCCCGGCGGGCGCTGGCCCTGTTCCGGTCGGCGGGGAACCGGGCGGGTCAGGGCTACACCCTCAACGCGGTCGGTTGGCAGGAGGCGCTGCTCGGCAACTACCACAGCGCCCTTGCCTCGTGCGGTGAGGCGCTGCGGATGTTGCAGGAGGTGGACGACGTCCAGGGGCAGGCCGACACCTGGGACAGCCTCGGCCACGCCCACCACCAGCTCGGTGACGACCGGCGGGCGATCGCCTGCTACGAGCACGCCCTCGAACTCTTCACGCAGGTCCACGACCGGTACGCCGAGGCGAGCACGTACGTCAACCTCGGCGGCAGCCACCGGGCGCTCGGTGACCTCGGTGCCACCCGTGCCGCCTGGCGGCGGGCCCTGACCATCCTCGACGAACTCGGCGATGCCGACGCCGACTCGATCCGCGCCAACCTCGACCAGCTCGACGCGAGTCGACTGCACTGACGTACCCCGCTTTCAGCGCCGTTTCCGGGCCGCTTCAGCGCGGCCCGGCACTCTTCGGACACCAGTTTCTTCCGCACCAGGAATGGAGCGTTCGATGAGTCTTTTGGCACACCGCCTCGCGGTGATCGGGGTGGCCAGCGCGACGGTGCTGGCCATGTCCTCCGCCGCCGTGGCCCAGACCGTCAAGCCGCCGCGGAAGGGCGCCGACTGCCTGGTCCAGCACGTCGACGAACGCGGCGGAACCGTCCGTACCGAGACAGCGCCCGAAGGCAAGGAGTACGGCGCGTTCCGCTGCGTCGGCGGACTGTGGACGTTCGGCTGGGCGCCCTTCGCGGCCGACGACATGATCACGGCCGGTGAGATCCAGGTCGACCCCGCCGGTGCCGTGTCGGTCCGGCGGTTCACCGGCCCGGCGCTCGGCAACGACCTCACAGTGGGCGAGATCGCCGGCATCGCCCAGGCCGTCAGCGGCAGCCGGGAGGTGTTCGTCGACCGCGCGATCGTGGCGGTCGACGACGGCAAGCAGCGGACCCCGGAGCAGGTCGCGGCGCTGCTGGCGGGCAAGGACGACACCGGCGTACGGGTGCTGGACATCGTCGAGAAGCCGGACGCCGCCATGTCGACGAAGGAGATCATCGACGAGGCCGGCGGCACACCCGAGACGACAGTCGTCTACTTCAGCCTCTGGGGAGCGATCAAGTCGGTGTTCGCCTGGATCGTCGACACGATCGGCGAGATCGGTGAGTGGATCGACGACCACTGCGACTGGGGATCCCCCAACGATGTCGGCGACATCGTCACGTGCCGCTGGTAGCCCGACCGACAGTGCTCATCGAGACAGTGAGGGGAAGAAGATGACAACTCTGCGGGACATCACCAGGCGCGTCACCGTCGTCACGACCGCCCTGATCGTCGGGCTGACCGCCTCGTACGCGCCGTCGCAGGCCGCCGACGGTGCGGCCCGGACGACGATCACCGACCACCCCGGTGCGCCGGGGACGATGCTGCAACGGTTCGAGGAGCTGACCGGCCGGCCCGTCGGCGACCTGGACAAGGTGCTGGCCGTCGACACCGGCGGGCGGAACCTCACCGGCGACGAGCTCGAAGCGCTGGCCACCGGCAAGGAGGTCGACGGTGTCACTGTCGTCGGCACGATTGCGGGCAGCCGGGGCGTCCTCGGCACGACCATGGCCGACCTCGCCGACGGGACGTACGACGGCACCGGCGACAGCCCGACGGCGACCTCACTGCTCTTCGCGTCGTCCGCCCCCGACGGCCGGGAGTGGTGCCTGACGATGTGCGTCGCGTCGGGCAAGTCCATCTGGGAATGCCTGCTGTCGCGCCGGACGGGCGACCTGATCCTCACCCTCGACCTGGCCGGCGGCACCACGATCGGCGAGACGAAGGCTGCCTTCGAGAAGGCCAACGGCGTCGCCGTCGACGGCCCGGACACCGTGGAGACCCTGGTCGGCGAGGGTGAGCCGTCGGCGGATGAGATCAAGGCACTGCTCGACGGCAAGGACGTCGAGTCCTTGCGGCGGGTGGCGACAGTGGACGGGCCGGATCCCGGGTGGGCGCTTGCGGACATCGCGGAGAAGTCCGGTGTCGTGTACGCGAAGACCAAGGGGCACCTTTTCACCCTCAACCTGCCGATCCTCGGCAAGATCCTGGTGTTCTGCGTTTCGCAGGATGGCGGGAAGACCTGGAAATGCTCGGCCCGGCAATGGGGCGGGTTCTGACGGGTAGGCCGTCGGACGGTCCCGCTCCGGATCGACCCCACCGGTCGAGGCGGAGCGGGACCGCATGCCCGCGGCTGCTGGTCACCGGCGACAGCGCCAGCGCGTGTCCGGCAGGGACAGCCGCGAACCGGGCGTGCCCCGATACTCCTCAAGTGATCAGCAGCGACCCTCGCCTCCCGTGGCCGTCCCGCTCGTCCCACCCGGCGGACAGTTCGACACTGCCGCTCTACATGGTCCTCTTCTTCGTGCTGGGCCTGGTTGCCTTCGCCGCGCACGGGGCGGGCGACGGCCGGGAAGCACTCATCATCGCGAGCATCGTCTCGGGGGTGTTCTTCGCGTGTTTCCTGATCCTCTTCGCGGTCTACTGGATCGGATACCTGCTCAAGGAGCACGCCGTCTGGCTGGCCGGGCGCCAGGCTGAGTCCGGTGGGGCGGATCAACAGCCGGAGGAGTGAGTAGCCTCCGCCGAGGAGTCCGCGACCGGGTCAGGACACGCCGGTGCGGATCTCCGATCGGGTCGCGACGACGCGGTGGCGGCGGACCGGGTACAGCACCGGGTGGGAGATGCTCCAGGCGGCGCCCGCGCAGACGATCTCCTTGTAGCGGGCCGCCAGCTTCCCGGTGAGCAGAGCCGGCTTGGCCCGGTCGTCGGCGGTGACGTACTGGATGATGCCGTCGCGGCGGCCGAGGCTGATGCACTGGTTGAAGTAGCGCAGCGGGGCCTTGGGGAACTTCGTCCGACCGGTGAGCCGCGCGGCGATGGCGTCGGCGGCCTGCCAGGCCATCGGGATGCCCGAGGCGCACGACATCCGCAGTGGCTTGCCGCCCGGTCCCGCGGCGATCGCGGCGTCGCCCACCGCGTACACCTCGGGGTGGGAGACCGACCGCATGCTGTCGTCGACGATGATCTGCCCGGTCTCTGCGACCGCCAGGGTCGTGGCGGCGGCGATCGGGTGCACGGCGAAGCCGGTCGTCCAGATTGTCACCTGGGCCGGGATCTCCCGACCGTCGCGGGTGAGCGCGCCGGTCGCCTCGACCCGCGCGATGTCGGCGTGCTCGTGCACGGTGATGCCGAGCCGGTCGCAGACGCCGCGCAGGTGCTGCTGCGCCCTGCCGTTGAGCCAATCACCGAGACCACCGCGGGCGGCGAGCGCGACACGGAGGTCCGGCCGGGCCTCCGCGATCTCGGTGACCGCTTCGAGGCCGGTGAGGCCGCCGCCGACGACGAGCACGGTCCCGCCGGCCGCGAGGTGGGCGAGGCGGTCGCGCAACCGCAGCGCCGACGGCCTGCCGGCGATGTCGTACGCGTGCTCGGCGACCCCGGGGACGCCATGGTCGGCGGCGGTGCTGCCGAGGGCGTAGACGAGCGTGTCGTAGGCGATCTCGTCGGTGCCGTGGTCGTCGGCGAGCGCGACGGTCCGGCGGTCGGCGTCGACGGCGGTGACCCGCGCCAACCGGAGCGTGACGTCGGTGCCGGCGTAGATCTCGCTCAGCGGGCGGGGTTTGAGGTCCTGCCCGATGGCGAGTTGGTGCATGCGGACCCGCTCGACGAAATCCGCGTCGGCGTTGACGACGGTGATCTCGGTGTCGCCGGGGTGCAACCGCTTGGCGAGGCGCCCAGCGGCCATGGCTCCGGCGTAGCCCGCTCCGAGGACGACGATGCGGTGCTTCATGGTGGCACTCCTGTCTCGGTGGTGGTCGCTTCCTGAACCGGACAGCGCCCCGATTCCTGACAGGAGCGGGCTATGAGCTGGATCACCAGACGTGCAGGGCGGGATCCTCGTGCTCGGAGACGGACCACTGCCGGCTGGCGCGGCCGAGTTTGTCGGGGTTGACCTGGTTGTGGATGGCGGTGACCCCCTCGGGCGTCACCTGCAGCAACATCACGCCGATGACCCGGTCGTCGACCACGACCACCACCGCCGGAGCGCCGTTGGCGGTGGCGACGTGCAGGGCGGGGCTGCCGCCGACCAGGTCCCGTTTGACGTCGGCGGGCTTGAACAGGCCGCGCAGGAACTTCGCCACGGCCAGTGCGCCGACGATCGGCGCGGACCGGGCCGGGATCTTGCCGCCGCCGTCGGCGGTGCTCGTCACGTTGTCGGTCAGCAACTCGACCAGCCGCTGGATCTCGCCGTTGTTCGCCGCCGTGAGGAACTCCGCGACGATCTTCCGGGCGGTGGCCCGGTCGACCTCCGCGCGGGCCCGCTCGGCGCTGACGTGTTGCTTGGCGCGCCGGTAGGTCTGTTGGCAGTTCGACTCGGTGATGCCGAGGATCTCGGCGATCTCACCGTGCGAGTAGCCGAACGCCTCCCGCAGCACGTACACCGCGCGCTCGTTGGGCGACAACCGCTCCAGCAGGGTGAGCACCGCCATCGAGACCGATTCGCGTTGCTCGGCGGTGTCGAGGGGGCCGAGCATCCGGTCCCCGGCGAGGACCGGTTCGGGCAGCCAGGTGCCCACGTAGGTCTCCCGCCGGGCCCGCGCCGAGGTGAGCTGGTTGAGGCACACGTTGGTGAGGACCTTCGTCAGCCATGCCTCGGGCGTCTCGACGTGCTCCCGCTCGGCGGCCTGCCAGCGCAGGAACGTGTCCTGGACGGCGTCCTCCGCGTCGCTGGCCGAGCCCAGCAGGCGATAGGCGATCGCCTCCAGGCGGGCCCTGGAGCGCTCGAACAGCTCCACCTCGTCCGGACTGAGCGGCATGGTTCGATAGTCAACCACGCCCGCGACCTCGCCGGCCGATCGACGGCGTACCCGACAGCGTCGATCATGGAAGACTGAGGACTTCCGGTGTCGCCGTCAGCACCGCTCGGCAGCTAAGGACCCGCATGCCCGTCGACGTCGAGCCCTATCGAATTTACGTGCCGGAGTCGGAGCTGACTGACCTGCGTGTTCGGCTGGCGCGTACGCGTTGGCCCGAGGCGGCGACGGCGTCCGGCTGGACACACGGCATACCCCTGCACGAGGTGCGGAGCCTCTGCGGGTACTGGGCAGAGTCGTACGACTGGCGGGCCGCCGAGGCGCGGCTCAACGCGGTCCCGCAGTACCTCGTCACCGTCGACAGCTTGACGATCCATGTGCTGCACGCCCGGTCGTCGTACCCGGGCGCGATGCCGCTGGTGCTGACCCACGGCTGGCCTGGCTCGGTGCTGGAGCTGGTCGACCTGGTCGAGCCGCTCACCGACCCACTGAGCCATGGCGGCACCGCCGAGGACGCCTTCGACGTAGTGATCCCGTCGCTGCCCGGGTACGGCTTCAGTGGCAAACCCATCCGCCCTGGGTGGGGCATCGAACGGATAGCCGCCGCGTGGGCGGAGATCATGGCGGCGTTCGGCTACACCCGGTACGGAGCCGCCGGCAGCGACTGGGGCACCAGCGTCTCCAGCCTCCTCGGGGCACTGGACGGCGAGCACGTGGCCGGCGTTCACCTCGTACCGCCGCTCGCGGGACCGGACCCGGCCGCCGCCGAGGACCTCACCGATGCCGAGCGCCAAGCGTTGGCTCACCTGCGTCGACGCGGCGTGTCCAGCTCGGCGTACTCGGAAGCCCACCGCACCGCGCCGCAGACCGTCGGGTACGCCCTGCTGGACTCGCCGGCCGGCCTGTGCGCCTGGATGGGCGAGAAGTTGATCAGCTGGACCGACCCCGCTGGCCCTTCCGCCGGCCTCACGCGGGACCAGATCCTGGACCAGGTCACGCTGTACTGGTTGACCGGGACGGCGGCATCGTCAGCACGCCTGTACGCGGAGAGCATCGACCGGGTGTCCGGGTGGATCAGCGGCGAAGACGCCACTCAGGTCCGCGTACCCGTCGGTGCCTCGATCTTTCCCGCCGAGCTGCCCCGGCCGTCCCGGCGCTGGGTGACCCGCCGCTATCCGGACCTCCGGTACTGGAAGGAGCACGATCGCGGTGGGCACTTTCCCGCGCTCGAGGTGCCGGAGCTGCTGATCGCCGACCTGCGCGCCTTCTTCCGGCCGTTGCGCGCAGGTGCTGCGATCACGTGATCGAGCGTGCTGGTCGTACCCTTGCTGCGGTGACGTCCGATTCGCTGCGCCGTGCCCTCACCGCCCCCGCGGGCCCGCCGCTGCGGCCCCTGCCCGAGCAGGTCGTCGCCCTGCTGGAGACCCTGCACGCGCCGCCGCGTCTCGCCGCGCACCTGCGGGCCGTGCACGAGGTCGCCGCGCAGCTCACCGACGCGGTGGCGGTCCGGTTCCCGCAGCTCCCGTTCGACCGGGAGGCGGTGCTCTTCGGGGCCGCCACCCACGACGTCGGCAAGGTCCGGCACCCGGAGGAGTTGTCCGGTCCCGGGTCCGCGCACGAGCCCGCCGGATACGAGTCGGTCTTCCTCGACCTGGACGACATCCTCGACCGGATCGCCGCCGACGCGGACCTTCGGCTCGCGTTCCAGGCAACCCATCCGGTACGCGGGTGACAGCGGTCAGCGGCTCGCCGGGCTCGTTCCGGCCTTCCGGTGCGGCGGGGCGGGCATGGTCGGCGTCTGGCCGCGCGCCGTCGACCGACGGGTGACCGTGGCGGCCACCGCTGCTGTCAGGCAGATCGCCGTGGCGACGATGAGCGGCGGGCGGGCGCCCAGGTGCACGGCAGCGGAGCCGAGGGGGATCGCCGCGACGAGCGGTCCGAACATCGCGGTGTTGGCCGTCGCGGCGACCCGTCCCAGCAGCGCCGCCGGCGTGTGGGTCTGCACGGCGGTGACGGCCGCGACCAGGGTCGCGGGCAGGCCCACGCCGGCCACCACCGCCCCGAGGACGGTCGCCGGCCACCACGGCAGGCAACGTGCCAGGCAGCCGAGCGCGAACAGCGCCGTGCCGGCGACACCGACGGCAACGGCACCCCGGGCCGCGATGAGCCGGCCGACGATCAGGCCACCGAGAATCGAACCGGCCCCCTGCGCGCTGGCCAGCACACCGAGGAACGTCGTCGGCAGCCGCAGCTCGGTCACGACGATCGCGTAGATCCCCGCCGTCGTGAAGCCGGACATGGCGATGGACACCGCGGCGAGCACGACCGGCAGACGTGTCGCCCGCTCTCCGAACAGGGCCACCAATCCGGTACGCGGGCCGCCGCCGGGTTCGATCCGCTGGTCGGCGGGCGTCCAGCGCAGCCGGAGCACCGCGTACAGGACGGCGACCAGGATCGGCATCGCGGCGCTGAGCACGGCGACGGCGGGACCGCCCCGCCACGCGTAGAGGCCGGCCCCGGCGAGGGGAGCGACGAGCTTCATGCCCTCCTGCGCGCTGGAGCGCCACCCGTTGACGTCGCCGAGTTCAGTGGGTGCGAGCGCCGACGGCAGCAGCGCCGTCTCGCCGGCGTCGATCAGCACGTAGCTGACGCCGTACGCGCACGAGACGGTGAAGATGAGCCAGGTCTGCCCGGGCCCCCGCACCGTGAGCAGGGTCAGCAGGGCGGCTGCCAACAGGAGGTTGACGGCGATGACCAGCGGTCGCCGGGGCACCCGGTCGAGCAGGCCGCCCAGCCAGGGCCCGGCGAGCACCGGGGCGTACACGCAGAGCCCGGCGAGGGCGGCGAGGCCGGTGGAGCCGGTGAGGTCCAGGATCCAGATGCCGTTGACCAGTGACATCGCGCTGCTGCCGAAGCCGGACAGCAGGGAGATCGCCACGAACAGGCTCGCGTTGCGACGCATGAGCGCTCCGAGTTGAGTCGAGGTGACTCACATCCTCAAGCGTGAGCTGAGTGCGCGCAATGCTGCTCGATCCTGTCAACGCTCCGTTGACAAGGCGGCATTGATCGTGGTTGCCGCGGTTCGGGCGGGCGCGGGCAGTCGCTCGCCCGCTTCGGTGAGGTCGGTGGCGAGGTGCACTGCCAGCGCGTACAGCGAGCCCGGGGCGGCATCCAACGCGGTCTCCACAGTGCTCCGGACCAGAGCCGCGCGGCGAAAACGGTTGTCCCACCGCTGATCGGCGCCGATCCACCGGGCAAGGTCGGCGACCGCCGTCCGCAGTGCCGCGACCTGCGGAGGCAGCCGGAGGTCTAGCTGCTGCCGCCGCGACCACCGCGCCGCCACCAGCCGCTGTCGCCGCTGCTCGGCGGCCTGTCGACTGCCGAGGCCGAGGGCTGTCGCGATCTGCGCCCAGGTCGCACCGTCGTGGCGCGCCCGATCGATGATCTCCAGCTCCTGCTCGTCCAGGCGAGCGCGGGCGGCGCGCACCTCCGCGAGCCGATCCAGCTCCGACGTCATCTGTCAACATTACATTGACAAGCCCTCGTCGCTGATCATCCTGGGCGCGCGGACCAGGAAGACGTCCACCGGATCCTCGGCGTCGACGGTGAAACCGTGCCGCTCGTACAGCCGTCGGGCCGGGCTGCCCCGCAGCACGTTCAGGCGAACCGGGGTGCCGTCGCGATCGCAGCGCTCCAGCAACTCGCGCAGCACGGCCGTGCCGATGCCGCCGCCCTGTAGCCGCGGAGCCAGGTAGAAGTGATCCAGCCAGTGGGCGTCCCCGTCCGGTCGCAGCGCCACGCAGCCGGCGAACGCGCCGTCCACCTCGACAACCCAGGTGTACGCCGGCGCGAAGCCGTCCCGCAGGCGCTGCCGCACCCGCTGGTCGTCGTACCGCCCCAGCCGCTCCAGGTCGGCCCGCAGCACCACCGCCCGCAACTCGGCCACCGCCTCGACGTCCGTCGCCGAAGCCGGCCGAAGCTCCCAGTCCGCCATGATCAATAAGTTGTCGCGGCCCGGCGCCCTCGCCGGCCACCCCGCCGTCGCCTCCGTCACTTGTCAAACGGAACAGCGTTCCGTATCGTTCGTAGCGGAACGTGGTTCCACTTGCTCAGGATGTCAGAGCCGGTGGGCCAGTGTCACCTCACCCTTCCGTGGAGGAACAGTCATGCAGTACCGCACCCTCGGGCGCACCGGCGTCCAGGTCAGCACCCTCGTGCTCGGCGCAATGAACTTCGGCAAACTGGGGCACACCACCCAGGGCGAGGCGACGGCGATCGTCGACGCCGCGTTGGAGGCCGGGATCAACCTGATCGACACCGCCGACATGTACAGCCAGGGGGAGTCGGAGGAACTGGTCGGCAAAGCCATCGCCGGCCGTCGCGACGACATCGTGCTGGCCACGAAGGCCGGCATGCCGATGGGCGACGAGCGCAATCAGCGGGGCAGCTCGCGCCGCTGGCTCGTCACCGAGTTGGACAACAGCCTGCGCCGCCTCGGCGTCGACCACGTCGACCTCTACCAGATCCACCGGTGGGACCCGACCACCAGCGACGAGGAAACCCTGTCGGCGCTGACCGACCTGCAACGGGCGGGAAAGATCCGCTACTTCGGCTCCTCGACCTTCCCCGCGTACCGCATCGTGCAGGCCGAATGGGCTGCAAGGGAGCACCACCTGGGCCGGTACGTCACGGAGCAGCCCAGCTACTCGATCCTGCAACGGGGGATCGAGGCCCACGTCCTGCCCGTGACCGAGCAGTACGGGCTCGGCGTGCTCGCCTGGAGCCCGCTCGCCTCGGGCTGGCTCTCCGGCGCGATCCGCGCCGGCCGGGAGATCACCACCAGCCGCTCGGCGATCCTGCCCGCCCGCTTCGACCTCAGCATCCCGGCCAACCAGGCCCGGCTCCACGCTGTCGAGCAGCTGGCCACCGTCGCCGACGAGGCGGGGCTCACCCTGATCCAGCTCGCACTCGGGTTCGTCACCGCGCACCCGGCCGTGACCAGCGCGATCATCGGCCCCCGCACCATCGACCACCTGCACGCCCAACTCGCCGCCGCGGACACCGTGCTCCCGGCCGACGTGCTCGACGCGATCGACGCGATCGTCGCACCCGGGGTCGACCTCGCCGCAGGCGAGAAGTTCGACACCCCGCCCGCCCTGCTCGACCCGGCGCTGCGGCGTCGCTGAGCCAACGGGTGCGGTGGGCGGCGCCGTTGGTCCCGCCGCTGGTCTGGCTGCTCCAGACCGCCCCGCCGACCATCTCGACTGAACGCCAGCACCGACGGCCCCTGGCCTGTCGTATCGGTCCGGGATGGTGCAGCCGGTGTGGGCGAACGGTGACACGTACGAGGCGTACGTGGGTCGGTGGAGCCGCCTGGTCGCTGTGTCCGCCGCCCGCTGGTCGGACGCGCCCTCGCCTACGGGCGCCGCGCGACCAGCGGGGCCGGTGCCACACCGCTCTCGCCCGTGCGGGACGCTCGGCGGACGGCGGGCACGACAAGCGCCGCCACCACTGCCGCGAGCGAGGTGACGGTCAGCATCTCGAACCCGTGGGTGAACCCGGACTCGTACGGCAGACCGTCCGGACGCAGGTGGCCGGTGACGATGCTGCTCATCACGGCCGCCCCGATCGATCCACCGATGGTCCGGATGTTCGCGTTCATCCCCGCCGCCACACCGGTCTGCGCGGCCGAGACGTTCTGCACGATCAGGTTCGTCATGGACGCGTACGCCAGGCCGATGCCGACCCCGAACACGGACGAGGCGACCACGATCTGCCAGCGTGCGTCGTGGGCCACGGCGAGCAGGGCGCACGAGACCACGCTGAAGGCGGAGCCCGCGGCGAGTTGTGCCTTACCGCTGAGAATCCGCTCCATCCGGCCGCTGACGATGCCGGTCAGGAACATGGCGACGAGCATCGGCACCAGCAACAGCCCCGCCTCGGTGACGCTGGCCCCGAACCCATAGCCCGCGACCGTCGGGGTCTGCACGAACTGCGGCAGGAACGCGAGGATGGCGAACATGCCCGCGCCGAAGAGCAGCGCGACCAGGTTGGTGGTCCACACCGTCGGCAGGCGCATCACCCGCATGTCGATGAGCGGGTTGGTCGAACGGGTCTCGGTGATCACCCAGGAGGCGAGGACGAGCACCGCGACGAGCAGGAGACCGAGCACCCTACCCGAGGTCCAACCCCACGCCGGGGCCTTGCTGACCGCCAGCATCAGCGCGACGAGCCACCCGGACAGCAGTACGGTGGCGAGCCAGTTGATCCGGCCCGGCGTCCGTACGGGCGACTCCGGTATGAGGAAGTGCGCCGCCACGGCCGTCGCGATCAGCACGACCATGGGGATCCAGAAAAGCCCCCGATAGCCGAAGGCGCCGACGATCGGCCCGGCGAGCACGGTGCCCAGTCCCCCGCCGGCGGCGAGCAGGGCCGACATCGCCCCGATCGCCGCCGTGCTCCGGGCCGCCGGGAACTCGTCCCGGATGATCCCGAACGACAGCGGGAAGACGGCACCACCGACACCCTGCACGATCCTGGCCACGATGAGCACGCCGATGTTCGGTGCGATGACGGCCAGCAGGCAGCCGGCGATGAGCGCGACCAGGGAGACGACGAACATCCGCTCCTTGCCGACCATGTCACCGATCCGTCCGAGGATCGGCGTGAAGACCGACGCGGAGAGCAGGTACGCCGTCAGCACCCAGGTCACGGTGTTCTGCGAGGTGTGCAGGTCGTGCTGGATCGTCGACAGCACCGGGCTGACGAGCGACTGCAGCATCGCGAAGAAACCGGCGCCGGCCGCGAGGACGGCGAATGTGATCCGGTAGGGGGTACGGGTGGTGGTCCGAGCCACGAAAAGACTCCAGTTCTCGGTGGTCGGGAGCAGACAGCGGTCCTGCTCAGACCGCGATGGTCTTGTGCTCCACGTACTGGGCCAGGCCGACGGCTCCGAACTCGCGGCCGATACCGCTGCCCTTGTAGCCGCCGAAGGGCGCGTCGAAGCCCGGGTCGGCGCCGTTGACGGTGAAGAAGCCGGTACGGATCCGGCGGGCGAGCGCCAGGCCACGCTCGACGTCGGCCGTCCACACCCCACCGCCGAGCCCGTACGGGGAGTCGTTGGCGATGCGTACCGCGTCGTCCTCGTCCTCGTACGCGATGACGACGAGGACCGGTCCGAAGATCTCCTCCTGGGCGATGCGCATGCCGTTGTCGACGTCGGCGAAGACCGTCGGCCGTACGTAGTAACCGCCCTCGAGCCCCTCCGGCACCTCGGGACCGCCGGTGACGAGACGCGCCCCCTCGGAGATGCCGAGTTCGATGTAGCTCCGGACCCGCTGCTGCTGGTCGGCGCGGACCATCGGGCCGATCCACGTACCCGGGTCGGCGGGGTCTCCCACGACGAGGCTCTCCGTCATGGTCTTCACGGCCTCGACGACCTCCTCGTAGCGGCTGCGCGGGGCCAGGATGCGGGTGTGCGCGACGCAGGATTCGCCGTTGTTGCCGAACGACAGGAACTTGAGTCCCTCGACCACGGCCGAGAGGTCCGCGTCCGGCAGGATGACCGTCGCGGACTTGCCGCCCAGCTCCAGGCTCACCCGCTTGAGCTGCTGGCCCGCCACGGACGCGATCGTGCGCCCGGCGGCGGTCGATCCGGTGAAGGCGACCTTGTCCACGTCGGGGTGCGCGACGAGATACGCGCTCGTCTCCCGGCCCGCCGGCAGGATGCTGACCACGCCCTCCGGCAGCCCAGCCTGCTCGAAGATCTCGCCCAGCACCAGCGCGTCCAGCGCGGTCTCGGGCGACGCCTTCAGGATGACCGTGCAGCCCGCCAGCAGCGCCGGAATCATCTTCACCAGTGCCGACTGGTGCGGGGCGTTCCACGGGATGACCGCGGCGACCACACCGACCGGCTCGCGTCGGATCAGCGGGCCGGATTCGGTTGCCCGTTCCTCCCACCCGAAGGCCTCGGCGGCCCTCAGGTAGGCGCCGGTCTGCTCCGCCAGTGCGTGCAGCGTCCACCGGGTGAACCACGACGCGGAGCCGTTCTCCGAAGTGATCAATGCGGCCAGTTCGTCGGCCCGCGCCGCGTGTAGTTCGTTGAATCGAGCGATAACCGCCTGGCGTTCCCGCGGCGTCATCCGGGGCCACGGCCCGTCGTCGAAGGCCTTCCGCGCGGCGGCGACCGCTCGGTCGACGTCGGCCGGTGAGGCCTCGGCGGCCCGCCCCACCAGCGACTTGTCGTGTGGCGAGTGGACGTCGAGCAGGCCGCCCTCGGCGGGCGCTACCCACTGGCCACCAACGTAGAGCTTGTCGTGAACGATCACAGTGACTACTCCCTTATTGCAGGTTTTGTTCCGGTTCGTAATCGGCGTCCGGACTGCCGCCCCCGCCGCGTACGCGTTCCGCGCCGCGATCATCAGGGGCACAACGATGTGGCGCGTCGTACGTCTAGCTGTCACAGAACCGTAGCACTTACCTCTGGTTTCGCCATCGACGTGTGCAACTAGCCGCGTGACCTGCCACACAGGGGTAGAGTTGACGGCACTATGAGAGCCGACGCAGCCCGTAACCTCGACACGGTCCTCCACGTGGGTGCTCGGCTGCTCGCGCAGGATCCGGCCACGAGCATCGCCACGATCGCTGCCACGGCCGGCGTCGACCGGCGCACCGTCTACCGCCGATTCGCCACCCGGGAGGCCCTGCTCGCCGGGGTCTACCAGGCCAAGCTCGACGCCTCCGAGCGCGCGCTCGACGACGCCCGGCTGACGGAGGCACCGGTCGCGGTGGCCCTGCACCGCTATGTGGAGGGCATCATCCCGGTCATCCGGCGGTGGTCGATCCAGGTCCTCAAGCCAATGATGAACATGGACGTCGAGGCCGCGGCCCGGAGCAAGCAACTCGGCGAGCGGCTCGACCGGTTCATCCAGCGCGCCACCGACGAGGGGCTACTCCGCGCCGACCTGCCACCGGGCTGGGTCAGGACGCTGCTGGACCAACTTGTGAACGCCACCGCGGAAAACTTTCCCGACCTGGCCGCCGCACCCGCCGCCGACCTGGTCGTCGACGCGCTGTTGCGCGGCGTCGGGCGAAGCTGACGGGCAGACACTGAGCGTCTGCACGGATGGGTCGCTGGGGTCCGTCCCCGCACGGCGTGGGCTCGCTCACCTCGTCGTTCAGCCGCCCAACGAGCCTTTCCGCGTAACGGTCCCGGCGGTGGGTGATCAGGTCCTGCGGGGGACCTTACTTACCAGGGCCTGAGGGCTCGGGGTTCTCGGCGAAGACCTGGGCGGCGACCTGGTAGCCGTCGAACGCGCGTGCTACGCCAGCGTAGGCCGCGACCTGAAGAAAGACTTCGGCGATCTCTTCCTTCGTGGCGCCGGCGTTGAGCGCGATGCGCAGCTGACCACGGAGGGGCTCCAGGACACCGAGCGTCGCCGCGATGGTGACGGACACCAGTGCCCGCGTCCGTATATCCAGGTGCTCGGTGCGCGGCCAGACGTCGCCGAAGGCGTGCATCGTCGCGATCCGTTTGAAGTCTGCGCCGTTGGCTGGCTCACCAGGGGTGGCGCCAAGAAAGCGCTCCAAGCGGAAGCCCAGCAGACGCTCAGCCGTGTCCAGCGCGGCGGCGTACCCCGGGTCTGTCGCCGCAGATGCCGGATGATTCGTCGTCATGGTGCTCACTCTTCCATGCACAAGGACGAAGTAGACGATATCTGGCATTTCGAAACGTGACTGAAGGGCCGTACGCGGCACGCCGCCCGAGTAACCGTCGCGCCGAGCCCCACCGGAGCCTTGTCGCAATTCGGACAAGACGGTAAAGCCCCTGGTAGAGCACTCTTGGGGCAGGTGGAGGTAGACGGGTGGCGGGCCACATCCCGATCCTCCGGCCCGGTTCGGACAAGATCGTCCGTACCGGTGCCGCCCTCACCCAGCCCGGCCTCGAAGCCGCGACGGTCACGGCACAGCTGCCGCTCCGATCGCGCGTACGACAGGCCGAGGCTGCCACCGACACCCTGCGGGCGCCCGCAGCGGTGCCTCCGCCCACCGGGACAAGGACGTCAGCACCGTCGGCTGTCAGGCAACGCCGTCCGCCGGCCGTGCCGCCGCCCCCGTGCCCCGCCGGCCTTTCGCACCGTGGACCCCGCCGGGGTCCGGCGTCGCTCGACCGCGCGCCGAGCCCTGGCGACCGAGCCAGAAAGGGCCCGACATGGCCGCTCCCACCGCGACCGCAGCCTTGAACGCATCCGTCTTCGCGCCGGGTGACCAGATGCTGCTGACCGTGACCTACTCGGACGCCGACACCAAACCGCTGACCGTCACCATCGTGGTCACCGACGCGCAGGGCAACAGCAGCGCGCCGGTCAAGGTCACGGCGGTCATCGACCCGCTCACCGTGACCGTCTCCGACAACTCCGGGCGTACCTGGACCCGGGTTTCCGACAACGGCTCCGTGGCCGTGTATCGGTCGGTGGCGTGATGCCCCGGGTCACCGTCCAGGTCCGTGACGCCGCCGGCAACACCGCGACGGCCGCCGCCGACTACAGCCTGGGCCAACCCGTGCTCGGCGGCTACTACCTCTCCGGCGGCGCCGATCCGACCGCCGATATGGCCGGCGGCAACTTCCGGTCACTCACCCAGTACCGCAGCCTCGCGGACGGCTACATCTTCCCCGGCTACAACCGGCCCTGGCTGGTCAACCTGGGCAAGGCCGGTGTGCAGATGAACATGGTCCTGGAGTTGAAACACTACGGCGCCCCGAACTACGGAACGCAGAGCTTCTCGGTGGACGGCACCAGCTACACCGTGCCGGCACCGACGATGACCATCCAGCAGCGACCCGGCACGACCTGGCCGAGGGCGTACGGGTACGGGCAGGTGATCAAGGGGCAGTGCGACGGGTTGCTGGCCCGCGCGCTGTCGCAGTACCGCACGCTCGGCTTCGGGGTGAACATCCAGCTCGCCTCGGAACTGGACACCGACCACGAGTTCGGCACCACCGAGGACGGCAAGGCGTACAGCTGGGCCGAGTCGGACGCGCGGGCGGTGCAGGCGATGAACTACATCCTCACGTGGTTCAAGGCGCGGACGCTGCCGGCCGGCACGACCTTCTCGGTGGGGCTCGGCGGTTTCGACAGGGCATGCTTCCAGCGCACCCACCCGGAGTCGCTGATGTCCCGCCTCGACTATCTGCAGTGGAACGCGTACGCCACCAACGCCAGCCACACCGCGCTGGCCCGGTTCCGTCGCACCAAGGACTGGGCGGTGGCCGATCTCGGCCCGGTGGCGCTGTCCCGACCGGTGATCATTGCCGAGTGGGGGGTGCGGGTGGCCGAGATCCCGAACCAGGCCGCCTGGATCGCCACCGTGCCGGCGGCGATCGCCCAGCTCAACGCCGAGCGTGGACCACGGATCGTGCGGACCAACTACTTCAACTCCGGTTGGGGCACCCTGACGCCGAAGGCGCCCGGGTTGGCGGCGCTCCGCGAGGCGTACGCCAAACGGCCGTACGTCTGAGCTGACGCCGGAGGTCCGGTCGGCATAGCGCCGGCCGGGCCGACCGGGGAACCCTATGCTCGGATCATGGAACTTCGGATCTTCACCGAGCCCCAGCAGGGCGCCACCTACGACCAGTTGCTCGCCGTCGCCCGGTGCGCCGAGGACGCTGGCTACGGCGCGTTCTTCCGCTCCGACCACTACCTGATGATGGGTGACGTGAGCGGCGAACCCGGCCCCACCGACGCGTGGACCACGCTCGCCGGCCTGGCCCGGGAGACCAGCCGCATCCGGCTCGGCACGTTGATGACCGCTGCCACCTTCCGGCTGCCCGGCCCGCTGGCGATCACCGTGGCGCAGGTCGACCAGATGAGCGGCGGCCGGGTGGAGCTGGGCATCGGCACCGGCTGGTACGCCGAGGAACACAGCGCGTACGGCATGCCGTTCCCGCCGCTCGCCGAGCGGTTCGACCGGCTGGAGGAGCAGCTCGCCGTCATCACCGGGCTGTGGTCCACCCCGGCGGGGGAGCGGTTCGACCATGACGGCCGGTACTACACGGTCCGCGACTCGCCCGCCCTGCCCAAGCCGGTGCAGCAGCCGCGCCCACCGATCCTGCTCGGCGGGACGGGTCCGAAGCGCACCCCTCGGCTGGCCGCCCGCTACGCCGACGAGTTCAACCTGCCGTTCGCCTCGGTGCCGGACACGGCGGCGCAGTTCGACCGGGTCCGCGCGGCCTGCGCCGAGATCGGCCGGGACCCGGCCGACATGGTCTGGTCCAACGCGCTGGTGCTCTGCTGTGGGCGCGACGACGCCGAGGTGGCCCGCCGCGCCGCCGCCATCGGCCGCGAACCGGACGAGCTGCGGGCCAACGGTCTGGCCGGGACTCCCGCCGAGGTGCTCGACACCATCGGCCGGTACGCGGAGATCGGCAGTGAGCGGCTCTACCTCCAGGTGTTGGACCTCAGCGACCTGGAGCACCTGGAGCTGGTCGCCAGCGAGGTGATGGCGAAGCTCTGAGCCGGGCGGATGGTGGGGAGCGACGCCGCCGGTCAGGCCCGGTGGGCGCCGCTCCCGACCGCGTCCGGGTCGCCCAGCACGGTGTCCAGCCGCCCGTCACGATCACTGTCGACGTAGGTGATGTCCGGGACACCGTCACCGTCCACGTCGATCTGGACGACGTCGGCCACGCCGTCACCGTCGAGGTCGGTGACCACCTCCACCGAGCCGTCCAGGTGACGGGTCACGATCGTCTGGGCGCCGGGGGCCCGCGGTGGCGGACCGGGCGTCGGCACCGGTGTCGGGGCGGGCGCGGGCGCCGGCGTGGGTCGGGGACCGGGTGTGGGGGACGGGTGACTCGGCAACCCGTCGGCCGGCGGTGCGCTGGCCTGCTCGACCCCGGTACCGGTCGGGTCAAGCTCCTCCTCGGAGGGGTAGACGTCACCTCGGGCGGCCGGATCACGGTAGCTGCTCATGGGCGTAGGGTTCCCCGACGATGACGAGAACAACCGTGCCCGATCGTCCGGTGTCCCCGGTGCCCGGTTTGGCGGAAGATGCGGGGACCGACGCCACGGTCATGAACGGGGGTCCGAGCGTGGAACTGCGCCGGAGTCGGGGCGCCCGGGTGCTCGCCCTGGTCTGCGTACTCGGCGGGGTGCTCTTGTTGGTCTATCCCAGCGACGGCGCCCTGCTACGGACGATCATCGCGGTGGGGGCGATCGCGCTCGGCGCGGTGGCGCTGGTCAGCGCGTTGCGCCCGTTCCGTTTCGGGATCCACGCGGACGGGCTCACCATCCGACGGCCCGGCCTGCGCCGGGACATCCGGTGGGCCGACGTCGGCGTGCTGGTCCTCGACGAGCCGCCCCGACGCGACGGTCGTCCCGAACCGCCGCGACTGCTGCTGGTTCCCGCGCCGGGAGTGCCGCTTGAGCCGGTGACCGCCCGTCACCCGATCGACGGCCGACCCGCCATCGAACTGCTCGTTCTCGACCAGGTCCGGGAGCAGCCCGACCAGGTGTCCGCCGCGCTCACCCGCTATGCCGGAGGTCGTTTCGTCGACCTGCTCGCGCTGCGACGCGCCGCCTTCGACACCCCGGATCTCCCGGTCGGCCTGCGCGGGTACCGCATGGACCGGGTCGACCGGTTGATCCGACGCGGCCAGGACGCCCTGATGTCCGGGGACGCGGCGACCCGACAGGCGGCCCGGGGTGAGATCGAACGCGCCAGCGCGGCCGGCCTGCCGATCGCCCAGCGTGGCTACCACACGTTCCAGACGGATACCGTTCTGGACGCCCTCGTCGCCGCGTTGGCCGACCAGCAGAGCACCGATCGGGAGACCGCCACATGACCGCGCAGGCACCGCACGCCGCGTCGAGCACCGACGTTCCGCGCCGCAACTGGGCCGGCAACGTACGGTACGCCGCGAAGGCGTTCCACCGGCCCACCTCCGTCGACGACCTGCGCCGGCTCGTCGCCGGCAGCAGCCGGATCCGGGCGGTGGGCAGCGGGCACTCCTTCAACAGCCTCGGCGACACCGACGGCGACCTCGTCAGCCTCGCCGGGCTGCCCCCGGTCGTCGAGGTGGACCACGAGCGTGGGCAGGTCACCGTGAGCGCCGCGATGCGCTACGGCGACCTCGCCCGACAGCTGCACACCCAGGGGTACGCGCTGGCGAACCTCGCCTCGCTGCCGCACATCTCGGTGGCCGGCGCGGTGGCCACCGCCACCCACGGGTCCGGTCAGAGCCATGGCAACCTGGCCAGCGCCGTCGCCGGTCTGGAGCTGGTCACCGCCGACGGCGACCTGCTGCGGGTCGACCGCGAGACCGACAGGTTCGCCGGCATGGTGGTCGGGCTCGGCGCGCTCGGTCTGGTCACCCGGGTCACGCTGGACGTGGTGCCAACCTTCGCGCTGCGCCAGTACGTACGCCTCGACCTCGACCGGGCGGCACTCGACGAGGCGCTCGGCTCGGCGTACAGCGTGAGTGTCTTCACCGACTTCCGTACGCCCCGACTGCGCGAGGTGTGGCGCAAACAGCTGGCGGACCAGCCGCCACCCCCGGCGGACTGGCTCGGCACCACAGCGGCCGACCAGCCCCGGCACCCGGTGCTCGGGATGCCGCCGGAGAACTGCACCCCGCAGCTCGGCGAGGCGGGCCCGTGGCAGGAGCGGCTGCCGCACTTCAAGCTCGGCTTCACCCCCAGCAGCGGCGACGAACTGCAGTCCGAGTACCACGTCGCACGGGCGGTGGCGGCTGACGCGCTCGCCGCGCTGGACGACGTGGCGGAGCTGATCGCCCCGGTGCTGCTGGTGTCCGAGCTGCGCACCGTGGCGGCCGACGAGCTGTGGCTCAGCCCGAACTACCGGCGGGACAGCTTCGTGCTGCACTTCACCTGGGTCGACGACACCAGGGCGGTGCTGCCGGTGGTGGCCGCCGTGGAGGAGCGCCTGGCGCCCTTCGCGCCCCGCCCGCACTGGGGCAAGGTCTTCGTCACCGATCCGGCCGAGCTGGCCGCCCGCTACCCACGCCACCCCGATTTCGCCACCCTCCTGACCGACCTGGACCCCAAGGCCAAGTTCCACACCGAGGCCCTGGCCCACTACTTCCCCCGCTGACCTCGGTTGATCATGGGGTTAGCGATACCGATGTCGGCGTGTCGTGCCCGCTAACCTCATGATCACCGAGAGCTGGCGAGGGTGCTGCGTTGGACGGCTCGGCTGATGTCGCTGGGGGAGATGATCCCTGTCAGGTGGCCGTCTTCGGTCACCACCAGGGCGCGGCCGTCGGCGCACTCGGTGAGGCGGGGGAGCAGATCGTTGAGCTGTTCACCGGGCTTCGCCAGCACCAACTGGTCGGCGCGGCAGGCCACCTCGGCCAGCGTGGTCGACGCCCGCCGCTCCGGCGGTACGCCCCGCACCCGGTCGACGGTGACCAGGCCGGTCGGCCGGCCGTCCTCGGTCAGCGGCAGCGCCGAATGCCGGTACGCGAACAGGTAGTGGTCGACGAAGTCCGCGACAGTCATCTCCGCCGAGGCGGTCTGCGGCTGCGGGGTCATCACATCGCCTACCCGGATCCCGCGCAGCGCGGTGCCGGTGCGGGCCTGCCGTTCCTCCATCCCGGCCGCGCCGATCAGGAACCAGCCGATCAGCGCCAGCCACAGCCCGCCGAAACCGAACCCGGCCAGGAACTGCCACAGCCCCAGGCCGATCAGCAGCACCCCCAGCACCCAGCCGGCCCGGGCGGCGACCACCGACGCCCGGGTTCGGTCACCGGTGGCCTTCCAGACCGCCGCGCGCAGCAACCGTCCACCGTCCAGTGGCGCGGCCGGCAGCACGTTGAAGATGGCCAGCAGCACGTTGATTCCCGCCAGCCAGGCCACCGCCCCGAACAGCAGCCCGGTCTGCCCGGCCAGTGCGAGCACCGCCGCGATGGCACCGAAGAACGCCCCGATCAGCAGACTGACCAGCGGGCCGACGCCCGCGATCCGTAACTCCGCGCCCGGGTCACGCGGTTCGCCCCGCAACTCGGCGACGCCGCCGAACAGCCACAGCGTGATGCCGTCGACAGTCAGCCCGTTGCGCTTGGCCACCACCGCGTGCGACACCTCGTGGGCGAGCAGGCCGACGAAGAAGACCACCGCCGCGGCCAGCCCGGCCAGTGTGTACGCCACCGGCGAGTGATCGGGGTACGAGCGGGGGAACTGGTTCGCGGCCAACCCCCACGCGATCAGCGCGAAGATGACCAGCACGCTCCAGTTGACGCCGACCGGCACTCCCGCGACCCGGCCAAGCCGGAAACTGGCCCTCATCCGAGCGGGGTACCCCGCCAGGCCGTGGGCATGCGAGGGCACTTTGCCTGATCGGTCAGCGGCGGGGGGCTTCGCTGGCGATGGTGGCCTCCCGGGGCAGGGCCGCCGCCCGCAGCGCCCAGTCCAGCGCGTAGTCGGCGATCTTCTCCCAGCCGTCCTGCCCGACGGTGAAGTGCGAGCGGCCGGCGAACTGCTCGTACGCGGTGAGCGCCCGCGACTTCTGGTAGAGCCCCGCGTTGGCGCGGACCACCGACGCCGGCACCACGTGGTCGACCTCGCCGGCCATCAGCAGCAGCGGCGCCCGGTCGTTACGCCCGACGTCGACCCGGGCTGGCGAGCGCGGGTCGAGGTTGGCGAACGCGCCCTCGAAGTAAACCCGCCCGGCACCGGGGACGGCGTAGCGTTGCCAGGCCCGGTCGGAGTCCTCCCGGCTCATGGCGTTGCCGAAGGTGTAGGCGAAGTCGTCCGGGGTGAACGGGACGGCCTTGTTCCGGTTGGCGGGGCTGCGCAGGATCGGGAAGCCCGAGCGCAGCTGACTCAGCGGCACCTTGAGCACGCCCTTCACCTGCGCGGGGTGCACGCCGACCGCCGCGGCGCCGAGGCCCCGGTCGACGAGGATCTGGGTGAACAGGCCGCCGAACGAGTGCCCCATGATGATCGGTGGTCGCGGCAGCGCCCGGATGATCTTGTCGTAGTGCGCGACGATCGTGGCGATGCTCTGCTCGGCGATCGGGCTGGGATCGTCCCGCAACTGCTCCACCGACCGGTCCATGCCGGGCCAGGCGGGGGCGATGACCTGCATGCCACGCTCGGTGTACCGCTGCGCCCACCCCTCCCAGCTGCGCGGCGTCATCCAGAGCCCGTGGATCAGCACGACCGTGTCGACCTGGCCCTGCGGCGTGGCACCCATCTCGTCCCCCCGGTGTCGCGGCATCCGGGGCAGCGGTTACCCGCTGCCGTGCCGGGAATTCCTCCGCCGGTTGCTCGCCTCGGCGGGTCGCGTTCGGGAGGCGGACGTGGCAGTGAGCGTGATGACACAGGGGCATCGTGATGACTCAGGGGCATCACGCTCGTCGCGGTGTTTGCTCGCACGGAGGTCACTCTCCGTGGCGTCCGGCCCCTGACAAATGTCACGGCCGGGAGGTGACGACCGCTCCGGGCACCGGGGTACGCCCCGCCGGAGTATCAGTGCCATGACCAGTACGCATCCGGCTGTCGAGTTGGACGGCCTCAGCAAGAGCTTCGGCGCGGTCACCGCTGTCGACGGGTTGAGCCTGCGGGTGCAGCCCGGCGAGGTGGTGGCGTTCCTCGGCCCGAACGGGGCGGGCAAGACCACCACCATCGACATGCTGCTCGGGCTGTCCCGCCCGGACGCCGGCACCGTCCGCGTCCTCGGCGGCACCCCGGACGACGCGGTGGCCCGGGGGCGGGTCGCCGCCGTCCTGCAGACCGGCGGGCTGCTCAAGGACCTCACGGTGGGCGAGACGGTGCGGATGACCGCCCACTTCTACCGGCACACCCGCCCGGCGGCGGAGGTGTTGGAGCGGGCCGGTATCACCGACATCGCCGACCGGGTGGTCGGGCGCTGCTCGGGTGGTCAGCAGCAGCGACTGCGCTTCGCGTTGGCCCTGCTGCCCGACCCGGACCTGATGGTGCTCGACGAGCCGACCACCGGCATGGACGTCGAGGGCCGGCGGGACTTCTGGCAGGCCCTGCGCCGCGACGCCCGACGTGGACGGACCGTCATCTTCGCCACCCACTACCTGGACGAGGCGGACGCGTACGCCGACCGGATCGTGCTGGTCCGGCAGGGGCGCATCGTCGCCGACGGCACCACCGCCGAGATCAAGAACCTGGCCGCCGGTCGTACCGTGCGGGCCACCCTGCCCGGCGCGGACCAGGCCGCGCTCGCCGCACTGCCCGGCGTGGACGCCGTGGAGGTGCGCGGCGACAGCGTGCTGGTGCGGACCGGCGACTCGGACGCTGTCGCCCGACACCTGCTGACCCGGACCGCGGCCCGGGATGTCGAGATCACCTCCCGCAACCTCGAGGACGCCTTCCTCGCCCTGACCACCACGCAGACCGGAGCCTGAGATGACCACCTCCACCTCCACGCGCGCCGCTGTCACGACGCCGGACCGTCGGCTGCCCGCACTGGGCGGGTTCGCCCCGGGTGCCCTGGGTATCGAGCTGCGCCGGGTGCTGCGCAACCGCCGCACCCTCGCCTTCACGCTGATCATGCCGGGCGTCTTCTTCCTCATCTTCGGTCTGCCGCAGGGCGGGCAGTCACTGGACAACGGCCGTCCGGTGACGGCGTACGTCATGATCAGCCTGGCCGTGTACGCGGCCATGGTGGCGACCACCAGCGTCGGTGGTGCGGTGGCCACCGAACGGGCGCTGGGCTGGAGCCGACAGTTGCGGCTCACCCCGCTGCGCCCGGCGGCGTACGTGGCGACCAAGCTGATCACCGCGATGAGCCTGGGCCTGCTCGCGGTCGTCATCGAGTTCCTGGTGGGCGCCGTGGCCGGCGTTCGCGTCCCGGCGTACGTCTGGCTGCTGTCCGGGCTCGCCGCCTGGGTCGGCTCGCTGGTCTTCGCCGCGTTCGGTCTGTTCATCGGGTACCTGGCGCCGGCCGAGAACGTCATGCAGATCATCGGCCCGGTGCTGGCGGTGCTGGCCATGTTCGGCGGGCTGTTCGTCCCGGTCGAGGTGCTGCCGGACGTGCTCCAGCAGGTCGCGACGTTCACCCCGGTGTACGGCATGGGTGTGCTGGCTCGCGCCCCCCTCACCGGCGACGGGGTGAGCATGGCGGCGGTGGTCAACCTCGTCGTCTGGGCACTGGTCTTCGGCGTCGGCGCGGCCCGGCTGTTCCGCCGGGACACCGCGCGGGTCTGACCGGCCGGGCGGTTAGCGTGATCCCGATGGACCTCTCGACGGGGCAGCCCTGGCAGGTGAGCCGCCACTGGCGGTACACCGGCTGGCTGCTGGCCGCCGTCTGGTTGTTCTTCCTCAACGTGCCGCTCGCCACCGCGCTGCACCAACCGGAGCTGTGGCGGCGGATCCTCGGTGTGTCGACCCTGGTCGCCTTCAGCGTCGGTTACGTGCTGCTGTTCCAGTGGGCCCGCAAGCTGCGCCAGTCCCTGCGGCCGATCCCGGCGGGCCGGGCGCGGGCCGGGCTGGCGCTGCTGCTCGCTGTGGGTCTGGCCAGCCTCCCGGGCACCGGCGGGGACTGGCTGGCCACTCTGGTCTACGTGGCCGCGGCGGCGGTCTTCCTGCTGCCGCAGTGGGAGGCGTTGGCCGTCGTGGCGCTCTGCGCGGTGACCCCCGTGCTGGCGTCGTGGCTGGTGCCGGGGTGGGAGGCGGAGCACGGCATCGTCTTCGCGGTGCTGCTCGCCTCGTTCGCCATGTTCGGGGTGTCCCAGTTGGCCCAGCGCAACAGCGAACTGCGGGCCGCCCAGCAGGAGATCGGTCGGCTCGCGGTCGCCGAGGAGCGGGCCCGCACCGCCCGCGACCTGCACGACATTCTTGGGCACTCGCTGACCGTGGTGGCGATCAAGGCCGAGTTGGCCGGGCGGCTGCTCGATGTCGACCGGGAGCGGGCCGCCGCCGAGATCGCCGAGGTGGAGGCGTTGGCTCGGGCCGCGTTGGCCGACGTACGGCAGACGGTCGGGGCGTACCGCGAGGTCAGTCTCGCCGCCGAGGTGGCCGGCGCCCGCTCGGCGCTGGCCGCGGCGGGCATCGCGGCGGACGTGCCGACCGAGGTGCCGGACCTGCCGCGGGAGTGGGACCGGTTGTTCGGCTGGGCGGTACGGGAAGGGGTGACCAACGTGGTCCGGCACAGTGGGGCGCGGTGCTGCGTGATCCGGGTGCACCCGGATCGGGTCGAGATCAGTGACGACGGCCGTGGTCCGTCCACTCCCGACGCGAGCGGGCACGGGCTGGTCGGCCTGCGGGAGCGGGCGCGTCGGCTGGACGCGGTGGTGACCGTCGGTCGCCGGCCGACGGGCGACGGTTTTCTGCTGCGGGTGCACACCCCGGAGGAGGCCCGGTGAGCGGCGGTTCGACGCCGATCCGGCTGTTGCTCGCCGACGACCAGGCGCTGGTCCGGGGTGCGCTGGCCGCCCTGCTCTCGCTGGAGGAGGACCTGACAGTGGTCGCCGAGGTCGGTCGGGGCGACGAGGTGGTGCCCGAGGCGCGACGCAGCGCCCCGGACGTCGCCCTGCTGGACGTGGAGATGCCCGGCCTGGACGGGATCGCCGCCACCTCGGCGTTGCGGGTGGCGCTGCCGACCTGCCGGGTGCTGGTGGTGACCACCTTCGGTCGACCCGGCTACCTGCGTCGGGCGATGGAGGCCGGTGCGAGCGGGTTCGTGGTCAAGGACACCCCGGCCCGGCAGCTCGCCGACGCGGTCCGTCGGGTGCACGCGGGCCTGCGGGTGGTCGACCCGACGCTGGCCGCGGAGACCCTGGCCACCGGCGCGAGCCCACTGACCGAGCGGGAGACCGAGGTGCTGCGGACCGCTCGGGGCGGCGGCACCGTCGCCGACCTGGCCCGGGCTCTGCACCTGTCCGAGGGGACGGTCCGCAACCACCTGTCGGCGGCGATCGGCAAGACCGGTGCCCGCAACCGGGCCGACGCGATCCGGGTCGCCGAGCGGAACGGCTGGCTGCTCGGCGAGTGACCGGCTGTGCCGGCGCTCAGGCGGTCGGCGGCGGAGCGGCCAGTTGGTCGACCACCACCACGCTGCTGCCGGGGCGGACCTCGGCGAGCAGCTCCCGCTGCCCGGAGCGGGTCAGCCGGATGCAGCCGTTCGTGGTGTTCTCGCCCAGCTCGTCGTCGTTGTGCCAGGTGTGCACGCCGATGTGCGCGCCGCGCAGCCCGTCCGGCACCGACTCCGGATCGTCCGGCACCGAACCGAGGGCGTAGATGTCCACCCCGCCGTAGACCGACTCCGGCGGTGGGGTGCGGCCCAGGATGAAGGTCCGCCCGAGTGGAGTCTCCTGGCCGGACTGGCCGAGGCTGACCTCCCAGGAACGCACCGCCTTGCCGGCCCGGTACCAGGTGAGCCGGTGCGCCTTGCGTTCGACGACGATCTGGTCGCGCAGCGGCACCGTCTCGAAGCCGCCGGGTGGCAGCCAGGCGAGCCGCCGGTTGGCCGAGGGCAGCAGGACGGCGGTCCAGCCGGCCCGCCGCTGGGCGATCGGCATGGTCAGCTCCACACCGCGGATCGCCGGTTCGAGAAAGGCGCGCGGACGACCACCGGGGGCGTCGTACGCGGCGATCCGTCTGGTCGGGTGCGCGCCGTCGGTCAGCGGCGTGACGTCCATGGTGGCCGGATCGGTGGGGAACCCGCCGGGTGCGGGGTCGTAGTCGACCACCGGCAGCCCGTCCGGGGCGGGCGCGGCCGGGGGGACCGACTCGTCCGGGCTCTGCTCCACACTGCTCGGGGTCGGGTCGGCCACCACCACGCTGCTGTCGTCGGGGGCCGTCGAGCTGGGGGTGAGGGCCTGGCCGACCAGCAGCGCGGTCACCAGCAGCGCGGGTACGCCGATGGCGGCGGTCACCCAGACGCCGCGACGGCGGGACGGAGTCTTTCGGTCAAACGACACGAAATCACTCTATGGTGGCGATTGCGCCGGGGCCCCCGGTTCGGCGAAATCCGCCGCCCGGAGGCCCCGACCGAATCAGATTCGTGCGCCGATGTGGATGGCCACGGCGTCGTGCGCGGGCACGTTGGCCGCGAACCAGCCGTTACCGTCCACCGTGATCACTGGTCCGCTGCACGTGCCGCCCGCGTACGTGCCGTGGATGACGTCGCAGTACCGGCCGGCGGGCAACCCCGTGTAGTACGAGCGACCGTTCACCGCGGCGTCCTCGTCGTTGACGGTGATGAAGCCCTTGCCACTGCGGCTGAACGCGATGTGGTTGTTGCCGTTGTCGTACCAGTTGGCCACCCCGGCGCCCTCGGTGGCGTTGCGGAAGCCGACCATGTTGGCGATCACCGGCCAACGGTGCTCGCACTCCCAGCCGGAGTAGCAGGTGGTGTTGAGTGTCTTGTTGGCCCCGTCCGACGGCGGGCCGGCGTCGCGGCTGCTGAAGGTGTAGCTGGACATGACGGTGGGGGAGCCGTACGGCCAGGCCAGCATGAAGGCGTTCGCCAGGGCGTAGATCCCGCGGTCCTTGTAGGTCAACACTCCGCCGGAGTCGCGCTGGGTGTCGTGGTTGTCGACGAACACCGACGCCGGGCCGGTGGGCAGGTGCCCCCAGCCCTCGCCGAAGTTGCGCAGGTACGCCAACCGCTCGGAGCGGAACACCCGGGCCAGGTCCTTACCGTAGCGGAACTCGTGCACGTCACCGTTGCCGGTGTACTCGGTCGGCTGGACCGGCTCGCCGGCACCGTAGATGACCTCCTGCACGATGTACGCGGAGCGGGACAGCTTGCCCCTGATCGCGGCGATGTCGGCGGCCGGCATGTGCTTGCTGGCGTCCATCCGGAAGCCGTCGACGCCGAGGGAGAGCAGGTCGTTGAGGTACGAGGCGATCTTCGTGCGGACGTAGTCCGACTCGGTCTTCAGGTCCGAGAGGTTGACCAGCTCGCAGTTCTGCACCTCGTACCGGTCGTTGTAGTTGGCGATGTCGTCGCCGCCGTTGCGCCCGCAGTGGTGGAAGTCCTGGGTCTGGTAGATGCCCGGGTAGTCGTAGTGCGAGTAGGACGAGCCGGCCCAGCCGGTGCCGCCGTTGTCCTGACCGGACATGTGGTTGACCACCGCGTCGACGATCACCTTGACCCCGGCCGCGTGGCAGGTGTTCACCATCGACTGGAACTGGGCCCGGGTGCCCTTGCGGGACTCGATCCGGTAGCTGACCGGCTGGTACGCCAGCCACCACTGGTTGCCCCGCACGTGCTCCTGCGGCGGTGAGACCTGCACGTAGCCGTAGCCCTTCGGGCCGAGGGTGCTCTGGCACTCGTTGGCCACCGAGGGCCAGTTCCACTCGAAGAGCTGGACGATGACCTTCTTGCCGCCGGACGGGGCGGCGACGGCCGGGGGTGCCGTCACTGTGGTGGGGACGAGCAGGCTGGCGATCAGGCCGAGGGCGAGGAGCGCCGAGCCGCGTCGACGTCGGTGCATGGGGACTCCTGACGGGAGCGGGAGCGGGGGTGGTGGTGCGGTGGGGGAACGCCCGGTTGCCGGAATCTTGCAACCCGGGCTGAAATTTGCTGAAAGGTTACAAGCGTGTTGCACGGAGTGTCAATGCATGCACGTTCGTCACTGTCCGATCTGGTGGGTGGGAGCGGGGTGCAACGCACGGCCGTGCCCCTCGGTTCGATCCCGGCCCAGAAATTTTTCGCGGCGGGTGATCCGCGCGCCCCGCCGGTCCGTACTGGATGGGGGAGCAGGGGTCGGCCGGTGGTACGCCGCCGCGAGACGATCGAGGAGCAGATGGCCCGGGCACAGCAGGACAAGAAGGCGACGATCCGGACCACCGCCAGCAGTCGGGGGGTGCGCACCCCGTCCCGGTCGGCGAGCGCCCTGCTGATCGCTTCGGTGCTCGCCGCGCTCTGGGCGGCGATCATGCTGACCGGCACCGGTCAGACGGCGTACGCGTACGGCTTCTTCTTCACCGAGTTCTTCGCCGGGGTGGTCTCCCTGGTGTCGTTGAGTCTCACCGTCATGCTCGGTCTGCTCGCCACCGACCGGCTGGTGCTGCGTATCCCGCACCGGGTGCTGATGCAGTCGGCGCACCGGGCCACCGGTGTGCTGGGGGTGGCCGGGCTCGGCTTCCACGTCCTCACCAAGATCGGCACGGGGCGGGCGGCGGCGACCGACGCGCTGGTGCCGTTCGTCGGCGGCGGGGGTTTCTACGTCGGGCTCGGCACCGTCGCCGCGCTGCTGATGGTCAGCGTGATCTGGACCGGCATCATCCGCGCCCGCTTCGCGGGCGTCGGTCCGAGGTGGCTCTGGCGCGCGCTGCACTCGACCGCGTACCTGGCCTGGCCCTTCGCCATCCTGCACGGCCTCAACGCCGGTCGGGCCGCAGCGCCCTGGGTGATGTTCAGCTACCTGGGCTGCGTCTTGCTGGTGGTGCTGGCCCTGCTGGTGCGGTTCTCGGTCACCATCGGTCGGCGCAGCCGCGAGCAGCACCAGGCAGCGGTGCGCAACGCGGTGATGGTCGGCCGGGCTGAAGAGGCGAAGACCGCCCGATCGCTGCTGGCCGGGTTGGGTCGGCGCCCGAAGGCCACCGACAAGCGTCCCGCCTGGGCGGACACCGCCACCGCCACCTGGACCGCCCCGCCCGCCCGCCGCGACCCGGAACGGTTCACCGTCCCGGTGGTGCCCGAGCCCGGCTCGCTCGTCGAACCGACCCGGCCCAGCCGACGCCGACGGGAGGAGGAGCCGGCGGCCTACCGCGACACCGAACGGTCCTCGCGCGGCCGGCGCGCCGAGGAGGAGCCGACGACCCGCCGGTCGACCCGCCGCGGCGTGGACGAGACCGACATCCGTCGACGCGACGAGGAGGAGGCCGAGCCGGTGACCCGGCGGCGCGCCTCGCGTACCCGCGACGAGGTGGCACCGGCCGGCCGGCGGCGCGTCGACGAGCCGGCCGCCGAGCGGTCCCGTCGCCGGTCCCGCAGCGAGGACGACGGCAGCCGCTACTCGGCGCCGCCGCGGCCGACCCTCGACGAGGCCGAGGAGCCGTGGGACAGTCCACGCCGGTGGCAGGCCGACGAGCCCATCTCCGCCGGCCCGGTCTCCGTCGAGCCGATCTCGGCCGGCCCGATCTCCAGCAGCCCGATCTCGTCGGCGCCGCGCAGCGGCAGCGGCCGGCACAGCGCCGAGGACGACCTGCCCGAGGAGCCGGACTACTGGCGTCCGCCGGCCCGGTACGTGCCGGACGAGGTGCCCGTCGACGACACCCCCACCCTTGTCGACCTGGCGTCACGGCGGGCCAAGCGGGCAGCCGGCGAGGGCCGGTCCAAGCGGCGCAAGGCCAGCGCCGACGCGGTGGACGGGGCGTACTGGGCCGGGCTGCGGGGTGAGGCGAAATGATGCGCACCGCCGTGCCACCGGTCGCCTGTGTGGGCGAGCCCCGGCTCACCGCCGGCTTCGCCGAGTACGGCCGACTCGACCTGATCGCGCACGAGGAGGTGCACGGACCGATCGGCCCGATGGAGCCGGCGCAACTGCTCCGGCTCGCCGAGGGCATGCAACTCAAGGGCAAGGGCGGGGCAGGGTTCCCGTTCGCCCGCAAACTGCGCGCGGTGCTGGAGTCCTGCGAGCGGCAGGACCTCGCCGCCGTGGTGGTGGTCAACGCCACCGAGGGGGAGCCGGCCAGCTGGAAGGACAAGGTGCTGCTGACCCGCGCCCCGCACCTGATCCTGGACGGCGCGGCGCTGGCCGCGTACGCCCTGGACGCCGACGAGATCGTGATCGGCGTGGCGGACGACGGGGTCGGCCGGGACTCGCTGATGGACGCCCTCGACGAGCGCCGGATGCCGGTGCAGACAACGATCGTCACAGTGCCGCACCGGTTCATCTCCGGCGAGGGCGGCGCACTTGTCAACGGGATCAACGGGCTGCCGCACATCCCGCCGGGCACCAAGAAGCGCTCCAGCGACTCCGGGGTCAGCGGCCTGCCCACCCTGCTGTCCAACGCCGAGACGTACGCCCAGCTCGCCGTCGGCGCCCGACTGGGCCCGTACGAGTACGCGGCGCTCGGTACCGACGACGAGCCGGGCACCGTGCTGCTCACCGTGACCGGGGCGGCCGGCCGACCGGCCGTTGTGGAGTGCACCGCCGGCATGCCGCTGCGCGACGTCCTCGACCTGTGTGAGGTGCCGGACGTCCAGGGCATCCTGATGGGCGGCTACCACGGCAAGTGGATCACCCCGGAGGCGGCGGAGAAGGCCGAGGTCTCCCGCAAGGGCCTGGCGGCGGTCGGCGGCACGCTCGGCGCGGGCATCATCGTCCCGCTCGGTGTCGACACCTGCCCGCTCGGGGAGGCCGCCCAGGTGGTGCGTTACCTGGCCGGTGAGTCCGCCGGGCAGTGCGGACCGTGCAAGATGGGCCTGCCGGACCTGGCCCGCGCGGTGGACCTGGCCGTCGCCGGCAGCCAACCGGCCGACGTGGTGCGGGCCGCGGCCGGCGAGGTGAAGGGCCGGGGCGCGTGCAGCCACCCCGACGGCACCGCCCGGTTCGCGCTCTCCGCGATCGAGGTCTTCGCCGAGGACCTGCGACTGCACAGCACCGGCGACGGCTGCGGCCGGCGGGTCAAGGGCGTGATGGGGCTGCCGGGCGCACCCGACGCGAACCCGCAGAAGCTCACCCTGGACTGGTCGCGCTGTGACGGGCACGGCCTGTGCGCGCACGTCGTCCCGGACTTCATCCGCCTCGACGCGAACGGATATCCCGCCTTCCCGGCCACCCCCGTGCCGACCTGGCTGCGGGAGGGGGCGCTGAAGGCGGTCAAGGTCTGCCCCGAGTTGGCCCTCCGACTCGCCAAGGCCGAGTAGGTAGGCCCCAGGTCCAGCAAGGGTCCCTTCCGGACCGGAGACGGAGGAACGGATGCGGATCAGCAGGATGTGGACGGCGGCCGGGCAGCCGCGCCGCTGGACAGCGGCTGGACCGGTACGCCGTGGCGCCACCGCTGTGGCGCTCGTGGTGGCCCTGTTCGGCGTCGCCGCCTGCACCGGCGTCGCGCCGGGCGGACCCACCGCCGCCGGATCGGCCCCGCCCGGTGCCGCGCCGACCGGGACACCGCCCGCGCCGACCGGCGGACCTCCGGCCGCGCCAGCGCGGATCCCGGACGTGCTGCGCTTCACCGGGACGACCCTCGGCGGGGCCGCGTTCGACGCGGCGCAGCTCGCCGGCAGACCGGTGGTGTTGTGGTTCTGGGCGCCGTGGTGCGCCACCTGCGCCAGTCAGGCCTGGACGGTGGCCGAGATCGCCCCGAAGTACCGGGACACCGTGCCGATCGTCGGCGTGGCCGGGCTGGGTGAACGGAAGGCCATGAAGGAGTTCGTCACCGAGTTCGAGCTCGACGGCACACCGCAGATCGAGGACAGCAAGGGAGTGCTCTGGAAGCGGTTCAAGGTGACCGAGCAGAGCATCTTCGTGGTCATCGACCGCAGCGGCACGGTCGTCCACCAGGGATTCCTGGACGGTGAGGCGCTCACCGCCAGGGTCGCCGCACTGGCCGGGGCGTGACCGGCGCACTGCTGCTCGCGCTGACCGCCGGCATGCTCGGCGCGGTCAACCCGTGCGGCTTCGCGTTGCTGCCCGCGTACCTCTCGCTGTTGGTCGCCGGGACGTCGGACACCCGCGGCGCGGTCGGCCGCGCGCTCACCGCGGCGGCCGGGCTGACAGTGGGGTACGTGCTGGTGTTCGGCGCGTTCGGCCTCGCGCTCGCGCCGCTGGCCGGCTGGTTGCGGCCCCGCCTGCCGTGGCTGACAGTGACGCTCGGCGTGCTGCTGGTGGTGGTCGGCTGCTGGTTGCTCGCCGGTCGGCGGCTGCCGACCCCCGGCTGGTCCGCCCGGGCGCCCCGGCTGACCCGGTCCTGGCCGTCGATGGCGCTGTTCGGCGCGGCGTACGCGCTGGCGTCGCTCGGCTGCGCCATCGCGCCGTTCCTGGCCATCGTGGTGACCAGCCTCCAGACCGGCTCGACCGGTCAGGGGTTGGCGCTGTTCGGCGCGTACGCCCTCGGGATGGGTCTGGTGGTCGCTGTCGCCGCGCTCGGGGTGGCGCTGCTGCGCGACGGCCTGGTGGCCCGGCTGCGCGTCGCCGGGGCGTTGGTGCCCCGCCTCAGCGGCCTGGTGCTGCTGCTCGCCGGCGGTTACGTCGCCTGGTACGGCTGGTACGAGCTACGGCTGGCCGCCGGTCGCCGCGACGCGCTGCACGACCCGGTCATCCGGGTGGCCGCCCAGGTCCAGCGAGCCCTGGCCGACGCCCTCGACCGGATCGGCCCGGCGGTGTTGCTGGCCGCCCTGGCCGCCCTGCTCCTGGCCGCGCTCGTGGCGAAGCGCGCCCACCGCCCTCGTCGTCCCTGAGGCGACGGCGTCGGTCTTGACATCCGGAAACGATCACCGGAGGCTGTCTGACAACGTTGTCACACCGAAGGACCACCATGCGCATATCCGAACTCGAGTTGAGCCGGCGGCGGTTGCTCATCCTTGGCAGCGCCATCGGCGCTGGACTCGCCATCGCCCGACCCGCCGCCGCCCAGGCCGCGCCATCCGCCACCTGGTCACCGGCCGCGACCGTCGGCCCGGTTGCCAACACCTACCACGCGCTGCTGCTCGCCCACACCCGATGGGCCGAGGAGCAGTGGGATCCGGCGATCAACGCGTACCGCCTCGCGGACTTCAGGTTCGCGGTCGTCCTCGGTAACGCGGTCCTGCTCACCTCGCCCGGGTACGACGCGGCAGCGGCAGGCGTCGACCGGGACACGCTGCACGCCCGTACCGTCGCCACCATCCGCCGCTTCGCGGCCACCAACCGGCTCACCGGCGGCACCGAGTGGGGCCGACAGCTGTTCTGGGACAGCACCTTCGAGCTGTACTTCGTCCTGGCCGCCCGACTGCTCTGGTCCGACCTGGACGAGGTGACCCGCACCAACGTCGACCGCATCGCCCGCGGGCAGGCCGCGTACGCCCACTCCCTCGGCACCGGTAACGACCCGCTCAGTGGCGGTTGGACGCCGAACGGCCTCACCGGTGGCTGGATCGGGGACACCAAGCTCGAGGAGATGGGGGTCTACGCCCAGGCGATCGCGCCCGGTCTGGCCTGGGCGCCGGACGACCCCGCAGCCGCGGCGTGGCGCGAGCGGTTCTCGATGTGGACGCTCAACGCGACCGGACTACCGGCAGCCGACCGTGCCAACCCCGCCGTCGTCGACGGGCGGGCGGTCGCGGACTGGAACACCGCCCACAACATCCACGACACGTTCCTGGTCGAGAACCACGGCTCCTTCGGCCCGCACTACCAGGAGGAACTGTGGCGCACCGCGGGTCGTACCGCGGCGCACTTCCTGGCCGCCGGCCAACCGCTCCCCGAGGCACTCACCAGGCAGCCCAGCGGTGCCGAGCTGTGGCGGACCATGCGGCTGCTGGCCAGCGACGCCGGCGAACCCTTCATGCCGATGGTCGCGGACCGCTACCACCTGTACGGCCGTGACGTCCTGCCGCTCGCCTTCCTCGCGCAGGTCCAGGGCGACCGGCACGCCGCCCGGGCCGAGGCGGACCTCGCCGACCGGCTCATGCCCTACCTGAACTACCCGCCCGAGAATCGGCTCACCAAGTTCAGCGGCGAGCCGAAGTACGAGCCCGAGGCCCGGGCCGAGGTCGCCATCAGCTATCTCTTCCATGCCTGGCGGGCAGCCAACGGCGGCGTGGTCCAGCCGGTCGCCAGCACCGCGTTCTTCGCGGCGGCGGCGGGCACCAGGGACTTCGGGGAGCAGGCCGGGCTGACCGCCCACCAGAGCGCGACCGCCTTCGCCGCGGCGGTCAGCAAGACCGGATTCGTCTCGTTCCAGTGGGCCCCCGCCCACGACAACTGGTTGTTCGACACCCGGGCCGCCTCGCTGCTGCCGAGGCAGTCCGCGCCGGTCCTCGGCCGCGCCTCCGCCGCGTACACAGTGGCCCGGGACGGTGTCGACGCCACGGCGACCGTTCTCCGCGTCGCCGGCGGCACCGCCGGATACGTCACGCTGCCCACCGGAACGGTCGTGTACGCCACCACCGGCATCGGTGCCGACGAGGGCGCGCTCACCCTGTTCAACCTGGACATGCCCGGCGTACCCGGGCTCACCGGCACCCGTACCTTCACCGGCGAACAGGGGTCCGTCACCCTGGCCGGACAATCGGGCGTCGGCGACGGCGGAACCGACCAGATCAGCTTCGCGCCTCGTCCAGCCCGGTACGTGCGGATGCTCGGCCGATCCCCCGTCAACCAGTACGGCTACTCGCTGTTCGCCTTCGCCGTGCTCGACGCCGGCGGGGTCGACCGCGCCATCGGGCGGCCCACCACGGCCTCGTCCGCCGACCCCGCCTACCCCGCGGCGCGCGCGACCGACGGCAACCCCGGCACCCGCTGGGCGGTCGCCCGCGAGGAACGCGCCCGCGCGGACAGTTGGCTCGCCGTCGACCTCGGTGAGCCCATCGACATCAGCGGCGTACGCCTGGACTGGGAGGCCGCGTACGGCACCCGCTACGTCATCCAGACCTCACTCGACGGCACCGACTGGAGCGACGCGGCGGTGGTGCCGGACAGCCCGACCATCACCGGCTCCTGGCTCGACGTCGACGGACGAGCGGGTCTGGTGGTCCACAACGCCCAGAATCCGATCACCGTGACCGCCACCACCGTCACCCTGTCCAGCGGGCCGGCCACCGGCAGCACCCGGCTGATCATCGAGGGGTACGCGGGCGCGGACAGGTCGGCCCTGGCCGCTGCGGCGTCGCGAACCCTGCCCAGCGGCGGTCCGGAGGCGTTGCGGGTGAGTGACGCCGACGGATACCTCAGCCTGTTCAACCTGTCCGACGACGACATCACGGCGGCCGTCACGCTTGCGCAGCGCGCCACGCTGCGGCTGTACCACGGAAGCCAGGTCACCGGATCGGGGACCAGCACGTACCAGGTCGACCTCGCCGCATCGACCGCACGCGTCGAGCCGCCCCGGTTCACCGTGACCGCGGCACAGCCGGAGAAGACGATCCCCGCCGGTACCCGGTTCGACGTCACCGACTCGCACCACCTCCGAGTCACCGCGCCCGCCGGGCAGATCGTGAAGGTGCAGGTGGAGTCCGCGGCCGGCGGCGCCCGACAGCGAGTGACGGTTCCCGCCGGACACCGCAAGGACGTCGCGTTCGCGGGTGGGACGGTGACGCCGACACGTGACCTGGCCCGGTCCCGGACGACCTACCCGACGTCACCGCTCCCGGCCGGCATGACCGACCCGTCGGCCGCCGTCGACGGCGACCCGGGGACCGCCTGGCAACCCGGCCCGAACGGCCGACTGGTGATCGACCTCGGATCGCTCCGGGATCTGGCATCGGTCCGCCTGACCTGGACCCCCGGTCGGCGGCGGCCGATCACCGTGGCCACCTCGGCCGACGGACTCGGCTACGTGACGGTCGCCTCGGTCCCGAAGCCGAAACCCGAGACCACGGTCACGACCAGGTCCTCCGGACGGTACCTGGCGATCGCGGTCGCCGACTGGCAGCCCGGTGACGCCCGGCTGACCCACGCGGAGGTGTTCGGTGCCTGAACCGGCGGGATCGACCACGGTCTGACACCCGTGGCCCGAAACGACGACGGCGGGGCTGGTGCGGATCGCACCAGCCCCGCCGCCGACTGATTCAGCGCAGGGGGGTCAGCCGGTCGGTGCCCAGGCGCTCCTGGAGGACCTTCGGGACCAGGACGCTGCCGTCGGCCTGCTGGTACTGCTCCAGGATGGCCGGGAAGAGCCGGCTCGTCGCCAGCGCCGAGCCGTTGAGCGTGTGCACGAAACGGGTCTGCTTGCCGCCCGGCTCGCGGTAGCGGATGGCCGCCCGACGAGCCTGGTAGTCGCCGGCCCAGGACACCGACGACACCTCCTTGTACTTGCCGGTGCTCGGCATCCACACCTCGATGTCGAGCGTCTTCTTCATCGAGGCGCTGGCGTCACCGGCCGAGAGCAGCGTGCGCTGGTAGTGCAGACCCAGCCCCTCGACCAGGCTCTCGGCGTGGGCGAGCATCTCCTCCAACGCCGCGTCGGCCTGCTCCGGCAGGGTGAACTGGAAGATCTCCACCTTGTTGAACTGGTGCCCCCGCACCGTGCCGCGCTCGTCCGAGTGCGAACCGGCCGACTCCCGCCGGTAACACGGGGTGTACGCGAACGCCTTCAGCGGCAGCTTCGGGGTCTCCAGGATCTCGTCCTGGTACGCGCCGAGGATCGCCGTCTCCGACGTGGGCAGCAGGAACTGGCCGCGCGGGGCGGACGCCGCATCCAGGTGGTAGACGTCGTCGTAGAACTTGGGGAACTGCCCGGCGGCGAAGCCGGCCGAATCCAGCAGCAGGTGCGGCGGGAGCAGGAACTCGTAACCGGCCCTGATGTGCTGGTCGACGAAGTAGTTGAGCAGCGCCCACTCCAGCCGGGCGCCGATGCCCGTGTAGATCCAGAAACCGGACCCGCCGAGCTTGACGCCGCGCTCGTAGTCGACAAGGCCCAACGCCCGGCTCAGCTCCACGTGGTCGCGGACCTTCTCGATCACCGGAGGCTCACCGAAGGTCTTCACCACCCGGTTGGCTTCCTTGCCGCCGGCCACCACGTCGTCGCTGGGCAGGTTGGGCAGCTCGCTCATCGCGTCGCGCAGCCGGACCTGCACCTCGTCGAGCTGGGACTCCAGCTCGGCGAGCTGCCGACGCTCCGCCTCCGGCGCGGCGACCTGCGGCTCCTCGCCGGCCCGCTTCGCCTGCGCGTACGCCCGGGCCTCGGCCTTGCGGCGCTGCCGCTCGGCGTCGATCTCCGTGATCAGGGCGCGGCGTTCCTGGTCGAGCCGCTGGATCTCGTCCAGGGCACGGGTGACCTCGGCGGGATCCAGACGCTTCGCCAGCGCGGTCGCCACCGCCTCGCGATCCTTCCGGATCAACTCCATGTCGAGCATGCTGCTCCGTACGCCTCCGTCCGGGGTCACAGGTGAACCACCAGATGCTACCGTCGCGGGCTTTTCCGCCCGGGACGGGGAGGTTCTAGAGCCGGATCGGCATCAGTACCGAGTAGGTGTCCGCGTCGTCCGGTCGGCGTACGGCCAGCGGGGCGATCGGCCCGTCCAGCTCCAGCACCAGTTGCGGCCCACCGGCCGCGTTCAACGCGTCCAGCAGGTAGCCACCGTCCACCCCGACCCGCAGCGCGTCGGTGCCCAGGTCAGCGGCGGGGAGCAGCCGCAGCTCGCCCCGGTCGTCGACGCCGAGCACGGTGACCGCACGTGTCGTGCCGTCATGGTCGCGGTCGACGGTGGGGGCCGCCGGGTCGGCCAGCGCGGCGCGCAGGGTGGCCACGTCGACCGGGATCCGGCGCGCGGTGGACCGCTCGCCGACCGCCTTGCGCAGCAGCCGGTGGTAGTCCGGGAAGTCGTACGGCAGGGCGGTGCCGGTCACCGTGCCCTCGGCCACCCGCACCCGCAGGTCCGCGCCCGCCACTGTCAGCCGGACCGGCCAGGTGTCGGCGGCGTCGAGCAGTGGCCGGAGCTGGTCGACGAGGGCCACCGGCACGAACACCCGCACCGGCGGGCCGTCGACGTCGGCAGCGGCCCGAGCCAGCGCCAGTCGGTACCGGTCGGTGGCGACGAGTCGGACGCCGTCGGTCTCCACGTCGAACAGCACGCCGGCGAGCATCGGCATCTCCGGGTCGACGGTGACGGCGAAGCGCACCGCGTCGAGCGCGGCGGCCAGGGCGGCGGGGGAGACCAGCAGCGTGGTGGCGGTCGGCGGGGTCGGGTCCAGCAGGGCCCGGAGCCGGTCGACCTCACGGCGGGCGTCGTCGAGCCCGTCGGCGAGCCGGCGCAGGTGCGTGTCGAGCAGCTGGTGCACCACTGCCGGCTCGGCGCGTACCGCGGTGGCGATCTGCGGCACCGGCATGCCGATCCGGCGCAGCCCGGCCACCAGCCGGGCCGGCGCGACCTGCTCGTCGGTGTACCAGCGGTAGCCGGTCACCGGGTCGACCAGGGCCGGCTCCAGCACGCCGGCCGAGTCGTAGAAGCGCAGGGCGCTGACCGTCAGGCCGCTGGCCCGGGCCAGCTCGCCGATGCTGTGCAGGTGACTCACGCTGGGCATCCTGCCCCCTCGACCCGGTTGAGGGTCAAGCCGAGCGTTCCAGCACCCGGAAGGTGAGGCCGGCCCGGACCAGCCGGTCGAGCAGCGCGTCACCCATCGCGGCCACCGGGGTGAGCTGCCCGGCGGTCGGCGGCAGCTCGTCGAGCGCCAGGCACAGCGCCGACTCGCCGAGCATCTTCGCCGTCTCGTCGTAGCCGGGGTCACCGCCGGCGACCTCGGTGACCACCCGCTGCCCGCCGCCGGTGCCGACGAACCGCACCCGGAACCACGACGACGCCCGCTGCTGCGCCGTGGGCCCCTGCCCGGACGCGAGCCGGCCGAGCAGCCAGCGCCGACTGGGCGGCAGCTTCACCAGCCCGACCAGCGCGCCGAGCCCGGCGGCACCGACAAGCACTGTGGGCAGCCGCTTCACCGCGGCGAAGTGCCGGTAGCGGAAGTCCGGGCCGTACTCCGGGCGGGCCGCCGCCGAACGGCGCACCACCTGCGGGTCGATGGTCGGCAGCGGCACCGTCCAGATGCCCAGCTCCGCCGAGCGGGCCAGCCGGCCCGGCACCGCCCGGACCCGACGGTCGGTGGGGCGCGGCTCGACCGCCCGGCGCTCCCGGGCGGCCCGGCTGGCCTGCCCGCTACGGGAGAACGCGGTGAGCGCCGAATGGTAGGTGCCGGCGGAGAACCGGCCGCCGGCGCGCACGTACCCGTCCACGGTGATCGGGACGTCGGCGGGCAGCTGCTTGACGGTGAACCAGACGCCCAGGTCGTGCGGGACGGAGTCGAACCCGCAGGCGTGCACCAGCCGCGCGCCGGTGCGTGCCGCCTCGGCGTGGTGGCGCACGTACATCAGGTCGACGAACTCCGGCTCGCCGGTGATGTCCAGGTAGTCGGTGCCGGCCCGGGCGCAGGCGGCGACCAGCGGCTCCCCGTGGTGGATGTACGGGCCGACGGTGCTGGCCACCACCCGGGCGTTCTCCGCCACCACCCGCAGCGAGTCGGCGTCGGTCACGTCGGCGGTGAGCAACGGCAGGTCGGCCAGGCCCGGGTCGATGGCGGCGAGCCGGTCGCGGACGGCGGCGAGGCGTTGCGGGTTGCGCCCGGCCAGCGCCCAGCGCAGCCCGGCCGGTGCGTGTCGGGCCAGGTACTCGGCGGTCAGGCCGCCGGTGAACCCGGTCGCGCCGAACAACACCACGTCGTACGTTCGCTCCACGGCCATCCCCGGAGTCTGCCATTCGCCCCCGCCGATCGACACTCGTCACGGCGTGAACACGGCCCGTACGCAACCGTCGGCCCGGTCCCGGAACAGCGCGTACCCCTCGGGGCCCCGCGCCAACGGCAGTCGGTGGGTGGCCAGGTGCTCGGTCCGCAGCTCGTCGCGGGCCATCCGGTCCAGCAGCGTCGGCACGTCGCGCAGGTCGGGCCGGCCCGCACCGTGCAGCGTGAGCCGCCGTTCGGTCAGCGCACCCAGCGGGAACGCGTCGACGAACCCGGCCGTCCCGCCGAGCACCACCACCATGCCGCTCTTGCGGCAGGCGTGCACCGCCTCCCGCAGCGCGTCCGGCCGGTCGGCGTGCTGGCCGCCGAAGCGGTCGGCCACCGACCGGGTCGGCGGCGCGCCGACCGCCACCACGCACACGTCCGGCCCGCGCCCACCGCTGCGGTCGCGCAGCTCGGCGGCGATGTCGTCACGGCGGTAGTCGAGCGGCTCGGCGGCGCAGTGCCGCTCGGCCATCCGCAACCGCTCCTCGTACCGGTCCACGATCAGCACCCGGGTGGCACCGCGCCGCACCGCCGCCCACGCGGTCAACTGGCCCACCGCCCCGGCGCCCCAGATCGCCACCACGTCGCCGGGGCGCACCGCACCCACCTCGGCGGCGAGCCACCCACTCGGCGCGGCGTCGGCGGCGAACACCGCCCGGTCGTCGTCGACGCCGTCCGGGACCCGGAACGCGCTCACGTCGGCGTACGGCACCCGCACGTACTCGGCGTGACCGCCGGCGAAACCGCCGGCCGCCCTCGGCCGGCCGAAGCACCCGACGTCCGAGCGGGCCCAGTCGGGGTCGGCGCTGGCCAGGTCGGCATGGGCGTTGTCGCAGCAGGAGTGCCGGCCCTGGCGGCAGTACCAGCAGCCGCCGCAGGCCACGCTCGCGCCGACCACCACCCGGTCGCCGACCCGGTGTCGGCGAACCCCGGGGCCGACCTCGACCACCTCGCCCAGGAACTCCGCGCCGAGCACGTCGCCGGCGCGCAGCAGCGGGTGCCGGCCGGACAGCAGCGGCAGATCACCCCCGCTGGTGGCGCTGCGCCGCACCCGCACGATGACGTCCCGCTCGTTGCGCAGCTCCGGGTCGGGCACCTCGCGTACCCCCAGCTCACCGGCGGCCACCCAGCACAGCGCCCTCACCCGGGAACCTCGGGGCGGTCCAGCGCGGAGCGGTCCGCGCGGAGCACCTCACCGGTCTCCACCCGCTGCTTGACCTGGCGCAGCGTCCGGCGGACCAGCAGAGCAGGGTCGTCGCCGACCAGGTGCGCGGCCAGCCCGGTGGGCGGGGTGACGCCGGCCAGCGGCCGGGCGGCCAGCTCGGTGCCCCGATCGCCGGGCGCCGGCCGCACCCGCACCTCGATCGCCCCGTCCAGGCGGCCTAGCGGCTCCGGCCAGCGGCCGTCCGGAAGGACCTGCTCCGGGGGCCGGTCGACGGTCACCACCTCCCACCGGGCCGGCGCGGCGGCGTCGCCGTCCGCGCCCGGCCGGCCACCCCCACGGGGTACGCGCAGCAACCGTGCCGCCCTGGCCAGCGCCGCGCCGCCGAGGGCGGGTCCCGCCCGTGCCAGCCGTCCCATCGGCACCACCCGTCCTCCCGGTTCACGTCCCCCGATCGTCGGTCGCGGCCGGGTGAAGCGCGCTCGCCCGGAAGGGGTGAACCGGCCCGGGTCGGGTAACCGCTCGCCGACCGGGGGCGGAGCGTGTGGTGGGGGTGGGGCTGGGTGCTGGAACAGAATCAGGTGCGGGTCGAACCGGCGCCGGGGCCACCGCTGTTGGCGTCCCGGCTGACACCGGCCGTGCCGCCGGAACCGGTGGTGGCCCGGCCCCGCCTGCTGCGCCGGCTGGACGAGGGCAGTGCGGGACCGGTGACGGTGGTGGCCGCCCCCGCCGGCTGGGGCAAGACGACACTGCTCGCCTCCTGGGTGCGGCTGGGCGGCGCCGCACCCGACGTCCAGCCCGGCGAGGTCGTGCCCGACTCCGGCGACCTGTCGGTGTCGCCCGCGGACACCCCCGTCTCGGCCTGGATGTCGGTCGAGGCCGGCGACGACTCCGACCGGCTCTGGGCGTACCTCGCCGCGGCGCTGCGCTCGGCGATCGGGTCGACCGACGACGGCCCGGTGCCCGACCGGCCACCGCGCCCCGACCAACTGGAGGCGTTGGCCGCCAGGCTCGCCGCCGCCGACCGGCCGGTGCTGCTGATCCTTGACGATCTGCACCGGGTCACCGACCCGGCGGCGTTGACCGGCCTGGAGTTCCTGCTGCGGCACGCCGGCCGGCGGCTCCGGCTGGTGATCGGCGCGCGCGCCGGGCTGCACCTGCCACTGCACCGGCTGCGCCTCGCCGGTGAGCTGACCGAGATCGGCCCGGACGAGCTGGCGTTCACCGACGACGAGGTGGCCGATCTGCTCACCGCCCACGCCGCCGCGCTGCCGGCGAGCGCCGTGCACCGGCTTCGGGAGCGCACCGGCGGCTGGCCGGCCGCGCTGCGCATCGCGGCCCTGGCGGTCCGCGGACAACCCGACCCGGAGCGCTGGGTGGGGCAGTTCGGCGGGGACCAACCGGAGATCGCCGGCTACCTGCACGAGGAGGTGCTGGCGACGCTCGACCCGGGCGAGGTGGACCTGCTGCGGCGTACCGCCCTGGTCGACACCGTCTGCGCCGACCTGGCCGAGGCCCTCACCGGCCGCGCCGACGCCGGGCAGGCGCTGGCCGACCTGGCCGGAACCGGTGGTCTGCTGCACCGGGAGGACACCCGGCCACCCTGGTACCGGTGTGAGCCGCTGCTCGCCGACCTGCTCCGCGCCGACCTGGCCCGGTTGCCCGCCGACGAGCTGCGCGAGCTGCACGTGCGGGCCGCCGACTGGTACGCGGGCGACGGCCGGCCCGCCGACGGACTACGGCACGCCCTGGCCGCCGGCCGCTGGGACCTGGCCGGTGACCTGTTCGTCGCGCACTGGCCGGAGCTGACCCGCTACGACAGTGGCCCGGTGCACGCGCCGGCACCCGCGCCGCCGCCAGCGGAGGTGATCCGCGCCGACCCGGAGGTGGCGTTGGCCTGCGCCGCCGAGCGGGCGTACGCCGGTGACCTGCCGGCGGCCGACGGTCACCTGCGCGCCGCCGCCGGGCACGCCGCGGGCCTGCCGGTGCCGCGCCGGGACCGGTTCCTGCGGTTGGTCACCGCGCTGGAGCTGACCGTGGCCCGGCTCGCCGACGACCGCGGTGAGGTGCGGGCCGCCGCCGCTCGCCTGCTGCGTACCCGCCCGTCGGACGCCACGCCGACCCGGGTGCCGGACAGCCCGCCGACCGGTGTGGTCAGCTCCGCCCCGACGGCCGGTGGCGGCGGCGCTGCGGACGACCTGGACCTGCGGGCGTTCACCGGCACCGCCCTGGGGCTGGTCGAGATGGCCGACGGCGAGCTGCCCACCGCCCGGTTCGTCCGGGCCCGGGCGGCAGCTCGGGAGGCTGAGCGACCGCGCACCGAGCTGGTCGGTGCCAGCCGCGCCGCGCTGCTGCTCGCGGTGCGCGGCGAACTGCGGTCGGCCGAGCAGGCGGCCCGGGACGCCCTCGGCATGCCGCCCTGCCGGGGCTGGTCCTGTCGGCTCGACTGCGGCTACGCGTACCTGGCTCTCGCGGTGGTGGCGCTGCTGCGCGACCAGCCCGACGAGGCCACCGCGAACCTCGCCCTCGCCCTCGCGGCGCTCGACGTGGCGGGCGGTTGGTCCGGCGACGCGGAGGTGGGCGACGAGTGGCTGGCCGCCGCGGCCGGGGAACCGGTGGCGGCGGCGGTGGCCGCGTTGTGCGGGGCTCAGCTGCGCCGCGACTCCGGCGACCCGGCGGCCGGCCAGCGGCTGCTCGTCCGGGCCCGGGAGGCGTTGGCCGACCGGCCGTCCGCCGCCAGGTTGACCGGTCTGCTGCTGGCCGCCGAAGCCGAGCTGCGTGCCGCGCGGGGCGACCTGGACTCCGCCCGCGACCTGCTGACCGACGCCGCCGAGGAGGGGACGGACCCGGTGCTCGCGGTGACGTTGGCGAAGGTGCAACTGCTGGCCGGCGACCCCGCCGCGGCCGCGCGCACCCTGCCGGCGTGGCAGGCGCCGGCCGCCACCGCCTGGCCGTTACCGGTACGGCTGGACGCGGGCCTGCTGGACGCGGTGCTGGCCGAGCGGGCCGGGGACGGGCGTCGGGCCGGCCGGATCCTGGAGCAGACGCTGGACCTGGCCGGCCCGCAGGGCTGCCGGAGGGTCTTCACCCGGGCGGAGCCGCCCGTGCGGGACCTGCTCGCCGCGCACCTGGACGCCGGCACCGCGCACTTCGCGCTCGTCAGTGACCTCGTCCGGGGTGCGGGGCAGAGCACCGCCGGGCCGGCCACCGGGATGCGGGGCGCACTCGACGAGCCGCTGACCGAGCGGGAGCTGACCATCCTGCGCTATCTGCAGAGCATCCTGTCCAACGTGGAGATCGCCAGCGAGTTGTCCCTCTCGGTCAACACGGTGAAGACCCACGTCCGCAACATCTACCGCAAGCTCGACGCGACCCGCCGGCGTGAGGCGGTCCGGCGGGCGCGCGAGCTGCGGCTGATCTGAACGGACACGGGTCAGGCGTTGGCGGCGGCGTCCACGGCCGTCAGCAGGTCGGGCAGGTCGTACCCGCCGTCGTGCCGGACGCCGTTGACGAACAGGGTGGGGGTGCCGTTCACCCCGCTGCGGATGCCACCGACGAAGTCCCGGCGCACCCGGTCCGCGTGCGTCCGGTTCTCCACCTCGGCGTTCAACTCGTCCGGCGGCAGGCCGACCTGCTCGACACCGAGCGAGAGGTGCACCGGGTCGAGCTGGTCCTGGTGCTCGTAGAGCCAGTCGTGCATCTCCCAGAACCGGCCGCGGACACCGGCGGCCTCGGCCGTCTCGGCGGCGCGTTCGGCGTACGGGTGCACGTTGGCGATCGGGAAGTAGCGGTAGACCAGCCGGACGGTGTCGGCCCGCTGCCGCAGCAACTCGTGCAGGTTCGGGTACGCGGCACCGCAGAACGGGCACTGGAAGTCGCCGTACTCGACGATGGTCACCGCCGCGTCGGCCGGTCCCCGGATGTGGTCCTCGGTGGTCACCGGGTCGCGAAGGCGGGCGGTGACCTGCAGTGGCGTGCTCATCCGGCCATCACCTTCCGATCGGCGGCGAGTTGGTCCAGCGCGTCGAAGATGCCGTCGGCGCCGGGGTTCACGTCGGGCGGCGACAGATAGCTCCAGGTCACCGTCCCGGCCGGGTCGAGCACGACCAGCGCGCGGGCCGCCTCGCCCCGCTGCGGCAGGTACGCGCCGTAGCGGCGGGCCACCTCGCCCTTCGGCTCGAAGTCGGACAGCAGGGGGAACTCGATGCCCTTGCTCTCCGCGAACGCCCGGTGCGACCAGATGCTGTCCACCGACACGCCGAGCACCACCGCCTGGTACTGAGCGAAGACGGGTGCCGCCGACTGGTAGAGCGACATCTGGTCCCCGCAGACCGGGCTCCAGTCGGCGGGGTAGAAGGCGAGCACGACGGGCCGGCCACGGAACTGCTCAGGCCCGACGAGAGCCCCGTCCGGGGTGGCCGGCAATGTGAAACCAGGCGCGGTACGTCCCGGTTGGATCAGCCCGTTCGGATCACTCATGCCACCAGCCTGCTCCCGGGGTGGGTGAGGCGGGCTCACCCACCCCGGGTGGTTCGGCGCCCGCTCGGCGCTGGCGGGCTCAGCGCAGCACCGGGGCGACCGCGATGTGGTTCTGCACCTCCCGGATGCCCGGCGCGGACCACGCCACCTGCTCGACCTCGGCCCGTTCGGGCATCGAGTGCACCAACCCGGCGAGGATCGCCGTGTCGCCGTGCACCCGGACGCTGATCCGTTCGGCCTCGGTCGCTCCGGCCCGGGCCAGCGCGTCGACGATCCGCTCGGCCAGGTTGTGGCCGTCCGGCGCGCTGGCCGGTCGGACGGTGATGCCGTTGCTGACCCCGCGGACGCCGGTCAGTCGGGCGACCGCGCGTTCGGCGGCTCGGCGCTGGTACTCCCACTCGACGTCGCCGTGCAACGTCACCCAGCCAGCCGAGACGGTCACCTGGAGTTTCTCGATGGGCACGAACGCGTCCCACTCCAGCCCGTGGCTGGCTGCGGCGGCCAGGTCGCTGTCGGCGCGCTCGGTGCTGTCGGTGAGCTGCACGGCCACGTCGTTGGCGACCGCCCGGACCGAGGTGACCCGGTGCGCGGCCCGTTCGGCGGCCCACTTCTTGGCGTAGCTGTCCACGCGGCCGGTCAGGGTGACGACGCCCTCGGCGACGGTCACGCCGATCTCGTGCGGCTGCACCCGCGGTTCCCAGGTCAGCTCGTCGAGGACGGCGGACTGGATGTCCTGATCGGTGCGGTTGATCTCCGCGATGGCCATCTGTCCTCCTCCGCTGTGGCGATGGCGGACCTGGCGCTGGTCGCGGCCGGAGGTCCGCCGTGCCGCCAGCCTGCCGCCGCCCGAGGTGAGCCGCCCTCGCCCGGACCGGGTGAGGGCGTGGCCCGACCTGGGCGGCCCGGCGTGGAGGCGAGGACCAACATCGATGATGGGAGCGCTTCCAAAGCGAGCGGCTTTCGGTTACGGTAATCGCGTTCCTCGATCGCGGGAGCCGTCGCGTCGGGTGATGGAGCCAGGGCAGCTCCGTCCGTCCCCGTCGTCGTGCTCGTCCCCCGGGCCACGGCGTCACCAGGCGATCGACCCCGTCCCCCGGGGCTCCATCGAGAGGAACCGCAGATGCGGAGAAGTCTCGCCGGCACCGTCGTGTCCGTGCTGGCCGCCGCCACCGCCGTCGTGGTGGTCCCGTTCACCGCCGCCGGGTCGTCCCCCGCCCCGGCCGCGGCGGAGGCGTACACCTGGCGGAACGTCCCGGTCGGCGGCGGCGGCTTCGTCCCCGGCATCGTCTTCAACCCCACCGAGAAGAACCTCATCTACGCGCGCACCGACATCGGCGGGGCGTACCGCTGGGAACAGGGCAGCCAGTCCTGGACGCCGCTGCTCGACTGGGTCGGCGCCGACCGGTGGGGCTACAACGGCGTGGTCAGCATCGCCACCGACCCGGTGCAGACCAACCGGGTGTACGCCGCGGTCGGCATGTACACCAACGGCTGGGACCCGAACAACGGCGCGATCCTGCGTTCGACCGACAAGGGCGCCAGCTGGCAGGCCACCGAGCTGCCGTTCAAGAACGGCGGGAACATGCCGGGCCGGGGAATGGGGGAGCGGCTCGCCGTCGACCCCAACCGGAACAGCATCGTGTACTACGGCGCAGAGGGCGGCAACGGGCTCTGGCGCAGCACCGACCACGGCGCGACCTGGGCCCGCGTCACCGCCTTCCCCAACGGCGGCAACTACCGGGCCGACCCCAGCGACCCGAACGGCTACAACGGGCAGAACCAGGGCCTGACCTGGGTCAGCTTCGACAAGAGCACCGGCACCGCCGGCTCCACCACGCAGACCATCTACGTGGGCGTGGCGGACAAGGACAACCCGGTCTACCGCAGCACCGACGGCGGCGTTACCTGGGCGCGCATCCCCGGTCAGCCCACCGGCTACCTCGCCCACAAGGGGGTCGTCGACCCGGTCGGTGGTCACCTCTACATCGCCACCAGCGACACCGGCGGCCCGTACGACGGCGGCAAGGGCGACGTCTGGAAGTTCACCAGGTCGACCGGGGCCTGGACGCGGATCAGCCCGGTGCCGTCCACCAGTGCCGACGCCTACTTCGGCTACAGCGGGCTGACCATCGACCGGCAACGGCCGAACACCCTGCTGGTCGCCACCCAGGTGTCCTGGTGGCCGGACGCCATCTTCTTCCGCAGCACCGACGGCGGGGCGAGCTGGACGCGGATCTGGGAGTTCAGCAACTACCCGGAGAGGTCCCGCCGCTACACCATGGACATCAGCTCGGTGCCCTGGTTGACCTTCGGTGTCAACCCGGCGCCCCCTGAGGAAAGCCCCAAGCTCGGCTGGATGAACGAGTCGGTGGAGATCGACCCGCACGACTCCAACCGGATGATGTACGGCACCGGCGCCACCATCTACGGCACCACCGACCTGACCAAGTGGGACACCGGTGGTCAGTTCACGCTCCGGCCGATGGTCCGAGGGCTGGAGGAGACCGCCGTCCTCGACCTGGTCAGCCCGCCCAGCGGCGCACCGCTGATCAGCGCGCTCGGCGACGTCGGCGGGTTCCGACACACCGACCTGGACACCATCCCGTCGATGCTGTTCACCCAGCCGGTCTTCACGAGCACCACCAGCCTGGATTACGCGGAGAACAAGCCCGCGGTGCTGGTACGCGCCGGCAACTTCACCGACGCCGACCGCCCCAACGACAGTCACGTCGCCTTCTCCACCGACGGCGGCGCCACCTGGTTCCAGGGCACCGAACCGTCCGGGGTCAACCTGGGTGGCACGGTGGCCGCCGCCGCGGACGGCAGCCGGTTCGTCTGGGCACCCGGTGACGCCGGTCAACGCGTGGTCCACGCGGTCGGTTTCGGCAACTCCTGGGCGCCGTCGACCGGCATTCCGGCGAACGCGACGATCGAGTCCGACCGGGTCGACCCCGCCCGGTTCTACGGCTTCAGCGGCGGGCGCTTCTACCTCAGCACCGACGGCGGGGCCAGCTTCACCCCGACCGCGGCGACCGGTCTGCCCACCACCGACGTGCGGTTCAAGGCCCTGCCGGGCCGGGCCGGCGAGGTGTGGCTGGCCGGGCCGGGTGGCCTGTGGCGCTCCACCGACGCGGGTGCGAGCTTCACCAGGCTGAGCGGCGTCAGCGCCAGCGGCAACGTCGGCTTCGGCAAGGCGGCACCCGGGCGGACCAACCCCGCAGTGTTCCTCTACGGCACGGTGAACGGTCAACCCGGCGTGCACCGCTCCGACGACACCGGCGCGACCTGGGTACGCGTCAACGACGACCGCCACCAGTACGGCAACCCGACCGAGGCGTTGACCGGCGACCCGCGTGTCTACGGTCGGGTCTACCTCGGCACCAACGGTCGCGGGATCCTGGTCGCCGAGCCCAGCGGCGAGCCCCCGACCACGCCCCCGCCGACCACGCCCCCGCCGACCACGCCGCCCCCGACCACGCCGCCCCCGACCACCCCGCCGCCGACCACGCCCCCGCCGACCACCCCGCCGCCGGCCGCCGGTTGTGCGGCGACCTACCGGGTGACCGGCTCCTGGTCAGGCGGCTTCCAGGCCGAGTTGACGGTCAGCAACACTGGCAGCGCCCCCATCGCCGGGTGGGCGCTGGGCTGGACCTTCACCGACGGCCAGCAGGTCAACCAACTCTGGGGCGGCACCCACACCCAGACCGGGGCCGCGGTAACGGTCCGGGACAGCGGCTGGAACGGCGCGCTCGCCGCCGGGGCCAGCACCACCGCCGGTTTCCTCGGCTCCTGGACCGGCAGCAACACGCCCCCGACGGCCATCACCTGCACGAGTCGCTGAGCGGGTGATCCGGGTCGGGACCCCGGATCACCACCAGACACCGGTCCGCCGGGCCGCCTGAGGGGTCCGGCACCCGGCGGACCGGTTCCACCCCAGCACCACGACGGGCTCCACCCGACCCAGGTCGAGTGGAGCCCGTCGTGGCGCTGTCGTTCAGACGGCGGGGGAGTTGGGGCGGTCGACGTCGACGAACTCCACGTCGTCAACGGCACGGTCGTCGCGGCTGCCCGCGGCCCGCGCGGCGGAACCGACCGCCCAACCGACCGCCGCGCCGGCGAGCGCGGCGCCGATCAGCAGCGTCCAGGGCAGTGCCGGCTGGCGGCCGGCGAGCGCGTCGAAGGCCAGCGAGGCGCGGCGTCGCGCCTCCTCGGCGGCGGATCCCACCAGGTCACCCGCCCCGTCGGCGAGGTCACTGCTGTTGCGACGGGCCGAGCGGGCGGTGTCCAGCACACTGTCTCCGGCGGAGCTGACCGCCGAGAGCAGGTGCTCCCAGGCCTGCTCAGCGATCCGCTCCGGCTTGCTGCGGCGGTCCAGCAGGTTGGTTCCGAACATCGTGGTTACCTCCTCGGGTGCCGAAGCCGCCGGCCACTTCGGACTTCGGCGTCTTTCCAGCGCGTCACGGTGTCGTCCACCCCGCAGTGCCCCGCGTCAGCCGGGCGCAAACCCCGACCGCCGCGGAGCACCGCCAGCTCGGCGCGCCGGCAACCCGGCGCGCCACCGACTCAGCGCACGGCTGACACGGTGACGCCGCGGGCGAAGTCGTCGTCATCGTCGTCATCGTCGTCTCCGCCACCGAAACCGCAGGCCAGGACGAGGGCGAGCAGAACGCCGACGCCGGCCAACCCGGCAAGTCGCTTGATCATCGAAGATCCTCTCCGTCACGGCGGGTGTCCCGGCCGATGCTAGGGCGCGTGGGCAACCGGCGGCGCGGATCACACCCGCCGACCGGGTGCGACACGCCGACGGCGCACGGGGCTGGCGTACGTCGGGGGCCGGTTGTCGGGCGTGCCGCGTCCGGACCGCTACCCTGGTTCGGCGGCGCGTCGGTCCCGACTGATCGTCGATGTTCAGATAACAAAAACTCTTGAGTAATCAAATACTGAAAAGTGCGGATATGGGCAGCTTTTTGGGCCCGGATCCGCGAATTGCTCATCCCGAGGGGTGGCGACCGAGGCCATCGGAGGAATACTCTCGGTCGCGGCCCGCGTACTGATGAGGCGCCCGGGGGACGGGCGGGTGGAGGTGCTCGCGTGAGCCTGTCGATCGTGAAGTCGGTTCTGTCCGGTGGTGTCGTGGAGATCGCCCCACGGGGCGAAATCGACGTCGACACCGCGTACGAGGTGCGCGAAGCGATCGCGGAGGTGCTGGCCAAGGGCCGGCCGCTGCGCATCGAACTCAACATGAGGCTGGTCACCTTCATCGACTCGGTCGGCATCAGCGCCATGGTGGCCGGCTTCCAGACGGCCGAGGTCAGCGACGTCAAGCTGGTCGTCACCGAGCCGAGCCGGTTCGTGCACCGGCAGCTCTGGGTGACGGGCCTGCTCGGCCTCTTCGGCGCCCCGGAGCCCTACTTCGCCGGCGCCGCCACCCCCGAGGTGCTGCCCGGCGCCTGAGCGCCCGTCAGGGCTGCTCGTCCAGGCCGGTCAGGTCGATGTCGGTCGCCTCGGTGACCGCTCGGACGGCCGTCACCGACGCGTACCCGGCGGCCAGCAACGCCACGTCCGTGCCGGGCTGTGCGGCCTGCCCCGGTTCCTCCAGCGAGGTACGGACGAAGCCGTGGCCGGATTCGGCCACCGTCATCTGCACCTGGCCGAAGCTGGCCAGGCTGCCTCGCCGCACCCCGCGAAGCTGCCCGTGCGGCAGGTCCGGGGCGTTCACGTTGAGCACGCTCTCCGACGGCGCGGAGGTCAACCGGGGGAGCAGGTCCAGGGCGACCCGCGCGGCGGTGCTCCAGTGCCGCTCGGCGTCGCGTACGCGGGCGGCGGCGTCCACCGCGGCGCCACCGCTCGCGGCCGTCGCCTCGCCGGCCGAGAGCACGTCGAGGGAGACCGCCATCGCCCGGCACCCGTTCGTGGCGGCGGTGAACGCGGCGCCCACGGTCCCGGAGTGCAGCACCGCCCGGCCGGCGTTGGCACCCCGGTTGACCCCGGAGAGCACCACCGACGGCGGTGGACCGAACGCCCCGTGCAGGGCGATCAGCGTGATGAAGCCGGGGGACCCGGCGACCCCGTACGCCGGCACACCGGCCAGATCCGGCAGCGGGTGGTCGTTCACGACGACCCGCCCGTCGCGTTCCATGGCGCTCATCGCGGCGCTGGTGCCGCTCGCCTCCTCCATCGGCGCGGCGACCACCACGTCCAGGCCCCGCTGTCGGGCCGCCCAGGCCAGCGCCTGGATGCCCGGCGCCGCGATCCCGTCGTCGTTGGTGATCAACACTCGCAGTGTCATCGCTCGGCCACCCGGTCGGCCAACTCGTCCGGGGTGGTCCGCTCCTGTTGCCGGCTGTCCGCCGGCACCAGTCGGACCCGGTCCACCAGGCCGGTGATCGAGTCCAGTCGTCCGGTGCCCAGGCCGTGCCGGGTCACGTTCAGCGCGCCGGCGGCGGCGCCGGTGCGGATGGCGGTGCGGATGTCCCCGCCCCGGGCCACGACGGCCGCCACTCCGGCGGTCATCGAGTCGCCCGCGCCGCGCGGGTCGGCGGCCTCCAGTCGGGGCATCTCGACCTGGAACAACTCCCCGTCGATGAGCGCCAACGCCGGCTGGTCGGCGCGACTCACCACGACGGTCTCGGCGCCGCCCGCGTGCAACTCGTACATGGCCTGGGTCAGTTCCACGGTGTCGTCGCTGCGGGCGCGGCCGTCGCGGATCAACTCCTCGTGACTCACCTTGAGGAAGAACACCCCGCTCTCCAGCACCGAACCGAGGTGATCGCCGGAGAGGTCGACCACCACCCGGCCGCCGTTCGCGCCGAGGTCGGCGGCGAAGCGTCGGTACAGGTCGGCCGGTACGAGCCAGGGCTCGTTGGGTCCACTGAGGATGCTCACCGAGGCCCGCAGGCCCTCACCGAGGGCGAGGTTGTACAACTCGTCGATCTCATGCCGGCTCAGTGGCTGCCCGGGTACGTCGACGATCTCCTGCCGGGAGCCGTCCCGGCGATCGTGCACGTACCCGCCGCTGCCGGAGTCGCGGACCACCACCTTGAGGTCCACGCCCTCGCTGACCAGCAGCGGCTCCAGCACCTGGCCGATCTCACCACCGAGGGCGGTGCAGAGCACCACGTCGACACCGAGGGAGATCACCATCCGGGACTGCCAGACGCCCTGCCCGCCGGGGTGCAGGTGCAGCTCGGGGTGATCGTTGGGCTGGTCAACGGTCACCGTCAGCTGTGGAGTGGGCGCGAAGACCATCACGTGCCCGCTCATCGGTTGTCCCCGTACAGGTGGCCGCGCTCCGGCATCTTCGGAAGATTTCGCACTAACTGAGCTTAATGGGGCAGATGGTGGCGGCTCGCCGCATCGGCCCGGCCCGGCGCGGCGTCGGGTGCGATCGGGCGTTGCCAGCCGGACATCGGTACGGGACGATCGGGCGACCAACGGCGGCGGGAGACGGTGTGCTCAGCAGCGATACCTTCAGCTACACCGTCCAGGCCCGGAGTTCACCAGCCGAGGCCGCGGCGCTGCTCAGCGACCTGACCCGGCAGGGCGAGCTGCATCCGCTGATCGTCCAGGTCCGCCGGGTGCCGCCCCGGCCCGGGGCCCGGGCCAGCTACACGATCAACGACCGGTTGGTGGCCGGCCCGCTGCGCTTCCGGACCACGTACCACGCGGACGTGCTGATCAGCGAGACCGACGAGATCGTCATGGTGGCCCGCCAGTGGCCGGCGACCACGGTGCGCAACCACACCCGACTGCGCGCCGAGCCCGACGGCCTGGTCCGCATCGACGTGGAGATCACCCTGACGGCGCCGACGCCGCTGTTCCGGTACGCGTTCCGCCAGGCCCGAGCCGCCCACCTCGCCCTCGCCACCCGGCTGGGCGCAGCCCTCGACCGCACCGGCGAACCCCCACCGCCCTCGGCCTGACCCTCCGCCCCGCCCTGCGCCCCCGCCCCGGCCCGCCACCCCGCTTCATGATCGTGCTCAATCCAGGATGTAGTGGCCTCCTGTCGCATCGAGGCCACTACATCCTGGTTCGAGCGCGATCATGGGTGGGCGCCGGCCACGCGCGATCATGGGTGGGCGCCGGCCACGAGCGTCATGGGTGGGCGGGGGTCGTTAGGGCCGTGCGGTGGCGCGGCCGCGGCCGGCGACGGTGGCTGCGGCGGTGCGTCGGCGGCCCCACGGCTTGTAGGTGGAGAGCACCGTCGCGATGATCATCAGGCTGGTCGACACGGCCGGCGCGATGACCAGGTCGGCGCGATCCCGGGCGGGCAGGGCGGCGCCGACCGCTCCGGCGTGGCGCAGGTTCGGGGTGAGCAGGAACAGCACCAGCCCGACCATCACGGTGGTGAGCACGAGCTTGACCAGCACCCAGCGGTGCCGCAGCAGGCCCCACGGGGTGAGCAGCGAACTGGCCACTCCGATCAGCCAGACCAGGACGCTCAGCGGCGCGAACAGCACCGTGCCGATCAGGGCCGTGACCGGGTAGACCACCGCCGGGTCGGCGCCCCGCTGCACGGCGATGCCGAGGGTGAGCAGCACCAGGTCGGTGCCGAGCCAGCCGAGCGAGGTGACGAGGTGCAGGGTGAGCAGCGCCTTGCGGGTGGTGGGTCGGATCCGAGGCATACCGCGATGCTGCCCGCCGGCCCCGGCCGGGTCGTCCGCCGAGCGACGACATCAGGGGTACGCCCGGCGACGTAGCCGGCCCCGGACGCGGGTGATGCCTGTGAGTCATCACGATGACTCACAGGCATCTCCACGCGTGGGTCAGTAGACCGACAGGTGTACGTGGTTGGTGTGGTCGGTGGACGGGGTCCCGTGCGCCCCGCTGTACGACTTCCATCCGCTGCTGGGCAGCCAGATCTGCTTGTACCAGATCACGTAGAGCACGGCGAGCCGGTCCGCGTTGCGGATGAAGTACGCGGCCAGGTTGTTGCCGTAGGTCTTGTCGCCGCCGGTCGCGGCTCCGCCGAAGCCGCCCTTCTGTGCGGCGAAGTCGCAGGCCCGGCCCTTCGGGTGCTCACCGGAGCCGCTGGGGCGGTGGCACGAGACGTACCGGGTGAAGCCCGCCGCCTTGGCCTGGTTGAGCGCGTGCAGGGTACGGGGGGTGATGCAGCCGCTGGCCGGCGTGGGGTCGTTCACGCTGCACGACTCGGAAGGCCAGGAGCCGTCGGAGTTGCGCGGCGCGGCCGTCGCGTTGGCGGTGGAGGTGCCCCGGTTGGAGCCGGTGTCGGCGGTGCTCTGTGTCTTGGGTGTGGTGGCCACGGTCAGGGCCCGTTCGGCCTGTTCCTTGCGCTTGGCCATCACCGCGACCTGCTTGCGCTGTTCAATGATCTCGCCGTCCAGTGCGACCCGGGTGCGGGTGGCCTGGTCCTTGCTCTTCAGCAGGTCGCGCAGCACCCGGTCCTCGTTGGCGGCCACCGCGTCCAGGGCGGCTGCCCGGTCCATGAAGCCTTCCGGGGTGCTGCTGTTGAGCAGCGCCGACATCGCGCCGAGTCGTCCGGTCCGGTACGCCACCTCGGCGATCTCGCCGACCTTGCCGTTGCGCTGGTCGATCTCGACCTCGATGGTCTTCAGCTGGGTGGTGAGCTGCTTCTGCCGTTGTACCGAGGTGTCCAGGGCTCGCTTGGCGTCCAGGTAGCCCTTGCTGGCCGCCTCGAGTTGGGCGCGCAACGCCGGGGTGCCGCCCTCCTCGTCGGAGTCGGGTGCGGCGGCCCGCAGGCCGGTCGGGGGAGCGGCCGAGGCGGTGCCGGCCGGAAGCGCGACGCCGAGGGCGAACATCGCGACGATCAGGGCCGCCAGTCGGGCGGCGGGTGGTCGTGCTGGTGCCACTGCGCATGTCCTTCCGTCAGCCGCCGACCGGGTTAGCTGACGGGTTCGGGACGGAAGATCCCTACCGCTGACGCGGATGCACCCCAGGAACATGGTTCCCCGGTTCGCCCGGTTGGGCGATTAGGCGGCGACCGCCACCGGCGCCGGGAGGCGCCGCCTGGTGGAGGCCGGGACCGAGCCTACCGGTGCCGGTGGGGCCGCTGCAGCCAATGTGACGGACGGTGCGTGCGTCACCACGGAAAATTACCTTAAAAGTGAGCAATGCTCCGAAAAGGTCGTCACCACTCGATGGAGCCACACGCGCCGGAGGCGGCGCCCGGCTCGATCTGCAACGTCGCGTGTTCGATGCGGAAGTCGTCGTGCAGGGCCGTACGCGCCGCGGTGAGCACCGCGCCGACCTCCGCCCCGGGCGCCATGGTCAGGTGTGCGGAGGCCACCTCCATGCCCGAGGTGAGCGTCCAGACGTGCAGGTCGTGCACCTCGACGACGCCGGGCACCGCGGCCAGCCGATCGTGCACGGCGGTGACCTGGAGGTGCTCCGGGGCGGCCTGCACCAGGATGCGGATAGCGGCGCGGGCCAGCCGCCAGGTGCGCGGCAGGATGAACACGCCGATGGCGACCGCGACCAGGGGGTCCGCCCACCACCAGTCGGTGACGGTGATGAGCAGCGCCGCCCCGATGACGCCGACCGAGCCGAGCAGGTCACCGAGCACCTCCAGGTAGGCGCCCTGGAGGTTGATGCTCTCCCGGGCCCCGGCGCGCAGCAGGGCGAAGGCGGCGATGTTCGCGAGCAGACCGAGCACGGCCACCGCGAGCATCGGGCCGGCGATGACCTGGTGCGGGTCGCCGAACCGACGGATCGCCTCGATCACCACGTAGATCGCCACGCCGGAGAGCAGGACGGCGTTGGCCAGCGCGGCGAGCACCTCGAGCCGGTAGAGCCCGAAGGTGCGCTGCGGGTCGTTGGTGGCCCGCCGGGTCGCCGTGATCGCGGCGAGCGCCATCCCGATGCCGAGCACGTCGGTGAACATGTGCCCGGCGTCGGAGAGCAGGGCGAGTGAGCCGGTGTGCAGGGCGGTCACCGCCTCGACCACCATCAGGGTGGCGAGCAGCCCGAACGCCGCCCAGAGTCGACCCCGGTGCTGGTGTGCGGCATTGGCGACGGACCCATGGTGGTGGTCATGACCTGCGCCCACGAGATTCACCTTCCGCCGCCGGCCGGGACCCGGTCAAATGTATGCTCACATCGCTATGTGTGCAAGTGTACGGGTGATGCCTCGCGCTGGCGGCGGTCCGCGCAGGTCAGCCGGTCGGGTCGATGGTGGTGAGCCGCTGGGTGGCCCGGGAGAGCGCCACGTACAGGGTGCGTACCCCGGCGCCCGGATCCGCCCGGATCTCGCTCGGGGCGACCAGCACCACCGCGTCGTACTCCATGCCCTTGGCCTCCAGGCTGGTCACCACCTGCAACCTGGGCGCGCCGAGCGCGCCGAGCCAACCGGCGACCTCGTCACGGCGGGGGACCGGCGTGATCACCCCGACCGTGCCCTCCACCTCGGCCAGCAGGCCGGCGGCGGCCTCGACGGTCGCGGTCTCCAACCCGGCGGCCGGCACCACCAGCTCGACCGGTTCGACCCCGGTGGAGCGGACGGCGGTCGGCAGCGGCAGGTCGGGGTAGAGCCGGCGGATCTCCGCCGCCGCCACCGCGAAGATCTCCGACGAGTTGCGGTAGTTCGTGGTCAGCGTGAACTCGTGTCGCTTACGCCGGCCCAGCGCCTGGTCCCGGGCTCGGGTCAGCTCCTCCGGGTCGCCGGTCCACGCGGTCTGCGCAGGGTCGCCCACCACCGTCCAGGAGGCCAGCCGGCCACGGCGACCGACCATCCGCCACTGCATCGGCGAGACGTCCTGCGCCTCGTCCACCACCACGTGCGCGTAGTCCCGGTAGTCCTCCGGCCGCTCCCGGGCCGCCGCGCGGGCGGCCCGCTGCCGTTCGCCGAGGGTGCTCAGCTCGCGGACACCACCGGCGAGCTGGAACGGATCGCGTCGCGCCTTGGCCGGCTGCGCGGGCTTACCGAGCAGCGCGTCCAACTCGTCCAGCAACGCCACGTCGGCGATGGTCAGCCCGGCCGAGTCCAGGTTCCGGTACGCGGCGGTGAGCAGCCGGATCTCCGCCGAGGAGAGGATTCCCGCGGCGTACCGGCGCAGCCGGTCCGGCTGCGCCAGCCAACCGAGTACGTGCCGGGGGTGCAGTCGGGGCCACCACGCCTTGAGGAACTCCCGGAACTCCGACCGCTCGGCGATCTCCGCCTCGAAGGCCGGTTGCTCCGGCAGTCGACCGCTGCTCAGCTCACGGGCCTGCGCCCAGAGCGCCGCGAACACCCCGTCGAAACCGGCCCGGCGCACCTCGTTGCGTCGTGCGCCGCGGTGCAGCGCACGGTCCCGGATCCGGTCCAGCGCGGCCCGGTCCAACCGCAGCAGCGTGCCCCGGTAGAGCAGCCGCAGCTCACCCGGGCCGCCCGGCACCGCGTCGCGGGCCGCACGCTCCAGCACCCGGCGCATCCGCAGTGAGCCCTTCACCGCCGCCACCTCGGGCGGATCGGTGCGGGTGGCGGTCATGCCCGGAAAGAGGGTGCCCAGCGAGTGCAGGGTCGCGGTGTCCTCACCGAGCGACGGCAGCACGGAGCCGATGTACTCGACGAAGACCGACGACGGGCCGACCACCAGGATGCCGCCGCCCGCGTAGCGACTGCGGTCGGAGTACAGCAGGAACGCGGCCCGGTGCAGAGCGACAGCGGTCTTGCCGGTGCCGGGGCCGCCCGCGACGATCGTCACCCCGGAGCCGGGCGAGCGGATCGCCTCGTCCTGTTCCCGCTGGATGGTCGCCACGATGTCGCGCATGCCCCGACCAGTGGCCTTGGAGAGGGTGGCCAGCAACGCGCCGTCACCGACCACCGTCATCCCCTCCGGGGCGGCGGTCGGGTCCAGCAGGTCGTCCTCGATCCGGGTGACCCGCTCGGCGCGGGACTGGATGGTGCGGCGCCGCACCACGTCCAGCGGCTGCGCCGGGGTCGCCTGGTAGAAGGCGGCGGCGGCCGGCGCACGCCAGTCGACGACAAGTGTGACGGCGTCCTCGTCGCGGATCCCGAGTCGCCCGACGTGCAGCACCTGACGGTCGCGCAGGTCCAACCGGCCGAAGACCAGCCCCTCGTGCTCGGCGTCCAGGGTGTGCCGCCGTTGCGCCGCGTGGAAGACCATCGCGTCGCGCTCGACCAGGGCACCGTGCGTGCCCACCCGTGCCATCCGGTAGCCGTCGCGTTCGGCACGGACGGCCGACTGCCGCAGCTCGGCCAGTCGGGCGTACACCCGGTCGAGGTGTCGTTGCTCGACGGCGATCTCCTGCTCAAGGCCGTTCTGGTCGGTCAACGCACGCTCCTTCAAAGGTCGCCGGCAGGCGGCGGGAACCGCGCGGGCCAACCGCAGAAGGGTACGGCCCCGGGCTCGACCCGCCGCGCCCGAGGTGCGCGAACGTGCTCAGGCACCCGTCTCGGCCGGGGTCACGTCGCAGCTGGCCGACGGCGATTCGGCGAGCACCCGCCGCACCACGCCGGTGAGCGCGGCGTTGACCTCGTCCGGGCGTTCCATCATCAACATGTGCCCGGCACCCGGGCAGACGGTCAGCTCGGTGGCCGGCAGGGCCGCCGCGATCGACTCGGCGCACGGCGGTGGGGTCAGCCGGTCCCGGTCGCCGACCAGGGCGGCGGCCGGCAGGTGGGCCAGCGCGGCGAGGGTGTCCAGTCGGTGCTGGGTGCCGATCGAGGCGCGGAACCCGCCGATCGAGCGCAGCGAGGCACGAGCCACCGCCGACGTCACCAGGCGGATGTCGGCCGGCTCGCAGCGGTCGCCGAAGAGCATCCACCGGATGCTCGGTCGCAGCGCGTTCAGCAGTGCCCGGGGCGCCCGCCACGAACCACACCGGGCCAGTACGCCGGCGCCGGTCGTCTCGGCCAGCCGGATCAACCGGGCGATCCGCGGCGAGAGACCGTAGACGGTGTGCGTGTGCCCCTCGGCGGTGGTCGAGACGAAGACCAGGCCGGCGGCACGGGCGGCGAAGTGCGCGGGGTGGCGGTGGGCGTACTCCATGATCGTCATGCCGCCCATCGAGTGCCCGACCAGCACCACCGGGCCGGCCGGCGCCACCGCGTCGATCACCGCGGCCAGGTCGTCACCCAACTGGGCCAGGGTGGCGGTGGGCAACGCCATGCAGCTGGATCGGCCGTGCCCGCGCGCGTCGTAGGCGACCACCCGCACCGCGTCCCCGAACGGCGCCGCGGTGAGCGCGTCGACCTGCCGGTGCCAGGCGCGTCCGTCCAGCGTCCAGCCGTGCAGCAGGATGGCGGTGATCTGGGCGTCTGTCGGACCCGTCGCCTCGACGTTGAGCCGTACGCCGTCCGGCAGAGCGACCTCGAACCGCTCCGGCATCGCCACCTCCCCAGGGCCGCCCAGCACCACAAGCACCGGGATACCCGGCGGTAACACCGGCTACCCGCCATCACAGCACGCCAATCGCGCCCTGGCGAACATTCCCGACCGCACCCGCGATGGACGGCGGCGGGCCAAGCTGAACGGCATGGGGTCGTCGGGAGCGCCCATGGGCGCGACGTCGGGGCAGGGGCGGCAGGCCGGCGGTACGCCCCGGGCCGCGCTGGCCGATCTGCTCGCTGGTAACCGGCGGTTCGTCAGCGGCCAGCCGGTGCACGGACACGACGTCACGGCCGCCGCCGCTGCCTCCGGCGACCAGCAGCCGTACGCCGTGGTGCTGGGCTGCATCGACTCCCGGGTGCCGCTGGAGGCGATCTTCGACCAGACCTTCGGCGCGATCTGTGTGATCCGTACCGGCGGGCACGTGCTCGATCGCGCGGTCTGCGGCTCGATCGAGTACGTGGTCGGCCAGCTCGGCGTACCGCTGGTGATGGTCCTCGGCCACGAGCGGTGCGGCGCGGTGGAGGCCACCGTGCGGGCGCTGCGCGCCGGACAGCGTCCCGGGGGGTCGTTGGCGCACCTGGTGGACGAGATCGCCCCGGCGGTGACCGAGGTGGGGATCGACGACCCGGCGGTGCAGCCGCTGGCGATCCGCCGGCACGTCCGGCGCACGGTGCGCATCCTGCGCGCGGACGACCTGCTGGCCGGGCCGGTGGCCGCCGGCCGGGTGGCAGTGGTCGGCGGGCTCTACGACCTGGCCACCGGCGAGGTCGCCCTGATCGATCCAGGCTGACCCGCCCCCTGCTCGACAGGCTGGCCCGACCCGACCCCGGACACGCGAAACCGCCCGCCGGACTGTCCCGGCGGGCGGTTTCGGTTGGTGCGGTGGGGGAGGGCTCAGCCCTCGAAGACGCCGGCCGCGACCAGGCGCTTCTCGGTGGCCTCCCAGCCGTCACCCGGGTGGGTGGCAGCCAGGTTGTTGATCTCCGCCCGGATCTTGGCGGCGTGGCCGGCGGCGGCCAGCACGCGGATCTCCTCGACGAACGCGTCGGAGTCCGTGCGCAGGTGCGCGGTCTTGCCGTTGGTCAGGTTCCGCACGTAGGCGTGCTTGCCGCCGTTGAGCGGGATGAGGTACTTGAACTCGCCCAGCACGCTGAGGGCGCCACCCTGGCCAGCCTGGCCGGCCCGGACGGACGCGCGCGCGGTCTTAGAGGTGTTGCTCGCCACGGAGGTACTCCTTGCAAGACGTACGGGAGGACTGGACGTCCGGGGGCTGTGTGCGGGCCGTACGTGAACTCGACCCGCGAAGGTGTAACGCGGCATAAGCCGCCGGTGGAACTGTACAGGACCACGACATCATGCTGGTCGTCGCGGTGTCCTGAGAGGCAACGGCGACCACCCGTCCGGCTATTCCGACCGGCGATTTTTCCGATTCCCTGGCGCACCACGCGTCACACAAGTCATCATGTGTTGCAGCAGCCACCTGGGTGGACGAGGTCGTAGGGGAAGACGCACCTCGCTCTCCGGGAGGTCACCGTGCCAACGCGTGGCGTCGTATACGTCCACTCGACCCCGCTCGCCGTGTGCTCGCACGTCGAGTGGGCGATCGCGCGCGTCCTAGCCGCGCCGGTCAACCTGCAGTGGACGGCTCAGCCCGTCGACCCCGGCGCACGCCGGGCCGAGTGCGGGTGGACCGGTCGTCCGGGGACGGGCGCCGAGCTGGCCGCTGCCCTACGGCAGTGGCCCATGATCCGTTTCGAGGTCACCGAGGAACCGAGTCCCGGGGCCGACGGCGAGCGCTTCATGTACGTGCCGGCCCGTGGCCTCTTCCGGGCGACGGTCGGCGTGGCCGGCGACATCCAACTCGGCGAGGACCGGCTTCGGACGCTGATGGCGGCCTCGCGGGCCCCGGAGGCGCTGGCGCACGCCCTCGACAAGGCGCTCGGCACGGCGTGGGACGCTGACCTGGAGCCCTACCGGTACGCGGGCGACGGCGCCCCGGTGACCTTGCTCACCCGGGTGGGCTGACCCGACGGTCCGCGAGTCGGCGACGTGCACGCCCGTCCGCCCAGGCACGCACGGGCGGTAAGGTCAAGTTGCCCCGATAAGGGAGAAGCTGGTGGGATGGGCGGCGTGTCGAATCGCCCGTGGCGCGCTCCTGTCGCTGTCGCCGCCCTGACCGCCCTGCTCGTCGCCGGCTGCTCGGGCGGCTCGCCCCGCCCCGCTCCGACGCCCAGCCCCACCGCCCCGTCCGGTGGTCCGAGCGCCCCGGCCGCGCCGCCGGCCGCCGATCCCGCCGGCCGGGCCGCCGCACTGGTGGCGACGCTGTCCGACGAAGACCTGGTCGGCCAGGTGCTGATGCCCTACGCCTACGGCGACTCGGCGACAAAGGTCTCCGCCGGCTCGGCGGCCGGTAACCAGGCCCTCGCCGGAGTCGACACCCCCGCCGACATGATCGCCAAGTACCGGCTGGGTGGCCTGATCCTGGTCGGCTTCAGCGCCGACGACCCCACCAAGGGCAACCAGGAAACCACCAACGTCGACAACCCCCAGCAGGTGCACGAGCTCACCGCCGGCCTGCGTGCCGCCGCCGGTCGGCTCGCCACCGGCCCCGCACCGCTGCTGATCGGCACCGACCAGGAGTACGGCGTCGTCACCCGCGTGACCGACGGGGTCACCGTGCTGCCCAGCGCCCTCGCGGCCGGCGCGGCCGGTGACCCGAAGCTCACCGAGGCGGCCTGGCGGGCCGCCGGCACCGAGCTGGCCGCGATGGGCATCAACATCGACTTCGCCCCGGTGGCCGACGTGCTGGCCACCCGCAGCACCGTGATCGGCTCCCGGTCCTACGGCGCCGACCCGAAGCAGGCCGCCGCGCAGGTGGGTGGAGCGGTCCGGGGCCTCCAGGCGAGCGGGGTCGCGGCCACCCTGAAGCACTTCCCCGGGCACGGCCACAGCGCCGACGACTCGCACCAGGATCTGCCGGTGCTCACCCAGTCCGCGGCGGCGTTGCAGAGCGGCGCGTGGCCACCGTTCACCGCCGGGATGGACGCGGGCGCGATGGCAGTGATGTCCGGTCACCTGGACGCGCGCGCGATCGACCCGGGGACCCCGGCGACGTTCTCGCACAAGCTGCTCACCGACGTGCTGCGCGGCCAACTCGGCTTCAAGGGCGTGGTGATCACCGACGGGATGAACATGCCGCCCGCGAAGCGCTGGGCTCCCGGCGAGGCGGCGGTCCGGGCGCTCAACGCCGGCAACGACCTCATCCTGATGACCCCGAACGTCGCTCAGGCGTACGACGGGTTGCTCGCCGCGCTGCGCGGCGGATCACTGCCCCGGACCCGACTGGTCGAGGCGGTAACCCGGGTGCTGACCATGAAGTTCCAGCTCGCGGAGCTGCCGGCGGCGCAGATGTCCACGCTCAACACCCCGGCGCACCGGGCGGCGGCCGAGGCGCTGGCCGCCGCCGCCGTCACCGTGCTGCGGGGCACCTGCGGCGCGGAGGTACGCGGGCCGGTCACCGTCACCTCGTCCGGCGGTCGGGACGGCACCCGGGCCACGCTCACCGCCGCGCTGACCGCCGCCGGGGTGTCGGTCAAGCCCAGCGGCGGCACTGTCGTGCACCTGGTGGGCTACGGCGACGGCGCCGAGGACCTGCGCGCCGACGCGGCGGTCACTGTCGCCATGGACACCCCGTACGTGCTGGCCGGCGCCACGTCACCGACGCTGCTGGCCACGTACTCCTCCAGCCGGGCGTCGATGACCGCGCTGGCCGCCGTGCTCGCCGGCAAGGCCCGGCCGGGCGGCCGGTCGCCGGTGGCCGTCCCCGGACTGCCCGCGAGCACCTGTCGCACCTGACCTGTCGACGCGTGCGCCGGGCGACCTCACTCGCCCGGCGCGAGCCCGCGCACCGCGAGCCGGTACGCCGGCAGCACGTCGGTCCGCTCGGTGATCAGCCCCTCGTTGACAGCGAAGACCAGCGTCTGCCCGGCCGACTGGACGGCCAGCGCCCAGTTGCGCGACTCCTCCTCGACCAGCGGGTTGGTGGCGATCCAGGTCATCTCGGTGCCGTCGAAGCCGCCGGCGCGCAGGTCGCGGAACTGTGCCCCGGTGACCGTCTCGCCGGCCCCGGCCGCGAAACCCTCCAGCGCGGCGCGCGGTGTGCCGGTTGGCGAGTCCGCAGCCCAGATCCGCAGGAATCCGCCACCGGCCGAGCGGCCGTCCACCTCGCAGCGCACCGTGGTGCCGCCGCGCTTGGTGAGCGCCTCGCCGACCAGTTCGGCCAGCTCACCCTTGGGCTGCTCGATGGCCTTTGCCGTCCACCCGTCGGCCAGGGGAAACGACACCGGGACCGGGCAGGGTGAACCCGTACCGCCGGTCGTGCCGCCGGGCGACGCCGGGGCCACCTCGTCGTACCAGGGCTCACCCGTGGCCTGCGGCGCAGGGTCGCCGGCCGTGGCACCGGTGGGGGCGGCGTCGTCACCGCAGCCGGCCAGCAGGCCGAGGGCGAGCAGCGCCGACACGGCAACGCGGGTACGAGTGTCCATGGTGGTGATCCCCGTCAGTCGATCTTCAGTCGGCCCATCTAAGCCGGGCGCTGTCCCGGCGTCAATCGGCATCGGCTCCGCGCCACCGAAATCAGGTCGCCCCGAGCCCGGCCGGTCTGACAACCTCCCCCCATGGGAGCGGCAGCGGGATTCCGGCACACGCAACGGGCGGACGGCACAGTGGTGATCACCCACCACGGACGGGTCGCCGGGACGCTGCGCGGCGCGCGGGCCGAGGAGTTCCTCGCCGAGGTCGACGACGATCCGCAGTTGGTGATGGCCCGCTGGACCGGCAACTACCGCCACGGCAACGAACGCACCGCGAAACAGCACCCCCGCAACCGGGGCTGAACGACCTAAGGGCCCCTCCTCGACGAGGAGAGGCCCTAGTGCGTGTGTCGAAGCCCCTGGCCGGCCTGCGGCGGGCCCAGACAACGGCCGGCCGCGTTGGAGGTTGGGCCGGATACAACACCGGTATCCGGCCCAACCTCCGCCTTGCCGGACCGCCGCCTGGACTCCGCCTCGGCTCGACCGAGGACTTCGACACACGCCCTTACGCAGTAGCTCAGGGTCGGGCGAAAACGAGCGCCACGTTGTGGCCGCCGAAGCCGAACGCGTTGTTCAACGCGGCCGGGATCTCCATCGGGCGGGCCTTGTGCGCGGCGACGTCCAGGGTGAGGCCGGGCTCCGGGTCGTCCAGGTTGATCGTCGGCGGGACGATGCTGTCGCGGATCGCCAGGATGGTGGCGATCGACTCCAGCGCGCCCGCCGCGCCGAGCAGGTGACCGGTCATCGACTTCGTCGCGGACAGCACCGGGTGGTCGCCGAGCGCCTTGTGCAGCCCGCCGATCTCCAGCATGTCCCCGACCGGGGTCGAGGTGGCGTGCGCGTTGACGTGCACGATGTCGCGCTTGGCGATGTCCGCGTCGGCGATCGCCTTGGCGATGGCCCGGATGGCGCCCTCGCCCTCGGCGTGCGGCTGCACGATGTCGTACGCGTCGGAGGTGATGCCGGCACCGGCGAGGCGCGCGTACACCCGGGCGCCCCGGGCTGCGGCGTGCTCGGCCCGCTCCAGCACCACGATGCCGGCGCCCTCACCGAGGACGAAACCGTCCCGGCCCCGGTCCCACGGGCGGGAGGCCCGCTCCGGGTCGTCGTTGCGGGTCGACATGGCCCGCATCGAGCTGAAGCCGGCGATCGGCAGCGGGTGGATGACCGCCTCGGTGCCGCCGGCCACCACCACGTCGGCCCGGCCGGAGCGGATGATGTCCAGGCCCAGGGCGATCGCCTCGGCGCCGGTGGCGCAGGCGCTGGCCACCGAGTGCACGCCGGCCTTCGCGCCGAGCTCCAGGCCCACCCAGGCAGCCGGACCGTTCGGCATCAGCATCGGGATGGTGTGCGGGGAGACCCGCCGTGGCCCGGAGGCCTCCAGGATGTCGTCCTGGGCGAGCAGGGTGGTGGCACCGCCGATGCCGGAGCCGACGCTGACGGCCAACCGCTCCCCGTCAAGGTCGGAGCCGGCGAGGCCGGCGTCCGCCCAGGCCTGCTGCGCCGCGATGATCGCGATCGCCTCGGAACGGTCCAGGCGGCGCAGGCGGACCCGGTCCAGCACCTCGGACGGCTCCACCGCCAACTGGGCGGCGATCCGGACCGGCAGTTGCTCGGCCCACTCCTGGGTGAGAGCACTCACCCCGGAGCGGCCGGCGAGCATGGCGTCCCAGGTCGACGCGACGTCCCCGCCAAGCGGGGTCGTCGCGCCGAGCCCGGTGACGACGACGTCGGAACGACTCATGATCAGGACTGGGCCGCGATGTAGCTGACAGCGTCACCGACGGTCTTGAGGTTCTGCACCTCGTTGTCCGGGATCTTGACGCCGAACTTCTCCTCGGCCGCGACCACGACCTCCACCATGGAGAGCGAGTCGACATCGAGGTCGTCGGTGAAGGACTTCCCCTCGGCCACGTCGTCCGGGTTCACCCCGGCAACCTCTTCGAGGATCTCGGCGAGGCCGGTGGTGATCTCGTCACGGGTCATTGCGGTTGGTTCCTTTCATCGGGATTATCCGGCGGTCGGCGTCGCCCACCGCCGCTCCTCGACGCGTACGCGCCCGAGGGGGTCATCAGGGGCAGCGGACGACCTGACCGGCGTAGGTCAGACCGCCGCCGAAGCCGAACAGCAGCACCGGCGCGCCCGAGGGCACCTCCCGGCGCTCGACCAGCTTGGACAGGGCCAGCGGAACGCTCGCCGCGGAGGTGTTGCCGGACTCGACGATGTCCTTCGCGATGATCGCGTCGGGGATGTTGAGCCGCTTGGCGATGCCGTCGATGATCCGGGCGTTGGCCTGGTGCGGCACGAACGCGGCCAGCTCCGACGGCTCGACCCCGGCCCGCTCGCAGGCCTGGAGCGCGAGCGGCGCGATCGCGGTGGTGGCCCAGCGGAACACCGCCTGCCCCTCCTGCTGGATGTACGGGCGCCAGCCCTCGATGCGGACCGCGTCGCTCTTGTCCGGCACCGAACCCCAGACGACCGGGCCGATTCCGGTCGGCTCGTCGTCGGCGGTGGCGGAGACCACCGCGGCACCGGCCCCGTCGGCGAAGATGATGCAGGTGGAGCGGTCGGTCCAGTCGGTGAAGTCGGACAGCTTCTCCGCACCGATGACGATCGCGTTGCGCGACGCCCCGGCCCGGATGGCGTGGTCGACGGTGCCCAGCGCGTAGGCGAAGCCCGAGCAGGCGGTGTTGAGGTCGAACGCGCCCGGCGCGGTGATGCCCAGCTTGGCGGCGACGCGGCAGGCCACGTTGGGGCTGCGGTCGATGGAGGAGCAGGTGGCGACCACTACCAGGTCGATGTCGGCGGCGGTCAGGCCCGAGTTGGCGAGCGCCTTGCCGGCGGCCGCGGCGGCCATGTCGGCGACCGTCTCGCTGTCGGCGATCCGCCGGCTGACGATGCCGACCCGGTCACGGATCCACTCGTCGTTGGTGTCGACGAGCTGGGCGATGTCGTCGTTGGTCACCACCCGGGACGGCTGGTAGTGCCCCATCGAGACGATGCGACTGCCAGTCATGAACGACCTCCGATACGGGCGATCAGGTCCCGTGCGGCCGGCAGGTCGTCCGGGGTGTTGAGGGTGACGATCTCCGGGGCGCCGTCGCCCTTGAGTTCCCGCTTGACCAGACCGGCGAGGGTGCCGGCCGGGGGCAGTTCGATCACGCCGGTGACGCCGAGGTCGGCCAGCGTCCGCATGCACAGGTCCCAGCGCACCGGCGCGGTGACCTGACGGACGAGGCGCTGCACCATGGCCGCGCCGTTGTCGACGGCGGTGCCGTCGAGGTTCGACAGCAGGGTCCGGGCCGGGTCGGCGGCGGCGATCCCGGCGGCCGCCGCGGCGAGCGCGGTCTCCGCCGGAGCCATGTACGGGGTGTGGAACGCGCCGGCCACCTGGAGCCGGATGACCCGGGTCCGGGCCGGCGGGGCGGCGGCGAGCTTGTCGAGCCCGTCCAGGGCGCCCGCGGCGACGATCTGCCCGGCGCCGTTGCGGTTGGCCGGGTAGAGCCCGTTCGCCTCGATCGCGGCGATCACCTCGTCGGGGTCACCGCCGAGCACGGCGGCCATCCCGGTCGGCTCCAGCGCGCAGGCGGCGGCCATCTCCCGGCCGCGGACGCCGGCCAGGGTGATCGCGGCGTCGGCGGAGAGCACTCCGGCCAGCGCGGCGGCACCCAACTCGCCGACGCTGTGGCCGGCGGTGAGCGCGACGCCGTCCAACGGCAGGTGCTCGGCCGCGAGCAACGCCGCGGCGACCAGCAACGGCTGGGTGCGGGCAGTGTCCTTGATCTCGTCGGCGTCGGCGGCGGTGCCCAGGTGCAGCAGGTCGACCCCGGCCAACGCCGACCACTCGCGCAGTCGCGCCTCAGTGCCGGTCAGGTCGAGCCAGGGGGTCAGGAAGCCGGGTTTCTGAGAACCCTGGCCGGGACTAAGTACAGCGAGCACGCCTATGACTCTCCCGGATAAAGGCGGGTAACGCTGTGCCGCCTTCGACCAAACCGTACTAGGACCTTTGGAGGTTTCCTACAAAGATCGGCGAGGATCACCCTCGTTTTGCGGGGATTTCCGGGCGGCCGGGGTCATTGTCTGAGTCGGGACCGCAGAGGCGAGCGGGGCAACCGGGTCCAACCGACCCACGGTCAGCGCGACCTGGAGGGCGAACGCGTCGCGCGGAGACAACGGCGAGAACCCGGTCACCTCGGCGATCCGGCGCAACCGGTAACGCACCGTGTTCGGGTGCACGAACAGTGCCCGGGCCGCGCTCTCCAACGTGCCACCCGCGGCCAGGAACGCGTCCAGGGTCGCCAGCAGTTCCCCGCCGGCACGCACCAGCGTCGCGTACACATCGTGGCGCAGCCGCCGACGGGCCTCCGCGTCACCGGCGAGGGCCCGCTCCGGCAGCAGGTCCGCCGCCGGCACCGGGCGGGGCGCGCTGGGCCATGCCGGCGCGGCCCGAAAGCCGGACAGCGCGGCCCGCGCCGACTCGGTCGCCTCGTCCAGGCTCGGTACGGCGGGACCGACGACCACCGGGCCATCCCCGAACGCGCTCAGCAGCTTCGCCGTGGCGGTCAGCGGATCCGGTGCGCCGCCCAGCACGATGACCAGCCGGTCGCCGTGCACACCGCCGATCACCTCCACGCCGATCCGGCGGGCCTGCCGGTAGACCACGTGCAGCACCGCGGAGACCTCGCCACCGGGCGACCGGCCGACCGCCACCGCCACCGGCGGCGCGTCCGTCCAGCCGAGCGCGGCGGCCCGACTGGCCAGCACGTCCGGCGAGTCACCGCGCAACAGGGCGTCGACAAGCAGCGCCTGCAGCCGGGCGTCCCACGCGCCGCGCGACTCGGCGGCCCGCGCGTACACCCGGGCGGCGGAGAACGCGATCTCCCGGGAGAAGCGCAGCACCGCCTCGCGCAACTGCTGCTCCTCGCCCTCGGCGGCCAGGTGCGACACCTGCTCCTCGACCACGTCGATCGTCACCTTGATCAACGCCACGGTCTGCTGGAGGGTGATCGACCGGGCCAGCGCCTGCGGGGCGGCGGCGAAGACCTCGTCCGAGACCTCCTGGGTGCTGTCCGCCGTGCCGCCGCCCTCGCGCAGCCACTGCACCAACGACCTCGCGCCCGCCTGGGCGACCAGCATCACCCAGGAGCGCTGGTCGGCCGGCAGCGACCGGAACCAGGGCAGCGTCTCGTCCATCCGGGCCACGCTGGAGGTGGCCAACGCCCCCGCCGATCGTTCGATACGGCGCAGCGTGGCCGACAGCTCCCCACCGCCCGGCGTGCTCACCGCCCTAGCCTGACACGTCGTGAGCAGGCCAACCACGTCGGCACCGGTCGGCACGGCTCACGGCTGCGGGGGAGCGGGCAGACCCAACTCCTGGGCCAGGATGGCGGCCTGCACCCGGCTGCGCAGGTCCAGCTTCGCCAGGATCCGGCTCACATGGGTCTTGGTGGTGCTCTCCGCCAGCACCAGCCGGTCGGCGATCTGCTGGTTGGACAGGCCCAACCCGAGGCAGGCCAGCACGTCACGCTCGCGCGGGGTGAGGGTGGTCAGCGCGGCCCGGGTGTCCGCCGACGCGCCCGGCGTGGTGGCCGCGAACGCGGTGATCAGGCGGCGGGTCACAGTGGGCGCGATGAACCCGTCGCCCCGGGCCACCGTCCGCACCGCGCTGACCAGACCGTCGGCGTCGGTGTCCTTGAGCAGGAACCCGGCCGCGCCGGCCCGCAACGCCCCGAAGACGTACTCGTCGAGGTCGAAGGTGGTGAGCACCAGCACGTCGGCGAGCCCGTCGGCGACGATCGCCCGGGTCGCGGAGATCCCGTCGGAGTGGGGCATCCGCACATCGAGCACCGCCACGTCGGGGCGCAGCTCCCGGCACAGGCGCACCGCGGCGTCACCGTCGGCAGCCTCGCCGACCACCCGGACACCCGGTGAGCCGTTCAAGATCAGGGCCAGTCCCGCGCGTACCGCCGGCTGGTCGTCGGCGAGCACCACCCGTACCGTCGCCGCGCCCGCGTCGTCCGCGGGCCGCGCCGCCCCGGTCACCCGGTCTCCCCGGTGGGCAGGGCGGCCCGCACCTGCCAGCGACCGTCGCACGGCCCGGCAGTGAACCGACCGGCCAGCAGCGTGGCCCGCTCCCGCATGCCGATCAGCCCGGCCCCGGCGCCCGGCAGCCCGGCCGCGCCCCGGCGGACCGGGTTCTCCACCGTCAGCACCACCTCGGCCGGGCGGTACGCGATCGTCAGCTCCGCCTCACCCGTACCGTGCTTCAGCGCGTTCGTCAGCGACTCCTGCACGATCCGGTACGCGGCGAGGTCCACCCCCACCGGCAGCGCGCCCGGCGTGCCATCGGTCCGGACCCGCACCGTGAGACCGGCCGCCCGAGCCCGCTCGACCAGCCCGTCCGCCTCGGCCAACCGCGCGGTGACCACCTCCGGCGCGGCCTGGCCACCGCTGCTCCCGGGTTCGCGCAACACCTCGATCATCTGACGCATCTCCGCCAGCCCCTGCACGCTGCTCTCCCGGATGACCCGCAACGCCGACTCCACCTGACCGCGATCCAAGCCGGGCACCGACAGCACGGCGGTGGCGTGGATGGCCACCGCGCTGAGGTGGTTGGCGACCACGTCGTGCAACTCCCGGGCCATCCGGGCCCGTTCGGCGCTGACCGCCTGCCGACGGTCCAACTCGACCAGCCGGGCGGTCTGCTCGGCCCGCGCCCGCTCGGCGGCGGCCTGGTCGCGGTACTGCCGCACACTGATGCCGGTCAGCACCGGCAACAGCCCGGCGAGCACCACCAGCACCCCGAGCGCCGCCCCACGCCAGTGGCCGTACCTGAGCACCCCGACGACCGTCCCGAGCAGGCTCAGCGCCACGGTGATCCGCAGCAGCCACCGCCACAGCCGGGGCGGGCCGTACACGCAGGCGTCGTAGAGCACCTGTGTGTAGACCAGGACCGTGCCCAGCGAACTACCCAGCGCCGTGTCGACCACCAGCGCGCCGGTGCCCAGCGCCAGGCTGGCGCGCGGTGCGACCCGCCGAAGAGCGACGGCGACGCACACCGCCACCAGCGGCGGCAGGAACAACGCCGAGGGCACCTCCGCGTTCGGGCGGACCTGCGGTTGCCAACCCAGGGCGTGCAACACCAGACCACCGGCCAGCGACGCGCCGGCCAGCACGAGATCACGGCCGAGGGTGCCGGAGTCGAGCCACGGTGGCGGACGCATGACCCGATCCCACCACAGCCGTCGCCGGTCGAACTCCGACCGGGGGAGGACCTCGACGGCACCGCCATGCGCCGAAAGGGGTACGCGCACCGCGCCCCGCCCGGTCCGCCCTCCGGCGGGCCCTTCGGTGAACGGCACGAAAAGATGCTGTGAACTGCGTAACCGGGTTCCGTGCTCGGCGGCGTCGCCGGGGACCGGCCCGTCCGGACGCCGGGTACGCTGCGCGCGGCCCGTCGGTCCCGGCCAGTACGGTGACAGGGCACCTCGGGGAGAGCACCCGAGGGTGGGGCGAGCGTGAGGAGACCGGGATGGCGCACGGGGAGGCCGAGCACGGCTGCGCCCAGGGCGAGCCCTGCCGGCCGGGGCACCACGACCCGCAGGCGGCGGGTAAGCACCGCCGAGCGGTCGGCGGCGCACCATCGCACCCGGCGGAGCCGCTCACCGGGCGGGCTGACGACGAGCCCGTGCTGCCGCGCCAGCGCTCCGCAGAGCCCAACACCCTCGGCGAGCCCGACTTCGACGTCCCCGCTGGTTGCCTGAGTGAACTTCCCGGCTGGGCCGGGGCGCACCGGCACGGCCCGGTCCGACCGCGTCCACGGGCCACCCGCCGGGAGCGCCCACCGCGCCGCTGGTGCTGACCAGCGCCGGTTGAGGCGCTGGCCAGCACGTGCGCCGGTGCCAGCGCCGGCTCAGCGTGTGCGGCGCCGGCTCAGCGTCAGTGTCGGCTCAGCGTGTGCGGCGCCGGCCGTGTGCGGCGCCGGTTCAGCGGGTGCGGCGGCGGATCAGCAGGGCGATCCCGGCGAGGCCGACCGTGATGGTCAACATCACGCCGACGTTGAGCAGCAGCAGGCGTTGCAGGTCGCCCAGCGCCTCGTCGAGGTCCTTCGCCGGGTCGAGCGTGTCTTCCGGGAGCACCCGCTCGCCGCCGCCCGCGCCGCCGCTGACCGTGTCGAACTGCCGCTCCAGCGGCACACCGGCGGTGCGCAGGGTCTCGGACATGCTGAGCCGACCCAGGAACCAGCCGGCGCTGGTCTTGCGGCCGTCCGGCTGCTTGGCCGGCCGGTAGACGCGGGGGCCACCGACCGCCTTCGGATAGAGGTCGTAGGTCTGCTTCGGCGTATCGCCGGCGAGCACCACGACCGTGTATTTCGGACCGAGGTTGGCCGCCTTCGGACCGGTTGGCATGCCGGTGCGAGCGAGGAAGTTGACCTGATCGATGATCGCGCCCACGAGAGCGGGCTCGGCGTCCGCGCGCATTCGCAGCGGCTCGGACAGCCCTGTGCCGGTGATGTCCACTCCGGCGGGTGCCGGCTTCGGCGCGGCCGAGGCCGAGCCGGCGGTGCCCAGCGACAGCAGTGCCGCCGCCAGCGTGCCCGCCAACACGGCGGCCAACCGCCTCATGTGTCGGACCATCCCGCCTCCTCGCCCCGCTCGATGGATGGCTTCGTCGTGACGTCCGGACCGACCTGCCGGTGCGGGCATCGACCAGATGGCCGCGTCCACTCCTACAGACTCCGCAGAACGTCGATGAGTTGCAGCTTTCGGAACAGTAATTGGAACTATCTGCGATCTCTGCTCGACTAATGAGGAGCCGTTTGATCAGCGGGCGGATCGTACCCTTACGGAGGGGTTCATGGGGGGCAGGGTTACACGTACGGTGCGGGTCATGCCAGTGGTCCTCGGCGTGGCGTTCGGTGTGTCGTTTCTGGTGCCGCCCACACCGGCCGCCGCCCACAACGAGCTGACCGGCAGCAACCCGCGCGACGGTGCCCGCGTGGCGACGGCACCCGCCCGGGTCGAGCTGCGGTTCCTCGCCACGCCGTCACCGACAACGACGAAGATCACCATAACCGGACCGGACAATGTGGTCGCTGGCGGCCCACCGGTCTTCGCCGGCAGCCGGGTGCGGGTGCCGTTCAAGCCCGCGGCGGCGGGTCTCTACATCGTGGGCTACCAGCTCGCGTCCGCCGACGGGCACCCGGTGAAGGGCGAAGTGCGGTTCACCCTCACGACCGGTACGGCCGCCGACCCGTCCGCCTCGCCGTCGACCGCCGCCGGGACCACAGCTACCGGATCGCCCTCGGCTGGCGCGTCGCCCTCCGCCGTGCCGGCGTCGACCACCCCCGCCAGCTCGACGGCGTCGACGGTGCCGGCCGCGTCGGAGCAGTCCGACTCCGGCGGCCGCTGGTGGCTCTGGGGGCTCGGCGGCGTGCTGCTGCTCGCCGCGCTCGGAGCCGGCCTCGTGTTCCGCCGCCAGCGAGGGGTTCGGTGACTCTCTGACACTCACCAACCCGGGTGGGTCAGGTGTGCGCGCCATCCTTTGCTCTGCACCCGCGGAAGCGACGGTTACGGTCTGCGACCGGTGCCTATTGGGGTGCAGAGCAAAGGCGGGGCGATGCGGAGTTGGGCCGGCGACGCGCCCGTGACGCGTCGATGCGCAACAGTCAGACCAGGCGGAGGCGGGCGGCGCGGATGCGGGTCAGGGTGCGCTCGCGACCGAGCACCTCCAGCGACTCGAACAGCGGCAGACCCACGGTGCGACCGGTGACAGCAACCCGTACGGGTGCCTGCGTCTTGCCGAGCTTGAGGCCCCGCTCGGCGCCGACCGCCTCCAGCGTCGACTTCAACGACTCGGCATCCCAGGACTCCAGCGCCTCGAACGCCGCGACGGCATCGTCCAGCAGCTCGGCGGAGCCGTCCTTCATCGTCTTGGTCCAGGCCGCCTCGTCGATCAGCGGCGTGGCCAGGAAGAGGAAGTCGACGTTCGGCACGATCTCGCTGAGCACCGCGATCCGGGTCTGGGCCAGCGGCGCCACGGCGGCGAACGCGTCGGCGTCGAACTCCTCGGGCTGCCAGGGTGGCGGCGCGATGGTGTCGGTGCCGGTCAGCCACGGCTGGCAGGCGTCGATGAACTCGGCCACCGGCAGCGCGCGAATGTACTCACCGTTGAACGCGCGCAGCTTCTTCTCGTCGAAGAACGCCGAGGAGAGGTTGACCTCGTCCAGCCGGAACTCGTCCTCGATCACCGACCAGGGCACGATCTCCCGGTCGCCGGACGGGGCCCAGCCGAGCAGCATGAGGTAGTTGCGCATCGCGCCGGCCAGGTAACCCTCGTCGCGGTACGCCTCCAGGGCGACCTTGTCCCGGCGCTTGGAGAGCTTCTGCCGCTTCTCGTTGACCACCACCGGCACGTGCGCCCAGACCGGCGGCTTGACCCCGAGGGCCTCCCAGAGCAGCTGCTGCTTGGGGGTGTTGGGCAGGTGCTCCTCGGCCCGGATCACGTGGGTGATCCCCATGGTCATGTCGTCGACGACGTTGGCCAGCAGGAAGACCGGCGAGCCGTCGCCCCGGGCGATGACGAAGTCCTCGATGAGCTTGTTCTCGAAGGTGGGCTCACCGCGGATCAGGTCGACCACCACTGTCGTGCCCTCGTCCGGCGTACGGAAGCGCAGCGCGCGACCCTCACCGGGGCCGAGGCCGAGGTCGCGGTGGTAGCCGTCGTAGCCCTGGTACTGCGAGCCGGTGCGGGCCTGCACGTCCTCACGGGTGCAGTCGCAGTAGTAGGCACGGCCCGACTCGTACAGGCGCGCGGCGGCGGCCCGGTGCTCACCGGCGTTCGCCGACTGGAAGTAGGGGCCCTCGTAGCTGCCCCGGGTGATGCCGATCCAGTCCAGGGCGGAGAGGATGCCCTCGGTCCACTCGGGCTTGTTGCGCGCCGCGTCGGTGTCCTCGATCCGCAGCACGAACACGCCGCCCTGCTGCTTGGCGTAGATCCAGTTCTGCAGCGCCGAGCGGGCGCCGCCGACGTGGAACATACCGGTCGGGGAGGGGGCGAAGCGCACACGTACTGTCACGTCCCCCAGCCTACGGCGGGCGGCGAGCGCTTTTGGGCACGGCCCCCTGACTCAGGGCACCGAACGGATCTTGACGACCAGGGCGCTGCCGAGGAGGGTGACCACGGCGGTGACCGCGTAGAGCGTGGGATAGCCGCCCAGATACACCACGAGCGGGGCGGAGAGCGCCGGGCCGAGCACCTGCGGCGCCGAGTTGGCGATGTTGATCACGCCCAGGTCCTTGGCCCGGTCGGTGGCCCGGGGCAGCACCTGGGTGATCAACGCGGCGTCCACCGAGAGGTAGACGCCGTAGCCGGCGCCGAGCAGCAGTGCCGCGACGATGGCCACCGGCCAGAGCGGGGCGACCGCGAGCAGCAGCGCCGCCACCGCCATGATCAACCCGGAGACGATCACGTAGACCTTGCGGCGGCCGGACCGGTCGGACAGTCGGCCGGCGACCACAGCGGTCAGCATCATGCCGAGCGTGTAGAGCAGGATCAGCACCAGCAGGCCGCCCTCGGGGTCGGGGTGACGCACCCCGTCGCTGAGGAAGTACAGCAGGTAGAGGGTGCCCAGCGCGTTGCCCAACTGGACCAGGAACCGGGTGATCCAGGCCCAGGCGAAGTCCGGGTGTTGGCGCGGGCTGATCCACATCGAGGCCAGCAGCGCCCGCGTCCGGAGCACCGGTCGGTGCGTCCGCGGCAGAGGCTCGTCGGGGGTGAGCAGCGCGAACGGCAGCGACAGCAGCAGGATGGCCACGGCGATGGCCAGGTAGCCGGCGGTGTTGCCGGTGACCACTGCGGTGACGAGCACCGCGCCGAGCACCAACCCGAGCGCCTGCGGGATGCCCACCCAGCCCGAGACGCCACCGCGCTGGCGCACCGGCACCCGGTCCGGGACGGCGGCGCTGAGGCTGGCCAGCATGGCGTTGAAGCAGACCTGCGCGGCCACCCAACCGAGGGCGACACCGAGGATGGTCCGCTGCTGGGCCAGCAGCACCAGGGCCGCCGCGCCGAGCACCGCCCCGCCCACCGTCCAGACGTGCCGACGACCGAACTCGCGGCCGGCGATCCGCAGGCAGGTCCGGTCGGAGAACGCGCCCGCGAGGGGGTTGGCCAGCACCGCGGCCAGTGCGCCGAGGCCGGTGACCACGGCCAGCATGTTCTCCTTGTCGCCGGGCGCGATCTGCTCGATCTGCTGCGGCAGCAGCACCTGGATCGGCGTGAAGAACGCCATCCACACGCCGAGGTTGGCCGCGAAGATCAGACCGATCCAGCCGCGCCGGACCGGCACCGTCGGCTCGGCGAGCGCCGCCGGCAGCGATGCCGGCGTCGGGTCGAGGGTGGTCACCGCGCCGACCCCGGCCGGCTGGCCGCGATCACGTCCCGCAACCAGGTGTACGACGACTTCGGCGTACGGGTCTGGGTGGCGTAGTCGACGTGCACCAGACCGAAGCGCTTGGTGAACCCCTCGGCCCACTCCCAGTTGTCCAGCAGCGACCAGACGAAGTACCCGCGGACGTCCACCCCGTCGTCGAGGGCGGCCCGGACCGCGCGCAGGTGCCCGTCGAGGTACGCGATCCGCTGCGGGTCGGCCACCCGCCCGTCCTCGTCCGGCACGTCGTCGTATGCGCAGCCGCTCTCGGTGATCTCGATGGGTGGCAGCGCGTCGCCGTACGTGTCGTGCAGCCAGCCGAGCAGCTCGCGCAGCCCGTCGGGGGCCACCGGCCAGTCGAAGGCGGTACGCGGGTAGCCGTCCAGCGCAACCAGGTCGAACGGCAGGGGTGAACCCTCCTCGGCGGCCCGTACCCCGGTGGGGTTGTAGTAGTTGACCCCGAGCACGTCGATCGGCGCGGCGATCGTGTCGAGGTCGCCGGGGTGGACGATGCCCGGGTCGAGGCCGGGTAGTTCGGGGTAGCCGCGGCCGAGCAGCGGGTCGGTGAAGAGCCGGTTGTGCAGCGCCTCGTACGCCGCCCCGGCGGCCCGGTCGGCGTCACTGTCGCCGAGTATCCGCACCGGCGAGTAGTTGTTGGCGATCGCCACCGGGCTGGTGGTGTGGGCCCGTAGCGCGGCGACGGCGAGCCCGTGCCCGAGCAGTTGGTGGTGGGCGGCCGGGAAGGCGTCGAACAGCAGCATCCGGCCGGGGGCGTGCTGGCCCATGCCGTAGCCGAGGCTCATGTGGATGAACGGTTCGTTCAGCGTGATCCACAGCCGGACGCGGTCGCCGAGCCGGGCGGCCGTCTTCTCGGCGTACTCGGCGAACCGGGCGGCGGTGTCGCGGTGCAGCCAGCCGCCGGTGTCTTCGAGGGGTTGCGGCAGGTCCCAGTGGTAGAGGGTGGCCACCGGGTCGACGTCGGCGGCCAGCAGCTCGTCCACCAGACGGTCGTAGAAGTCCAGGCCGGCCGGGTTGGCCGGGCCGGCGCCGGTGGGTTGGATCCGGGGCCAGGCGATGGAGAACCGGTACGCGCCGACGCCCAGGCCGGCCAGTAGCGCCACGTCCTCGGTGTGCCGGTGGTAGTGGTCGCAGGCGACCGCGCCGCTGCTGCCGTCGCTGATCCGCCCGGGTGACTGCGCGAAGGTGTCCCAGATGGACGGACCTCGGCCGTCGACAGTGGCGGCGCCCTCGATCTGGTGGGCCGATGTGGAGACGCCCCAGCGGAAGCCGGTGGGGAACTGGGGCATCGGTGCTGTCGACATACGCCCTCCCGGTCAACGTGAAACGTGCTCGGGACTTTAGGGCGCTGTCGATGAATGCGCCATAGGCCGGCCTGGCGCATTCCGCAATGGTTGATCGGCGTGTCTTTTTCCGAACCCGTCCTGGTAAGTCCGATTTAACGCATAGAGTGCCGATATCGTGGGATGTCCTCACCGGAGGAAAGACGGAAATGATCCTCGTGGAACGCAGTGCGCACGTGGCGGCGCCAATTGAAGTGGTCTGGGATGTCGTGCAGCGGGCCGAGCAGTTGCCGGCCTGGCTGGCCGGGGTCCGTGCGGCCGAAGTGCTCTCGGGTGAGGGCTTCGGGCGACGACAGCTGGTCCAGGCGGGGCGCGGCTCGGCGCATGAGGCCGAGGTGATCGCCTACCAGGAGCCGACGCTGATCGGCTGGCGGGAGCGGGCCAAGGGTGCCGGTGCTCGTGCGGAGGCGCGCACCGAAATCTACGTCCAGCTCACCGCCGACGAGGAGGAGGGCGGCACCATCGTGCGCCTCATCGTGGTCCGCTGGCCGGCTGGCCCGGTCAAGGCGGCCCTGCTGCGCCTCGGACTGCGTCGGGTCGGCGCCGACCTGGAGGACTCGCTGGCCCGGCTCACCGACCTGGCCGCCGTCGGCTGACGAGCGCCCATCCTCCCGGCGTCACCCGCGACGGCGGTGGTCCGGATCCCCGCCAGGGCTCCCGGACCACCGCCGGATCGCGTCCTGAGGGTGTGCGCTCGCGCCACTTCGCGCGCGTTGCTGGACCCGGCCCGGCCCGGCTCGGCCCGGAGGCCCCGAGCTCGTGGAGATCGTGCTCGATCGTGGATGTAGTGGCCTCACCGCTGGCCGAAGCCACTACATCCACGATCGAGCGTGATCTTGCGGCGGGGCGGCGCTTGGCCGCGGCGGTGCCCGGTCCGGGGGCGGCGTCCAGATGGGCGGGGACGGCGCGGGGGCGTACCGAAAGACGAGGGCCCGGCACACGCGGTCGCGTGCCGGGCCCCTTCGTCCGGGTGAACCAGGATCTAGCTGTCGCCGCCGGTCTCGCCGACCGGGGCGGCGTTGACGTCGTCGATCGCGTACTTCTTGGCGGCCTCGGCCGGCACCGTGGCCGGCACCGCGCCGCTGCGGGCGAGCTGCCGCAGCGTGGCCACCACGATCGACTCCGCGTCGACGTGGAAGTGCCGGCGCAGCGCGTGCCGGGTGTCCGACATGCCGAACCCGTCGGTGCCGAGCGACGTGTAGTCGCCGGGTACCCAGCGGGCGATCAGGTCCGGTACCGCGCGCATGAAGTCGCTGACCGCGACCTTCGGCCCGTCCGCGTCGGCCAGCTTCTGCTGGATGTACGGAACCTTCGCCTCGGCGCCCGGGTTGAGCAGGTTGTACTCCTCGGTCTCCACCGCGTCGCGGCGCAGCTCGGTCCAGGAGGTCACCGACCAGACGCTGGCACCCACCCCCCAGTCCTGGGCGAGCAGCTGCTGGGCCTTGAGCGCCCACTGCATCCCCGTGCCCGAGGCGAGCAGGTTGGCCTTCGGGCCGTCGACCTGCGGGGCCGGCGAGTAGCGGTAGATGCCCTTGAGCAGGCCCTCCACGTCCACGTCGGCCGGCTCGGCCGGCTGCACCGTCGGCTCGTTGTAGACCGTCAGGTAGTAGAAGACGTTCTCCTGCGCGTCCCCGTACATCCGGTGCAGACCCTGCTCCATGATGTGCGCGATCTCGTACGCGAACGCCGGGTCGTACGCGACCACGGCCGGGTTGGTGGCGGCGATCAGCAGCGAGTGCCCGTCCTCGTGCTGAAGACCCTCACCGTTGAGCGTGGTCCGACCGGCGGTGGCGCCGAGCAGGAAGCCGCGGGCCATCTGGTCGGCCGCCGCCCACAGCCCGTCGGCGGTGCGCTGGAACCCGAACATCGAGTAGAAGATGTACATCGGGATCATCGGCTCGTCGTGCGTGGCGTACGACGAGCCGGCGGCGGTGAACGAGGCCACCGAACCGGCCTCGTTGATCCCCTCGTGCAGGATCTGCCCGGTCGTCGACTCCTTGTACGACAGGAACAGCTCGCGGTCGACCGAGGTGTAGCGCTGGCCGTGCGGCGAGTAGATCTTCGCGGTCGGGAAGATCGAGTCGAGACCGAAGGTGCGGGCCTCGTCCGGGATGATCGGCACCCAGCGCTTGCCGAACTCCTTGTCCTTCATCACGTCCTTGAGCAGCCGGACGAAGGCCTGCGTGGTGGCCACCTTCTGCTTGCCCGAGCCGCGCTTGACGTCGGCGAACCGCTCCGGGCCGGGGATGGCCAGCCGCTTGGTGCTGGTCCGCCGGGACGGCAGGAACCCGCCGAGCTGCTCGCGCCGCTCCTTGAGGTATGCCATCTCCTCGGACTTCTCGCCCGGGTGGAAGTACGGCGGCAGGTAGGGGTTGTCCTCCAGCGCCGAGTCCGGGATGTCGAGGTAGAGCCGGTCGCGGAAGGTCTTCAAGTCCTCCAGCGTCAGCTTCTTCATCTGGTGGGTCGCGTTGCGGCCCTCGAAGTGCGAGCCGAGCGTCCAGCCCTTGATCGTCTTCGCCAGGATGACGGTGGGCTGACCGGTGTGCTCGGTGGCCGCCTTGTAGGCCGCGTAGAGCTTGCGGTAGTCGTGCCCACCCCGCTTGAGGTTCCAGATCTCGTCGTCGCTGAGCGGCTCGACCATCTTGCGGGTCCGGGCGTCCCGGCCGAAGAAGTGCTCCCGCACGTACGCGCCCGACTCCGCCTTGTAGGTCTGGTAGTCGCCGTCGGTCGTGGTGTTCATCAGGTTGACCAGCGCGCCGTCGGTGTCCGCGGCGAGCAGCGGGTCCCACTCGCGGCCCCAGACGACCTTGATCACGTTCCAGCCGGCACCCCGGAAGAACGCCTCCAGCTCCTGCATGACCTTGCCGTTGCCCCGGACCGGGCCGTCCAGCCGCTGCAGGTTGCAGTTGATCACGAAGGTGAGGTTGTCCAGCTCCTCGCGGGCGGCCACGCCGATGGCGCCGAGCGTCTCCGGCTCGTCCATCTCGCCGTCGCCGAGGAACGCCCAGACGTGCTGCTGGGAGGTGTCCTTGATGCCGCGGTGCTGCAGGTACCGGTTGAACCGGGCCTGGTAGATCGCGTTCAGACCGCCGAGACCCATCGAGACGGTGGGGAACTCCCAGAAGTCCGGCATCAGCCGAGGGTGCGGGTACGAGGGCAGCCCACCGCCGGGGTGCGACAGCTCCTGGCGGAACCCGTCGAGCTGGTGCTCGCTGAGCCGCCCCTCCAGGAACGCCCGCGCGTACATGCCGGGGGAGGCGTGGCCCTGGTAGAAGATCTGGTCGCCACCGCCCGGGTGGTTCTTGCCCCGGAAGAAGTGGTTGAAGCCCACCTCGTAGAGCGACGCCGAGCTGGCGAAGGTGGAGATGTGCCCGCCGACGCCGATCTCCGGGCGCTGCGCCCGGTGCACCAGCATGGCGGCGTTCCACCGGACGTACGCCCGGATCCGCCGCTCGACGTGCTCGTCACCCGGGAACCAGGGTTCGCGCTCCGGTGTGATGGTGTTGATGTAGTCGGTGGTGGTCAGGGGCGGAACCCCGACCTGGCGCTCACGGGCCCGCTCCAGCAGGCGCAGCATGACGTAGCGGGCGCGCTTGGCACCGCGTTCGTCGATGACACCGTCAAGCGACTCGACCCATTCGCTGGTCTCTTCAGGGTCGATGTCCGGAAGCTGGCTCGGTAGGCCGTCGCTGATCACCGGGCGCTTGCGTTCCGTAGCCACAGGCGTTCCCTCGGTTGTGTGTGGGATAGGTCTCTAGCGCCATCCTGCCCCCTGGTGGCACCCCTCGTCACGTCTAGGTGCCCTGGACGCGACGCTCAACACAGGTACTCGCCGGTAACTTAGCGCTACGACCCGCTTTCGACGCTTGTTCTGGCTTCCTACCGTGGTGGCATGAACGGACGGCGCGTGATTGTCGGCGGTGTGCTGTTGGCAGTCGGGGTGCTCCCGGCGGTCCCGGCGACCTGGGTGCTGGTGTCGGGTGAGCCCGCCGCACTCCCGATCGTCATCTTCGGTCTGGCCGCAGCGCTCTTCGGCGCGATCCAGGTGCGTGCCGGCCTGCGGGAACCAGCGGCCCGGAGGGTGCGGCCCGTGCCCGGCCAGCGCGCCAGGCACGCGGACACCAGCACGCCGGCGAGCTACTACGGAAGCGACTCCGGCGGCTGGGACTGGGGCGGCGGCGGTGGCGATTCCGGTGGCGGTGGCGGTGGTGGGGACTCCGGCGGCGGTGGCGGCGGTTCCTGAGCCTGCCCTGGGGCAGAATGCGGTGTATGCGCAGCGACGTGATCACCGTCCAGACCGGGTCCCGGCCGGCCGTCCGGGACATCACCGCGGAGGCCCAGCAGTTCGTCTCCGGTGAGGGCGACGGCCTGCTGCACGTCTTCGTGCCGCACGCCACCGCCGGCCTGGCGATCATCGAGACCGGGTCGGGCTCCGACGACGACCTGCTCAGCGCGCTGGCCGACCTGCTTCCCACCGAGGACCGCTGGCGGCACCGACACGGCTCGCCCGGGCACGGCCGCGACCACGTGCTGCCGGCGTTCGTCCCGCCGTACGCCACGGTGCCGGTGCTCGGCGGCCGGCTGGCGCTGGGCACCTGGCAGTCGATCTGCCTGGTCGACACCAACGGCGACAACCCGACCCGTCAGGTGCGCTTCTCCTTCCTGCCCGGCTGACCGCCCGGCCGCCCCGCGTCACGATCCACGCGGCGTCCCCGCACCGCCCCGGCGGGAGAGGGCGGCGCCGTGCGCGGATCGTGACGCGTCGGGCGGGTTACGGGCGGACGGTCTCCTGGTCGACGGTCTGCTGACCGAGGTCGACGGACGGCGCGCCGCCCCGCAGCGCCGACGGCAGCGGGTTGTCCGCCGTCTGGTGCAGGCCCGGCACCCGGTCCTCGATCACGAACGACGCCCTGGTGTACGCGGGCGCGTCCGGCCGGCTGACGTACGGCAGCACGTCGAAGTCGGCGGTGAGCTGCCCCGGGGTGATCGTGGTGCGCACGTACCCCCGCAGGTTGTTCTGGAAGCGCAGGTGCGGGTTGAACGCGAACCACGGGTGCGAGCCGGACGCCGAGTCCGCGCCGTCACCGGTCGAGGTGATCGAGGAGCAGACCAGTTCGGTGCCGACGGTGCGTGAGGTCGGGTCGGCGTAGTCCAGCTTGAGATCGCTGGCCCAGTGGGCGTGCACGTCGCCGGTCAGCACCACCGGATTGCGTACCCCGGCGGCCAGCCAGCCCCGGGTGATGCGGTCCCGGGAGGCCACGTAGCCGTCCCAGGCGTCCATGCTGGTGACGGTGAGCGGTCCGGAGTTGTTGTCCCGCTGCGCGAAGAAGACCTGCTGGCCCAGGATGTCCCACTGGGCGTCCGAGCGGCGGAAGCCGTCCAGCAGCCACGCCTCCTGCTCGGCCCCGGTGATCGACCGGGCCGGGTCGGAGGCCGCGGCGCAGTCCCGGTAGCCGTCGCCGCAGGCCTGGTCGTCGCGGTACTGCCGGGTGTCGAGCAGGTGGAACGTGGCCAGCCGCCCCCAGCGCACCCGCCGGTAGAGCTGCATGTCGATGCCGCGGGGGATCGAGGTGCGCCGCAGCGGCATGTTCTCGTAGTACGCCTGGAACGCCGCCGCCCGCCGCGCGGGGAACTCCGGGTCCGGCGCCTCGGGCACCTCGTCGGCCCAGTTGTTCTCCACCTCGTGGTCGTCGAAGACCACCGCCCACGGCGCCACCGCGTGCGCGGCCTGCAGGTCGGGGTCGGTCTTGTACTGGGCGTGCCGCTGCCGGTAGTTGGCCAGCGTCCGGGTCTCCGGTCCCTCGTGGTCACGGGGGTTGCCACCGGGCACGTTGTACGTGTCCGGGGCGTACTCGTACTGGTAGTCGCCCAGGTGCAGGATCAGCTCCGGCTCGGTCTCGGCCAGCCGCCGGTAGGCGGTGAAGTAGCCGTGCTCGTACTGGGAGCAGGAGGCGAAGCCCATCGCGAGGGTGGCGGGCATGGTCCACGGTGCCGGGGCGGTGCGGGTGCGTCCGGTCGGCGAGATGTGCCGCTCGGCCCGGAACCGGTAGAAGTACTCGCGCCCGGCCAGCAGGCCGGCCAACTCCACGTGCACGCTGTGCGCCGAGCGGGCGCGGGCGACAGCGACGCCGCGGCGCACCACGTGCCGGAACCGCTCGTCGGCGGCCAACTCCCAGTGCACCGGCACGTCGCGGTCCGGCATGCCGCCGAGGCCGTCCTCGGCCAGTGGCTGCGGGGCCAGGCGGGTCCACAACACGAACCCCTCGTGGTCGGGGTCGCCGGAGGCCACCCCGAGGGTGAACGGGTAGGCCAGCGGCCGGCCCGCCGCCGCGCCGGCCGCCGTCGGCAGCCCGGTGACCGCGCCCGCGGCGCCGATCGCGGCGCCGGACAGCAGGATGGTACGTCGGGACAGTGACACGAATCCTCCCCAGAGTCCGATCTTCGTGACTCCGGGAGCCTCGCGAGGCCCGGTGGCCGACAGGTGACAGCGAGGCGCCCTGCTCGTCGCCGGCAGTCGAACACCGATGACCACAGTCGATTCGTGCTGGTCGCCGATGGGCCGGCCGCGCCGGCGGGCCCGGACGACGCCCGTCACTGCGTACGATGTGGCAGTGACGCAGGAGGTGGGTCCCGCGGCGGGCGCACCGGTGGATCGCGCCGGTCTCGCCTTCGACGTGGTGCGCCGGATGGCGCACGTCACCGCCGCGCTGCGACACCGGCAGGGCTCCGCGTTCGCCGAGTTGGGCCTCACCCCGGCGGCGGCCCGGGCGTTGCAGGAGCTGGACCCGGATCACCCGCTGCCGGCCCGCGACCTCGCCGGTCAGCTGGGTTGCGACCGGTCGAACGTGACGGTGCTGGTCGACAAGCTGGAGCAGGCCGGGCTGGTCGAGCGCCGCACCGATCCCACCGACCGCCGGCAGAAGACGTTGCTGGTGACCGGGGAGGGTCGTGTCGTACGGGCCCGGGTGATCGAGGTGATGTCCGACTCCCGACTGCTGTCCGGGCTGACGGACGAGGAGCTGAACACCCTTCGTGACCTGGTCTGGAAGGTGTCCGACGGCGGCTGCCCGGAGTCCTGCGAGTCACAGTGAACGCACCCCGGCCGGCCGTGTCCCACTGGGCGAGCCGGGCTCCCGTCGGTAATGCTGTCCGACGTGACCACCCCGCAAGATCTCGACGACCGGTTCCGGGAGACGCTGGCGGCGCTGCCCGCCGCCGAGCGACGGCGTGACCCCGCCGACCCGGTCACCGACGACGCCCCACTGACCGGCGCGCAGCTGCTGGACCTGTTCGACGCACAGGTGACCAGCCGGCAACTCGACCTGGCCGGCCGCTGGTTGCGCAGCTTCGGGGAGGGCTTCTACACCATCGGTTCGGCCGGCCACGAGGGCAACGCCGCCGTCGCCGCCGCGCTGCGTCCCACCGATCCGGCGTTGCTGCACTACCGCTCGGGCGCGTTCTACTGCCTGCGCGCCGCCCAGGTCGCCGCCGATCCCGCGCCGAGCACCGAGCCGAGCACCGAGACCGAGTCGACCACCGAGACCGAGCCGACCTCCGCTCGGGTGCCCTCCGCCGACGCGGCGGTGTCCGAAGCGGAGCCGTCCGGGTCCGAGCGGGTCACCGGTGGCTTCACGGCGTACGCCGACGCGGCCCGGGACGTGCTGCGCGGGATGGTCGCGTCCAGCCTCGAGCCGATCGCCGGTGGCCGGCACAAGGTGTTCGGCCGCGCCGACCTGGCCATCGTGCCGACCACCTCCACCATCGCCTCGCACCTGCCCCGCGCCGTGGGCATGGGGCTCGCCGTGGAGCGGTTGCGCCGGCTGGACAGCGCCGGACGGCGTACCGGGGCCGGGGTGCGGGTCGGCAGCGGCGCCGGCGCCACACACGCCCCCTGGCCACCGGACGCGATAGTGGTCTGCTCGTTCGGCGACGCCTCGGTCAACCACGCCAGCGCCACCGCCGCCTTCAACACCGCCGGCTGGTACGACCACGCCGGGCTGCGCATCCCGGTGCTCTTCGTCTGCGAGGACAACGGGTTGGGCATCAGCGTCCGCTCGCCGGAGGGCTGGGTCGAGGCGACCCTGCGGGCCAAGCCGGGCATCCGCTACTTCAGCGCGGACGGAAGCGACCCGGTGCAGACGTACGCGGTGGCGGCGGAAGCCGCGGCGTGGGTGCGCCGCAACCGCCGCCCGGCCGTGCTGCACCTGCGCACCGTGCGGCTGATGGGGCACGCCGGGGCGGACGCGGAGACCGCGTACCGGAGCCCGGCCGAGCTGGCCGAGGACCTGGACCGGGACCCGGTGGCCGGCACCGCGCGGCTGCTGGTCGCCGCCGGCGTGGCGACCGGTGCGGAACTGCTCTCCCGGTACGACGAGACCGGCTGGCAGGTCCGCCGGCTGGCCGAGGAGGTGCTGGGCGAGCCGAAGCTGGCCGGCGCGGCCGACGTGGTGTCGACGCTGGCGCCTCGCCGTCCGGTGCGGGTGGCGCGGGCGGTGGCCGACGCCGCGGCGCGGGCCAGCGGGCCGGGCGCGGCCGCCCGGGCGGAGGCGTTCGGCGGTAAGCCGCCGGAGCTGGCCGGCCCGATGACGTTGGCGCAGAGCATCAACGCCGCGCTCGCCGACGGGATGCTCGACCACCCGCAGATGGCGGTCTTCGGTGAGGACGTGGCCGCCAAGGGCGGCGTGTACGGGGTGACGAAGGGGCTGCGCGACCGGTTCGGGGCGGCCCGGGTCTTCGACACCCTGCTCGACGAGACGTCGGTGCTCGGGCTGGGCCTCGGTGCCGGGTTGGCCGGGATGCTGCCGGTGCCGGAGATCCAGTACCTGGCGTACCTGCACAACGCCGAGGACCAGCTGCGCGGTGAGGCGGCCACCATGCGGTTCTTCTCCCAGGGGGCGTTCCGCAACCCGATGGTGGTGCGGGTGGCCGGCCTGGCGTACCAGGAGGGGTTCGGCGGGCACTTCCACAACGACAACTCGGTGGCCGTACTCCGGGATGTGCCCGGTCTGGTGATCGCGGTGCCGGCGCGGCCGGACGACGCCGCGCCCATGCTGCGAACCTGTCTGGCGAGCGCGGCGGTGGACGGCAGTGTGTGCGTGTTCCTGGAACCGATAGCGCTCTACCACACCCGCGACCTGTACGCCGACGGTGACGGAGAGTGGCTGGCCGGCTATCCGGAGCCGGGCGGATGGGTGGCCGGTCACGTGCCGATCGGGCGGGCCCGGGTCTACCGCGTCGGGTCGGCCGACGACCTCACCATCATCACCTTCGGTAACGGGGTGCGGATGTCGCTGCGGGCCGCGGCCGTCCTCGCCGAGGAGGGGGTGGGCACCCGCGTGGTGGACCTGCGTTGGCTGGCCCCGCTGCCGGTGGCCGACATCATCCGGGAGTCCTCGGCGACCGGCCGGGTGCTGGTGGTGGACGAGACACGCCGCTCCGGCGGGGTCGGCGAGGGCGTGATCGCCGCGCTCGTCGACGCCGGATATGTCGGTGCCGCGCGGCGAGTGGCGGGAGTTGACTCGTTTGTACCATTAGGTCCGGCAGCACGTCACGTACTGGTCTCCGCGGAAGCCATTACCGACGGTGCCCGTACGCTGCTGGCACGGTAAATTCCGTTCCACCCGGTGCGCCACTTGCGCGCAGACCCACAAGTGTGTGGACTTTGCCTGACGGCGTCGCACCGACGCCGCGAGCAGGGACGAGATGAGGAGGCACGCGACAGTGAGCGCGACCGCTGGTCAGGCCGCCGACGGGGTACGCAGCCTGGCGGACCGGTTCGGGATCGAACCGGGGATGGTCGTCATGGAGATGGGGTACGACGACGACGTCGACCAGGATCTCCGAGACGCCCTGACCGACCGCTGTGGAGATCTGGTCGACGAGGACACCGACGAGGTGGTCGACGCGGTGCTGGTGTGGTACCGGGACGGCGACGGCGACCTCTTCGAGCTGCTCGTCGATGCCCTCGGCCCGCTGGCCGACAACGGCGTCGTGTGGCTGCTCACCCCCAAGGCGGGGCGCGAGGGGCACGTCGAGCCGAGCGAGGTCGCGGAGTCCGCGCCCACCGCTGGCCTTCAGCAGACCTCGACCGTGAACGCCGGCCGGGACTGGAGCGGCGCACGTCTGGTGCTGCGCCGAGGGGCCAAGGCCAAGAAGTAGCCAGCGCCGCTCTGCGCGCCCGACGGTCCGCCCACCGCCGGGTGGCAGGCCGCTGCCGTTCACCCGACTCGACCCGAGGAGAGTGCGCATGCTCATCGAGGTTGGTGCCGAGGCACCGGACTTCGTGCTGAAGGACCAGAACAACCAGGAGGTCCGACTGTCGGACTTCCGGGGCAGGCACACCGTGCTGCTGGTCTTCTACCCGCTCGCCTTCACCGGCATCTGCCAGGGCGAGCTGAGCGAGATCCGAGACAACCTCGACGAGTACGTGAACGACGACGTCCAGGTGCTGACCGTCAGCGTCGACTCGGTCTACAGCCACAAGATCTGGGCCGACCGTGAGGGCTACCAGTTCCCGATGCTGGCCGACTTCTGGCCGCACGGTGCCGTCGCCCAGGCGTACGGGGTCTTCAACGACGTGGCCGGCTTCGCCAACCGGGGCACCTTCGTCATCGACAGGACCGGCGTGGTCCGCTTCGCCGAGATGAACGGTCCGGGCGAGGCCCGCGACCAGCAGGGTTGGCGCAAGGCCGTCGCCGAAGCGACCAACTGACCGGGGTACGCCGTGCACCCGGGTCGGTGGCGGGCAGGTAAGCTTGCCAGCCACCGGCCCGCCACGGGCGATCCGGGCGCGTAGCTCAGTGGGAGAGCACTCGCCTTACAAGCGAGGGGTCGCAGGTTCGAAACCTGCCGCGCCCACCCTGCACTGATCGTCACCCGTCAGCCTGGCCTGTGCTGGCGCAGGCGGCCCGCAGGGCCGTCACGGCCTCACGGTGGCGCCTCCGCCCGCCGTTGCGTGGTCCGGAGTGATCAAGTGATGAAAAGTAGGCCAGGAGCACTCCTGGCAGCTGTTTCTCATCACTTGATCATGATGACCCGACGCGCGTTCCGGCTGGCGTCCGTGCCGGACGGGGAGCGGATATCTTTCGGATCGTGAAGATGGTGGGTCGGCTGCGGGCGTTGCTGGGTAGGGGCACCAGGGATCAGTCCGAGGACTCGTCTGACGCGCAGCCCTTCTCGCCGGAGTGCATGTCGCTGCTTGAGCTGGCCCGGATGCTCGCGGGTCGCGAGTACAGCGGGAGAGTCGCCAGCGCGTACGTCGAGGTGGTGACGTTCGCGTCGGCTGACGAGATCGTGGCGATGCTTGAGGTGATGCTGAGGGAGGACTGGATCGGCCTTCCGGTGTGGGCGCGAAACCTCGCGTTCCGGCTGGCCTGCCTGCAACGCCCGGAGGATGTCGAACTGCTGCGTCTGGCGGCGGGCGATCTGAACGCCTTCGGTCCCGACTGGGACGCCATCGCCACAGACCTTCAGCGTCGAGCCGACCGACTTGACGCCGCGCAGGAAGAGCCCACTTTCTGACGCCGGATCAGGCCGTTGGGCGCAGCATCCTGGTCAGGACGGTCCGGAGCGCCTCGGCGGCCTCGGCGGGAGACATCCGGCCGGCGTCGACCTCCTCGCCCGCGGCGTGGCAAAGCTTGGTGAGTGATCGTGGCCTGCCAGCCGGTCGGCCAGTCGGCGAAGGCCCGCCCGGGCCGGACGGTCCGGAGCGATCACGCCATGATGGGTGGGTGCAGGACACCGTCGCCGTCGCGCTGATCACCTCACTGTCCACCTTGGCCGCCGCCACCCTCACCGGGCTGGTCGGCGCGCTCAGCACCCGCCGGCAACTGGCCCACCAACTCACCGTCGCCCGGCAGGAGAGCGTCGAGCGGTGGGCGACGCGTCGGGACGAGTTGCGCCGCGACGCGTACGTCGGGTTTCTGGGCGCCTGCGACCAGGCGTACCGGCAGTTGGACCGGCGGTGGCTCGAACCCGGCGGGGGCGAGCCGGTGCCCGGCTTCGACGAGGCGTACGCGGCGATGCGCGCCGTCGACGAGGCGTACAACCTGGTGTTGCTGGAGGGCCCGGCGGAGGTCGCGGCGGTCGGCCGGGCCGTGTTGACCAGCCTCACCGCGGAGCACGCCGACCAGCGCCGGCTCGGTGACGAGCCGGGCGACCGGGGTGTGCCGCTGCGCGACCGGCACCGTGAGCGCTGGCTCGCGGCGATCGAGGTACGCACGAATCACCGGATCTCGTTCGTCGACGCGGTACGCCCGGTGCTGGGCCACGACGGCTGACGAGCCGGCACTGGGTTGGTTGAGCCCGGGGCGGCGTCGGATGGCGCCGACGCCGCCCGGGTGCTCAGCTGTTGAAGCCGCCGTCCACGTTGACCACCGCACCGGTCACGTAACCGGCCTCGGGGCTGGCCAGGTGCGCGACGGTGGCCGCGATGTCGGCGGGGCGGGCGTACCGGCCGACGGCGGTGAATCCGGTGATCGCCGCCGCGTTCGGCCCGTCCGCCGGGTTGGCGTCGGTGTCCGTCGGCCCCGGGTTGACCAGGTTGACGGTGATGTTTCGGGGACCCAGTTCCCGGGCCAGGCCCCGGGTCAGCCCGACCAGGGCGGACTTGCTCATCGCGTAGAGCGTCAGCCCGGGAAAGACCACCCGTTCACCGACGTTGCTGCCGATGCTGATGATCCGTCCGCCCTCGCCCAGGTGCCGCAGCGCCGCCCGCGCGGCGACGTACGGTGCCCGGATGTTGACCGCGACGGTCTGCTCCACCTCGGCCGAGCCAAGCTCGTCCATGGCGCCGACCGTGAACACCGCGGCGTTGTTCACCAGGATGTCCAGCCGACCCAGTTCGGCGGCTGCCCGGTCGACAGCGCCCTGCACGGCGGCCGGGTCGGCGCCGTCCGCCTGGATCGCCAGCGCCCGTCGGCCCAGCGCCTCGATCTGCTTCACCACTGTCGCGGCCCGCTCGGCGTCCTGCCGGTAGGTCAGCGCCACGTCGGCCCCGTCCTGGGCCAGACGCAGGGCGATGCCGGCCCCGATGCCCCGGGAACCTCCGGTCACCAGTGCGACCCTGTCGTTGAGTGTCGTCGTCATGCAAACGATCATCTGGCCGCGCGGCCTCGTCGTCTGGCGGCTATCGGACCCCTCGTTGCGACCCTCAGGTCCGATTCCCGCGATCCTCGACGGCCTGCGGACGCGGTGGGCCGCCATGATCCGCGCGACTTCACGGATCCTGCTGCCTCACCCGGCGACGAGACAGCAGGATCACCGAAGTTGCGCGGATCTTGCCAGGTGGGGGAGGGTGGGGCGAGCGATGCGGGGAGAGTGGTCGTGGAACTGGCAGGCATCGGCGCGGTGCTGTTCGACATGGACGGCACCCTGGTCGACTCCGACGCCGCCGTGGAGCGGGCCTGGGAGCGGTGGGCCGGCGAGTACGCCGTCGATCCGGCGGCGGCGTTGGCCATCGCGCACGGCAGCCCGGCCGACCGGACCATCCGCCGGCTGCTGCCCGCGCTCGACGACGACGCGGTCGCCACCGCTGCCGCGCGACAGTTGGCGTTGCAGTACGACGACCTGTCCGACGTGACAGCCACCCCCGGTGCGCACGAACTGCTGAACGTGCTGGCCCGACTGGGGTTGCCCTGGGCGGTGGTGACCAGCGCCGACGCGCGGCTCGCCGAGGCCCGGCTCGACGCCGCCGGCATCAAGGCGCCGGTGCTCGTCACGGTCGAGGACGTCAGCGTCGGCAAGCCGGACCCGGAGGGCTACCTGCGGAGCGCGGCGCTGCTGGGCGTACCGGTGGCGCGGTGCCTGGTCGTCGAGGACGCCGAGGTCGGCCTGCGGGCCGGGCGGGCGGCCGGGGCGATGACCGCCGCGCTGAAAGGGCTCGACGGCGACCTGCGGCTGCACGACCTGACGCAGTTGGCCCGCCAACTGGACCCGCCGACGGCATCCTGACCCCGCCCGCCCCGGCGGTGAATCTGTTGGCGTGTCCAGGCCGGTTCTGCTGCACTGCCTGCTGGCGACGATGAAGGGGAGACGCGGTGGAGTTGACGTTGACGCCGATGACGGCGCCGGAACTGGCCCGCCTGCTGGGGGCATTGGAGCAGGGGTACGCCGAGGACCTGGTGGCCCACCGGGGGATGACCCCGGAGGCGGCCCGTGAGCGGACGGTCACCCAGATCGGGGAGTCGCTGCCGGCCGGCGTGGACACCGAGGGCGTGTTGCTGCGGATGGCCCGGGTCGGTGACACCGAGGTCGGCTGGATCTGGGTGACCCTGCCGACGGCCGCCGCACCGAACCAGGCGTGGATCCACAACATCGAGGTGCACGAGGAGCACCGGGGACGCGGGTACGCACGGCGGGTGATCCAGCTCATCGAGGCCGAACTCGCCCAGCTCGGCGTGCCGGAGCTGGGTCTGAACGTCTTCGGTACGAACACCGTGGCGCTCGGCCTCTACCGCAGTCTGGGCTTCGAGGTCACCTCGCGGCAGATGGCGAAACGCGTCACCCCGGCGGGCTGAACCGCCGCCGACGCCGTGCACTGTCGGTCCTCCCGGCAGGACTGTTCACCTGCCCAGCGGGAAACCGGCGCGGACCGCACCTGGGGAGGAGCGACGGATGACGCACGGCGCCGGACTGACCATCGGTGTGCTCGGCTCGTACGGTGGGCGAAACCTCGGCGACGAGGCGATCCTCACCGGCCTGCTCACCGATCTGCGGACGCAGGAACCGAACGCCCGGATCATCGTCTTCTCCCGGAACCCGGAGCACACCCGGGCCGCGCACCCGGACGTCGAAGCGGTGCCGTGGGAGGGCGTGAGCCGTACCGACTCGGCCCTGGTCCTGGCCCAGCTCGACCTGCTCATCCTGGGCGGTGGCGGCATCCTCTACGACCGGGAGGCCCGCCGTTACCTGCGGGTGGTCCGGGTCGCCCAGGAGCGGGGCCTGCCACTGATCACGTACGCGGTGGGGGTCGGGCCGCTCAGCGACGGGGTGGACACCGGCATGGTCCGGGAAACGCTCTCCAGCGCGACCCAGGTGACCGTCCGGGACCAGGAGTCCCGGATGGTGCTGGAGGAGGCTGGCCTGCTCAACCCGATCACCGTCACCGCGGACCCGGCGTTCCTCCTGCAACCGGAGGAGTTCCCGGCCCACCTGCTGGCCGAGGAGGGGGTGCCGGTCGGCAAGCGGTTGGTCGGGATAAGCGTGCGGGAGCCGGGCCGGGCCGCCGAACGCCTCGACGTGGACGGTTACCACCGGCTGCTGGCCCAGATCGGTGATTTCCTGGTGCACCGGATCGATGCGTACGTGCTGTTCGTGCCCATGGAGCGGGACGACATCCGGCACGCCCACGGGGTGCTGTCGCACATGGTCGCCGCCGAGCGGGGTCGGATCCTGCACGGCACCTACTCCCCGCAGCAGGTGCTGGGGCTGATGCGCCACTTCGACCTGGCCGTCGGCATGCGCCTGCACTTCCTGATCTTCGCGGCGATGGTCGGTACGCCGTTCCTGCCCCTGCCGTACGCCGGAAAGGTCTTCGACCTGGCCCAGCGGCTCGGTGTGCCGGCGCTACGCGGTGTGGAGCGGGAGGTCGAGGGGCCGCTGCTGGCCGAGGTCGACCGACTGTGGGACGAGCGGGAGCAACGCGCCGACGCCACCGCGCGGCGGGTGGCGGAGGTATGCGATCAGGCGCGGGGCACCTCGGAGGTCACCCGTGGCGTGTTGGAAAGTTTGCGCAGCCAGACCCTCACCCGGGTCTGAGCCGGCGGTCACACCGCCGGGCCGGTCCACCGGTAGCGCCACTCGCGGGCGTCCTCGCGGAAGTTCTCCAACTCGTAGATCTGCGCGTCGGCCAGCCCACCGGAGCCGAGGTGATGGTGGGTCAGCGGCGGGCGACCGTTGCTGTCGAGCTCGACGGTGATGGTCTGCCCGTCCGCCGTGCCGCCGACGAGAGGGATCTGCACGGAGGAAGCCATGCGCCCATCCTGCCCGGCGCAGCGCCCGCTCGCAGCGGATAGCGGGGCAGCGGGGTGACCGGCCCGTGGCTAGGGTCGGCGAATGGAGCAGACGATCGATCCCACGCTCGGTCCGGTGCTCGCCCGCACCGGCGACGAGCGCGCCGTGCTGACCTCGTTCCTCGACTTCCACCGGGCCGTGCTGCTGCGCAAACTGCGCGGTCTCTCCGACGCCGACGCCCGCCGCCGGCTGGTGCCCTCGGCGACCACGCTCGTCGGGCTGGTCAAGCACCTCACCCTCGTCGAGCGCAACTGGTTCCCGACCCTGCTGGCCCCCGAGCCCGGCGACGTCTACCTGACCTCCGAGGAGGACGCGGTCGCCAGCTTCATGCTCGACGACCAGGAGACCGTCGCCGGGCTCGTCGAGGCGTACGAGCGGGCCTGTGAGCGGTCCCGGGCGGTCGTCGCGAGCGTCGACCTCGACCACGTGGTGCCGCATCCGCAGCTCGGTGAGGTGTCGGTGCGGTGGATTCTGGTGCACCTGATCGAGGAGACGGCCCGGCACGCGGGCCACGCCGACATCCTGCGCGAGCTGACCGACGGCGAGTGCGGCGCGTTCTGAGCCCTGCCCGCCGTACGCCGTCGGCGCGGCGGCGTGCCGTCAACCGCTGGGCAGCAGGCCCGGCGGGTACTCCATCCCGTCATGGGCGCAGGCCGCGGCGGCGACCCGCGCCGCGTACCGGGCCGCGTCCGCCAGCGGCTCGCCACGCAACCGGGCGGCGATCAGCCCGGCCGCGAAGGCGTCGCCCGCCCCGTTGGTGTCAACCACCGGCGCGGGTGCGGTGGCGGGTGGCACCGGCGTCACCGTGCCGTCGCCCGGGAACAACTCGGCGCCGTCCGCGCCCCTGGTCACCAGCACTGTCCGGGGGGCCAGCGTGCCGGCGAGCGACGCGGCCCGGTCGCCCAGCCGCACCCCGCTCACCAGAACGAGGTCGGCCACGTCGGCGAACGGCCGATGGTAGGTGTTCTCGCCGTCCCAGTCGTGCAGGTCGGTGGAGAGCGCCACGCCTGCCGCAGTGGCAGCCCGCACGGCGGGCAGCAGCGGCACCGCCCAATCCATGATCGAGAGATGGACGTGCCGGGCGTCACGAACCAGCGCGGCCACCTCCGCGGCGGAGAACGGCGGGCCGCCCCGCCACGGGCGCGGGTCGTACAGCGACGTGCGTCGCCCACCCGGGTCCACGAGGTTCACCGAACGGCGGGTGCCGTCCGGGTTCTCGGCCAGCACCGCCGGAATCCCGGCCCTGGTCAGCGCCGCCCGGACCAGCTCACCGGCCGGGTCCGCGCCGAGGGTGTCCACCACCAGCACCCGCAGGCCGAGCGCCCGGGCGGCCAGCGCCACCCCGGCACCGGTGTTGCCGATCCGCAACTCGATCGGCTCGACGGTGTGGGAGTCGGCGGCCGGCAACGGCAGCGCGGGCACCCGGACCCGCACATCCACCCCGAGCCCACCAAGAACCAGCAGATCGACCACGCCGCCGACGCTAGCCTGCTGCCGCGCGAGCCTCCAGGCCACGCGATCGTGCACTTTCTGCGCGACAGAATGAGGCCTTCTTCGCAGAACACCAACACCAACTGCAAGATCACGCAGGTGGGGGTGTCGGTCCGGCCAGGTTGGGCCACCTATCCTGGTCGCGGGCGACGACGAGGGGGAACGGGTGCTGGTCATCCACGGGCTGTGGTTGCCCGACGCCAGCTCGACCGGCGCCAGCTCGACAGGTGGCCTCGCCGTCTGGGCCGAGGACAGCGCGGCGCCGATTCCCGCTGCACGTGCGGGCCGCCCGGCCCGGGACCGCCCGCACCCCTTCGCCGCCGGGCACACCGACCTGGCCGCCGTCCTCGCCGAGGCCGCCGAGCCGACCCGACCGGACACCGCGCTGCTCACCCTGCCCACCCGGGCGGGCGCGCCGACCGACTCACCCGAGCTGATCCGCACCACCGTCGCACCTGCGGCCCGCGGCCGGCTCACCCTGGCCAATTGGCGGGTGCCCATTCTGGTGTACGCCCCGGACGGCGCCCTGTCGCTGCTGCACACCCTGGACGACATCCCGGCGGTGGCCGGGGCCACCCTGCGGCACCTCGCCGAGCTGGCCGACTTCGCCGCCGACCTGGTGACCCGTGGCCGGGTCCTGCCCGGTGTACGCATGACGACGAGCGACCAACTGCCCGGCGCTGGTGCGACGCCGGACAACCAGCCGCCCGGTGCGACGGTGGGTGACCAGCCCTCCGGCGCTCGCGGAACGGTGGCGTCTTCCGGGGCTGCCGCGCGGGTGCCCGCGCAGGCGGTCTGGCGTCCGCTGCTGACCGGCACCGATGCCGCCTGGGCGCGATCGCTGGCGCTGGCCCTGCCACCCGCCGCCCGCGCCGCCGTCCTGCCGGCCACTGCCGCCGGCTCGCCAACGCCTACCCCCGCCGCTGTTGCTCAACGGCCCGGCGAGAGGGCCGCCGCTGCTGCTCAACGGTCCGGTGAGAGGGCCGCCGCAGCGACCGCCGGTTCTGGTGACCGTGAGCTGACCGCCGCCGCGCTGGTCGCGGACGCGCTCGACGCGTTGACCGACGCCGCCGCGCGGGCCGCGCTGGCGACCACCACGCTGGCCCGGGGGCTGCGCCCGGGTGGTCCGGCGCCGGCCTGGTTGGTCGCGCTCGCCGGCCCGCAGCGGGACTTCACCATCGACCCGGCCGGGCTGGCCACGCTCCGCGCTGAACTGGACGCCTGGCAGCGCGACGCTGCCGGTGGCCCGGTGCGGGCCAGTTTCCGACTGGTCGAGCCGGCCCCCGACGAGGTCACCGAACCGTTCCTGGCCACCGCGCCGGCACTGGCCGACTCCGCGCCGGTGCCGGTCGGGTCTACCGGTGGTGGGCGGTGGCGGCTGGAGTTCGGGTTGCAGGCCGCAGACGAGCCTGGCCTGCACGTCGACGCCGGGGAGGTCTGGCGCGGGCCGCAGACACCCGGTGGCCTGGCGGGCCGGACGGCCAGCCCGCAGGAGACCCTGCTCGCCGAGTTGGGCCGGGCCAGCCGGCTCTGGCCGGACCTGGACGCCGCGCTGCGGACCGCCGCCCCGGAGGCGATGGAACTCGACGTCGAGGGAGCCCACCGGTTCCTCAGCGCGGGCGCCCCGGTGCTGCACGCGGCCGGCTTCGGGGTGCTGCTGCCGTCCTGGTGGCAGCGTCCGTCGGCGCGCCTGGGTGCCCGGTTGCGGGCCCGCAGCCGCACCGCACCGGGCACGGTCGGTGGCGTCGACGCCGGTGTCGGTCTGGACGCCCTGGTCGACTACCGCTGGGAGATCGCCCTCGGCGACCAGCCGCTCTCCGCCGAGGAGTTGGCGGTGCTGGCCGAGATGAAGACCCCGCTGGTCCGGCTGCGCGGCCGGTGGGTGGAGTTGGACCCGGGGCGGCTCGCCGCCGGTCTGCGCCTGCTCCGCTCCGCCGGTGAGCTGACCGTCGCCGACCTGCTCCGCCTCGGGCTGGCCGACGGCGAGGCCACCGGCGCGCTGCCGGTGCTGGAGGTGACCGCCGACGGGGCGCTGGGCGACCTGCTCGCCGGCGCGGTCGAGCGGCGGCTCACCCCGCTGGACCCGCCCCCGGGCTTTGAGGGGACGCTGCGGCCGTACCAGCAGCGTGGGCTGGCCTGGCTGGCCTTCCTGCGCTCCCTCGGCCTGGGCGGTGTGCTCGCCGACGACATGGGGCTGGGCAAGACTGTGCAACTGCTCGCGCTGCTCGCCGGGGACCCACCGGAGGCCGGGCCGACGCTGCTGGTCTGTCCGATGTCGCTGGTCGGCAACTGGCAGCGGGAGGCCGCGCGGTTCACCCCGGGGCTGCGGGTGCACGTACACCATGGTGCCGAGCGGGCGCGGGGGGCGGAGTTCACCGCGGCCGCGCACGGCGCGGACCTGGTCCTCACCACCTACTCGGTGGCCGCCCGCGACGCCGCCGACCTGGCCGGCATCGACTGGCACCGGGTGGTGGTGGACGAGGCGCAGGCGATCAAGAACGCGTCGACCCGGCAGGCCGAGGCGGTTCGCGCGCTGCCCGCCCGGCAGCGGGTGGCGGTCACCGGTACGCCGGTGGAGAACCGCCTCGCCGACCTCTGGTCGATCATGCAGTTCGCCAACCCGGGTCTGCTCGGGCCGGCCGCGACGTTCCGCAAGCGGTTCGCCGAGCCGATCGAGCGCCACGGCGACGCCGAGGCCGCCGAGCGCCTGCGTCGGATCACCGGGCCGTTCGTGCTGCGTCGGCTCAAGACCGACTCGTCGATCATCTCCGACCTGCCGGAGAAGCTGGAGATGGAGGTGCTCTGCAACCTCACCGCCGAGCAGGCCGCGCTGTACCGGGTGGTGGTCGACGACATGCTCGCCCGGATCGAGACCAGCGACGGCATCGAGCGACGCGGCCTGGTGCTGGCCACCATGACCCGGCTCAAGCAGGTCTGCAACCACCCCGCCCAACTGCTGCGCGACGGCTCGCCGTTGGAGGGCCGTTCCGGCAAGCTGGCCCGGCTCACCGAGATCCTGGAGGAGGTGCTGGCGGCGGGGGAGCGGGCGCTGCTGTTCACCCAGTACGCCGAGTTCGGCGCGATGCTGCGTGGTCACCTGTCGGCGCGCTTCGGCCGGGAGGTGCTGTTCCTGCACGGTGGCGTCGGCAAGGCCGAGCGGGACACCCTGGTGCAGCGCTTCCAGTCGGCGGAGGGTCCGCCGCTGTTCGTCCTGTCCCTCAAGGCCGGCGGCACCGGGCTGACGCTGACCGCCGCGAACCACGTGGTGCATGTGGACAGGTGGTGGAACCCGGCGGTCGAGGACCAGGCCACCGACCGGGCGTTCCGCATCGGGCAGCGCCGACGGGTGCAGGTCCGCAAGTTCGTCTGCGCCGGCACTGTCGAGGAGAAGGTGGCCGCGCTGATCGCCGACAAGCGCAGCCTCGCCGAGCGGGTCGTCGGCACCGGCGAGCAGTGGATCACCGAGCTGTCCACCGGCCAGTTGCGGGACCTGTTCGCCCTGGAGGCCGGGGCGGTGGTGGAGTGAGCGAGCGGAGCGAGCGAACCGTCAGGCACAGCCAATTTGTGCCTCGCGTCGGCACGGAGCGCAGCGGAGTGCCGACGTGAGCGACTTCGCCGACTACGGGCGTCCCCGCCGGGTCGACGGGGGTCTGCGGGCCCGCAGCGCCCGGGGCGCCATCGGCCGGTCCTGGTGGTCGCGGCGTTTCCTGGAGGTGCTGGAGTCGTTCGCGCTCGGCACCCGGTTGACCCGGGGCCGGTCGTACGCGCGGGCCGGTCAGGTGCTCACACTCGACATCACACCCGGGCGGGTCAGCGCGGTGGTGCAGGGCTCCCGGCCGCAGCCGTACCAGGTGTCGATCGGGGTGCGGCCGTTCCCGGCCGCGCTCTGGTCCCGAATCGAGGACGAGCTGGCCGGGCAGGCGTTCTTCAGCGCCCGGCTGCTCGCCGGGGACCTCCCCGACGAGTTGGAGGAGCTGTTCGCCGCCGCCGGCGCGCCGCTGTTCCCGGCGGCCGTCGACGAGCTGACCCAGCGCTGCAACTGCCCCGACTTCGCGGTGCCCTGCAAGCACCTCGCGGCGACGTTCTACCTGCTGGCCGAGGCGTTCGACGCGGACCCGTTCGAGCTGTTGCACTGGCGCGGTCGGTCCCGCGCGGAGTTGCTCGACGAACTCCGCGCCCGCCGGGCGGCGGCCACCGGTGTCACCCCACCGCCCCCGCCGGTCGACGAACCGTCCGAACCGGACGGTGCCGGGTCGGCGGTGGACGTCCTGACGCCGGTCGGTGCCGCCCGTGCGCTCGCCGGGCTGTCGGCGACGCCGTTGGCCGAGGCGGCGGACCGGTTCTGGTCGGCGCCGGTGCCGCTGCCGGACCGGCCGCCCCGACTGGTGACCGGCACCGACCTGCTGCTGCGCCAGCTCGGAGCGCCGGCCGCGACCATCGGTGGGCCGGGAACGCTCGAACGGTTGCGTCGCGCGTACCGGGCGTTCGGCCCGGCCGACCGGTGAGCCGTCCCGTCGAGCGGTGGAGCAGTCATGTCCAGCGGCGGCGGAACCGCCACATGATCGCGGCGTTGGCCACCAGCACCACCGCGCAGATCGCGCCGGTGAGCCGACCGGCGAATACGGCTATCGCCGGCAGTGACGCCCACAGCACGATGGTCAACAACATCAGGTAGCGGCCCCTGCGGGCCCGAACCCGGTGGTCCAGCTTCTTGAAGAAGGCCGGGTCACTTTCCCGGAGCTGACGGGTGATCTGGTCGAATCTGCGCTGATCCTCTTTGCTGAGCATGGCGCTGCCTTCCCCTCACGCGTTCAGCGGTTCGGCGGCATACCCGCTGCGGTGGCGGCTCACGCTCGCCCGTTGCTGCTACTTTTCCTCCACGCGAGCGCCCCTCATGTCCGGCTTACCCGGACCTTAAGTTTGCCTTTGGTGGTGAACGGCGCCGAAAGTGTCGGCTACGGGCAAGTGGTCCGATCCGTACTCGGCTGACGCGCGTACGCCCTGCTGGGAGAGTCTGCGGTCGGCCACCGCCCACCGCCCGCCGCGAAGGCAGCACTGAACGCTGTCTTAAGTGCCCTCACGGGTGTGTTCCGGCCACCTTGAAGGGCCCTGGGGCCTTGGTTACTTTGCCGTAGCAACTCCCTCAGGCAACAGTCGCCGCACTGCCGCACCTGCCCGGTAGCAGCTTCCGGCGCTCATCAGAAATCGGGATTGGTACATGGCCGACCAGAATGTGCCACCACGTCGACCGCGGGACGACCGCGGTTGGGACGGACGCCAGCACCACAACGCTGACGGCTACGGCGACCCCCACCCGCACGCGCCCTACGGCTACGATTCGCCCCACCAGCAGGGCGGCTACGCCGCGCCGGTCGACCCGCGTGAGCAGTACGCCGGGCAACCGGCCCCCGCCCCGCGCGGTCCGCAGTGGATCGGGCCGGAGGGCCTCGGCCGCCCGGCTCCGGCCCGCCCGGCCGGCACCGGACTGCCCACCCTCGACGACGACGACGATCCGGGTCGCAAGGTCGGCCGACGCAAGGCGATGGTGGCCCTCGGCGGCACCGCCGCCGTCGTCGCCGGTGGCGCGGCGCTCGCCATGACCCCGCAGTTGCGGGGCCTCTTCGGCGACGAGGCGGTGGCCGGCGACGCGACCGGCAGCACGGTCACCGACGGCACCGCGGCACGGCCCAGCGGCCAGCAGCCCAGCACGGTGCGTACCTACACCGAGCAGAACGAGAGCTACATGGGCTCGCGCGCCGGTGAGGCGCTGAAGAAGAACGCGCCGGCCGGTGGGCGCACCTACTCCGGCCCGGCCGCCGCCGCGGCGGCGACGAAGGTGACGGTGAAGACGGTCCTGGCCAAGGACCCGATCCTGCACCTGGCCCGGCGCGCCACCTTCGGCGTGACGCCCGCGCTGCTCGCCGACATCAAGCGCGAGGGCATGGACGCCTGGATCCGGGCCCAGCTGGACCCGGACAAGTTGGAGCCGAGCAAGGGTGAGCTGAAGCTCGCCGAGCTGCCGACCCAGAAGCTCTCCACGCAGCAGCTGCGTGACCAGCGGGACAAGCTCAACGAGCAGGGTGCCCAGCCGGAGCAGGAGATGGTCGACGCCACCATCGCCCGGCAGATCTGGTCCAAGCGCCAACTGTTCGAGGTGATGGTCGACTTCTGGAACGACTTCCTGCACGTCGCCGCGGACTTCGACGGCGGCGAGGTGTACCGCTCCTCGTTCGACCAGGACGTCATCCGCAAGCACGCCCTGGGCAGCTACCCGGAGATGCTGGTCGCCGCGAACAAGCACCCCGCGCTGCTGATCTACCTGAACCAGAAGGACTCCCGCAAGGACGCCATCAACGAGAACCTCGCCCGGGAGAACCTCGAGCTCTACTCGGTCGGCGTCGACGGCGGCTACAAGGAGCCGGACGTCCGGCAGGCCGCCATGCTCCAGACCGGCCGTGGGGTCCAGGACGGCAAGTACGTCTTCCGCCCCGAGCAGCACTACGTCGGCAAGGTGAAGATCCTCGGGTTCACCCACGCGAACAACTCGGCCGACCCGAAGAAGGCCGAAGCGGCCATCGACGCGTACATCACCTACATCGCGACGCACCCGTCGACGGCGAAGTACGTGGCGCAGAGCCTGGCCACCCGGTTCGTCTCGGACACCCCGCCCAAGTCCCTGGTGGACCGGCTGGCCAAGACGTACACCACCAACAAGGGCATGATCAAGCCGGTCCTGATGACGCTCTTCTGCTCCTCGGAGTTCTGGGCCGGTGTGGGCCAGAAGGTGCGCCGGCCGATGGAGTACCTGGTGGCCACGTACCGCACCCTGGGCGTCTCGCCCGAGGCGTCGCCGAAGCACAACAACGGCGACAGCAAGCGCACCGCGTACGCCCGGGGGCTGCGCCAGATCAACGACAAGCTGCGCGAGTTGGGCCACTACCCGATGGGCCAGCCCACTCCGGACGGCTACCCGGACGTCTACGTCGCCTGGACCTCGGCCGGCACCATGGTCAACGGCTGGAACGAGGCGGGCGAGATCCTCGCCGGCTACCGCACCACGTTCACGTACACCGCGCCGGAGAAGCTGGTCGCCAAGCCGCCGGCGACGGCCGGGGCGTACGTGGACGCGCTCTCCCTGCGGCTGGTGGGCCAGAAGTTCAGCACGCGGGAGAAGAACCTCATCCTCGGCGTGGCCGGTGTGGCGGCGACCGCCAAGGTCGACGCCACGTTCAACGGGGCCATCACCGCCGTCGCGCGGGCGATCCTCGCTTCCCCCCAGCACCACCTCCGGTGAGGCACCCGATGGAGAAGACTGTGTACAACTCTTTCCCCCTGCACCCCGAATGCCCGGACGTGCGACGGCTGGCCGACAACCCGGCCGAGGCGTTGCTGCGCGCCGAGGCCGACATCGTCGCCGCCGAGAACGCCGCCGAGTTCGACAGGTACCGCACCCTGGAAAACCTGGAGGAGGCCCAGCAGGACGGGCGGGGCGTGACCCGGCGGACCTTCGTCGCCGGTGCCGCGGCCACCGCCACCGCGCTGGCCACCGCCCAGTTCGTCACCACCTCGGCGTCGTTCGCGGCGACCAAGACCGGCACCCTGATCCACGTCTTCCTCTACGGCGGGCTGGACGGGCTGAGCCTCGTCGCTCCGGACAACGACCCGGTGCTCGCCAAGGCCCGCCCGGACCTGCTGCTCGGGAACGACTCGTTGGCCCTGGGCCGCGGCTTCAAGCTGACCAGCGCATTCAAGCCGCTGGAGAAGTGGCTCACCGCCGGTCAGCTGGGCTTCATCCCGGCGGTCTCGGACGAGCGGCTGTCCCGCAGCCACTTCCAGGCCGCGGACGCCTGCAACCTGGGCGGACTGCCCAACGAGACCGGTGGCCGGGGTTGGCTCGACGGGCTCGTCGACAACCTCGGCAAGGGCACGGCGTTCCGCAGCGTCGGCATCGGCAGCACGCTGCCCCGCTCGCTCGTCGGCAACAACGGCGCGCTCTCGCTGAACAGCGTCGGCTCGCTGCGGCTCAACGGTGACGAAAAGTTCCGGGCGGCCACCGAGAAGGCCATCAAGGGGCTCTTCACCGGGATCAACCACCCGGTCGAGGAGGCCGTGCAGGAGGGCATGGGCGCGCTGGCCACCGCCCAGAAGCTCGCCGCCAAGCCGTACCAGCCCGCCGCGGGCGTCACGTACGAGGGCGTCGGCCGGGCGTTCCAGCAGCTCGCCCAGCTGATCAAGGGCGGCGCCAACGTGCGGGTCGCCACCGTCGGCATGGGTGGCTACGACACCCACGAGAACCAGGGCACCCGCGAGGGTGGCCAGCTCCACCGCCGGTTGAACGAACTGGCCAGCGCGATGGCCGCGTTCTTCACCGACCTCGGCCCGAAGGCCGCCGACGTGACGATCATGGTGTCCAGCGAGTTCGGCAGGCGGGTCGGCTCCAACACCGGCGGCACCGACCACGGGCACGGCGGCGTGGTCACCCTGCTGTCCGGCAAGAAGCTGGCCGGTTCGCTGCTGGGCACCTGGAACGGTCTGGACAAGCTGGACTCCGGTGACGTGCCGGAGTACAACAACATGTTCAACGTCTACGGCGCGGTGGCCCAGGGCCGGTTCGGGCTCACCAACGCGGAGGTCGACAAGATCTTCCCCCGCCAGAAGTACGCCCCGATGAAGCTGTACGCGTGACGTATTCGCACACCCACGCCGCCGGCCGTCGTACCGGGACCTCGTCCCGGCACGGCGGCCGGTCGGCCGCACCCGTACCCCCACAGAGCCCGGCCCGGCGCGGACCCGGCGGCCGACGGCTGCTGGGCGTGCTGCTCCTGGTCGGCCTGCTCGCCAGCGTGCTCCCGTGGTGGTTGGGCACCCCCGCCGGATCGCTGCGCACCCCCGCCGCCACCGTCACCGCCGCCGGCCGGATCACCGGCCTGGTCGCCGGCTACCTGCTGCTGGTGCAGGTGCTGATGATGAGTCGCCTGCCGGTGCTGGAACGGTGGATCGGCGGCGAGCACACCGCCCGCTGGCACCGGGACATCGGGGCCACCCTGCTGGTCACCGTGCTGGCCCACATGTCGCTGATCCTCGTCGGCTACGCCGACCTGCGTAACCAGTCGATCCTCGCCGAGGTCGGCACGTTGCTCGGCGACTACGAGGACATGGTCTCCGCGTTCGTCGCCACCGGCATCATGGTGCTTGTCGGGTTCACCAGCATCCGGGCCATCCGGCGGGCGTTGCCCTACGAGCTGTGGCACCTGCTGCACCTGTCCAGCTACCTGATCCTGCTGCTCGGCTTCGGCCACCAGTTCACCCACGGCGCGCAGCTGTACAAGCCCGGCCCGGTGCGCACCGGCTGGATCGCGCTCTACGTCCTGGTGGTCGCCGCAGTGCTCTGGGGCCGGGTGATCGCGCCGCTGGCGTTCAACCTGCGCTACAAGCTGCGGGTCGCCGACGTGGTCGCCGAGAGCACCGACACCATCTCCATCTACCTCACCGGGGAGCGGCTCGGCCGGCTGGCGATGCTCGGCGGCCAACACTTCCGTTGGCGGTTCCTCACCCGGGGCTGTTGGTGGCAGTCGCACCCGTTCTCCGTCTCCGCCGCCGCCAACGGCCGCTGGCTGCGGATCACCGTCAAGGTGGTCGGCACCCACACCGCCGACCTGCGCGACCTGGACCCGGGCACCCGGGTCTGGGCCGAGGGCCCCTCGGGCACCTTCACCGCCGCGCACCGGCTGCGCGAGCGGGCGCTGCTGATCGCCGGCGGGAGCGGCATCACCCCGATCCGGGCGATGCTGGAGGAGTTGCCGCCGGGCGCCGCGCTGATCTACCGGGCCCGCACACCGGCCGACGTGCTGCTCAGCCGCGAGTTGGACTGGCTGGCCCAGGAGCGCGACACCTCGCTCTGGTACGTCATCGGTTCCCGCGACGACCCCGGACCCCGCCAGCTGATGAGCCCGGACGGGCTGCGCCAACTGGTGCCCGACGTGGCCCGGCGCGACGTCTACCTGTGCGGGCCGCCCGGGTTGGTGGAACAGTCGGTGCGGGCGCTGCGCCGGGCCGGCGTGCCCCGGCGGCAGATCCACCTGGCCACGTTCGAGCTGTAGGAAGGGCATACCCATGCGTCGCGCGCTCCTCGCGATCACCGGCCTGGCCGCCAGCACCACCGCGCTGGTGGTGTTCAAGGGCTCGCCGGGCGCCACCCAGGTCGCCCAGAACCTGCCGACCGCCCAGCCGGTCAACCCCACCGCGCCGGGCGCCGACCCGAGCGCCGACCCGGCCGCGCCGGGCACGGACCCGGCCGGGGAGGTGGCCACGCCGTCGAAGACGGCCGACGCGCCGGTGTCGCCCAAGCCCGGCAAGACCACCGCCCGCCCGTCCGGCACGAAGACCACGACGAAGGCCCCGAGCACCCCGCGTACCACCAAGGCACCCCAGCCGACCACCCGCCGGGTCACCGGCAACGGCTTCGACAACGAGTACGGGTACGTGCAGGTGCAGATCGTCGTCTCGGGTAACCGGATCGTCGAGGCGGTCGCGCTGTCGCTGCCCAGCGGGGGTGAATCCGACATCCACAGCGGTGACGTGCGCGACCGCTACGACGGCAGCGGTGGAGAGGTGGTGCAGAAGCAGAACGCCAACCTCAACACCGTCTCCGGGGCCACCGAGACCAGCAACTCCTACAAGCAGTCGCTGCGGTCCGCCATCGAGCAGGCATTCTGACGTGCGGGCCACGCTGACCCGGCCCGGGCTGTGCCGGGTCGAACAGATCATGGGTACGGCCGTCACAGTGGACCTCGCCGACGATCTGCCCCCGGCGACCCTGCGCGAGCTGGCCGATGAGGTCTTCGCCTGGATGCACGAGGTGGACGCGCGGTTCAGCACCTACCAGCCGGCGAGCGAGGTGTGCCGCTTCGACCGGGGTGAGGTGCTGCTCTCCGAGGCGTCCGCGGACCTGCGGTACGTGCTGGAGACCTGCGCCGACCTGTGGGGCGCCACCGACGGGTTCTTCGACGCGTACGCCACCGGTCGGTTCGACCCGTCCGGCTTCGTCAAGGGCTGGGCGGCTCAGGTCGCCTCGGACCGCCTCGTCGCCGCCGGCGCCGTCAACCACTGCGTGAACGCCGGCGGTGACGTGCGGGTGCGGGGTCTGTCGCCGTCCGGGGAGCCGTGGCGCATCGGCATCCGGCACCCGTGGGACGCGATGGCGGCCTGCCTGGTGCTCACCGGGACGGACCTGGCGGTGGCCACCTCCGGCGTGTACGAGCGAGGCCGGCACGTGCTGGACCCGCGCCGGGGAACGCCGGCCAGTGGGCTGCGCTCGGTGACGGTGGTCGGCACCGACCTCGGGGTGGCCGACGCGTACGCCACCGCCGCCCTCGCCATGGGCACCCCTGGCCTCGGTTGGTTGGCCCGCCTGGACGACCACACCCACGCGGCGATCACCGACAACGCCCGCCAGTATCTCTCCGTCGACCTGCCGCTAGCCGACTAGCGCCTAGCGGAGGGGGCGGTGGGTGCCGGCGGGGCGGGAGCCGGTGGGGCGTGGGCGGCCGGGGCGGGAGCCGGCCGGTCGGGTGCCGGCCCAGCGGTGCCGTCGGTGGCTGCGCCGGGGCGGCTCGGTGCCGCCGGGATGAGGCGCCCTGTCGTTTGTGGACATCGTTCCCCCGTTCGTGGCGCGCGTTCGCACCGTCCCCCTGTCAACGAGGACCGGCGCTCCGGCGACGCTGTCGGCCACCGGATCGAATCGTCGGGCGGGCCCGTCTCACATGCCTCGTCGGGGCAGCGGCAGGTGACCGGGGAGCAGGTCCGGGGTGAGCGTCACCCCGGTAGCGCGCAGCGCGCCGATCAACGTGTTCTGCACGAGGTACGAATCCGGAAGCTGCCAGCGGGCCTGTTCCGGGGCGACCGCCCAGCGGACAGTGCCCTCCGGCAGTCGGGTGGGCGGCGCGGGGATCCACGAGCCCGGCCCGTGCCGGACCACGTGGAAGCAGTGCTCCAACTCCGGCCGGAGCGGGTCGCCGGGGCGGACCAGGAACATCCACCGCCCGGTGGGCGTGACCAGCACCGGCCCGCGTACGCCGGTGCCGGCCGGGTGGATCTGGACCGCGTCGAGCACGTGCCGGCCGAGGTGGGCGGGCACCTCCAGCACATCGAAGGCCCGACCGGTGGGCAGCAGCACCCCGTGCGGGCGGCTCCGCCACCAGGTGGCGACCCGGGCCGGGTCGGCGCTGGCGGCCAGCTCCCAGTTCTCCAGCGCGGGATGGCAGCCCACCGTGGGACAGCCGGCCCGGCCGCAGACGAAACGGCTGCGGGCCAGGCAGGCGCCCGGCGTGACCTGCCAGCCGTGTGCGGCGTACCGGATGGCGACCCGGCGCAGCCGGACCCGTTCCAGCGGCGACAGTTCGGCGACGCGCGGTCCGACATTCCCCCACATGTGTGCCAACTCCTCTCGTCGGTCCCGGCGTTCGCCAGGTCGCATGTCGAGCACCGTCACTGCCGTAACCCACGATCGTTGAGGTTGACGAACGGCTCGTGCAACTTGCACGAAAAGTACGAGGACCAGCTGTACGGCTGACGTACATCCTGTGCGACCAGCCAAAACCTGAAAGTGAAAAGCGGCCGCCGCACCCGCGGACATCGCCCCGACTCGATTGGTCGTCGGTGGCAGGGGAGGATGGGGAGATGGACGAGCTACCCATAGGACGGCGAGTGGCCTACTGGCGGGGGCGACGCAAGATGTCCCAACAGGTCTTCGCGGACCGGCTGGGCAAGTCCAAGAGCTGGGTGGACAAGGTCGAGCGCGGCGTCCGCCGGCTGGACAAGTTCTCCGTCCTCTACGAGATCGCCGACATCCTCCAGATGGACGTCCAGCTGCTGATGGGCAAGGATCCGGAGCGCCGCGCCGACGCCCTCAACTGCATCGACCAAGTCGAGGTGCAGGAGATCCGGGCGGCGCTGGAACGCTACGACTCGATGAGCGCGTACTTCGACGCGGCGCCGTTCCCGCCGCCGATGGACGACATGCGCAAGGCCGTCAACCACGCCTGGCTCACCTACCAGTACGGCCGCTACGGGATGCTCACCCGGGCGCTGCCCAAGCTGCTGCGCGACGCCCAGGCGGCCGACGCCGCGTACGGCGGTGAGCAGGCCGCCGAGGCGGCCCACCTGCTCGGCCAGGTCTACCAGATCGCCTCCTCGGTGCTGCGCAAGCTCGGCGAGTGCGAGCTCGCCTGGTTGGCCGCCGACCGGTCGATGGCGGTGGCCCAGCGCGCCGACGACCCTCTGCTGGCCGGGATCGCCACCACGCGGGTGTGCAACGCCCTGGTCGCGATGGGGCGGGCCCGTCCCGCGCTGGAGCTGAACGTCCAGATCGCCAACCGGCTGGCACCGGGTGGGAGCAACGAGGTCTCCCCGGCCCGCCTCTCCGTCTACGGGATGCTGCTGCTCCAGGGCGCGATGGCCGCGTCCCGCATCGGCGACTCGGCCAGCGTCGACGACCTGATCAACGCTGCGCAGGAGGCGGCCAACCTGCTCGGTGGCGACCACAACCACTACTGGACGTCGTTCGGCCCGACCAACGTCGAGCTGCACCGGGCCGCCGCCGCAGTGGAGCTGGGCGACGGTGGGCGGGCCGTGGAGGTGCACCGGCTGCGCATCGCGGAGCCGTCCTTCAACGCGCTGCTGCCCGAGCGTCGCGCCCACCACCTGCTCGACATCGCCCGCGGCTACGCCCAGATCGGTGACGTGGCGAACGCCGGCGAGATGCTGCTGCTCGGTGATCGGCTCGCCCCGTCGGAGATCCGCTGCCGGCCGATCGCGCACGAGGTGATGTCGGACATCCTCCGTCGCACACGTGGTGCGCCGCCTTCTCCGGTAGCGGAGTTGGCTGAGCACATGGGAGTAGGGGTATGAGCGCGGAGCCGGTCTGATGGCCGGTACAACGCGCAACAGCGGGCACCGCGAGGTGCTCTACGTCATCGCCTGCGGTTCGCCGCTGGCACGGCACGTCGGTCGTCTGGTCGACCTCGCCCAACAGGACGGTTGGGACGTCTGCGTGATCACCACGCCGGACGGGGCGAAGTTCGTCGACCAGTCGGCCCTGATTCGACAGACCGGCCATCCGGTGCGGATGCACTACAAGAATCCCGGCGACCCGGACGTGCTGCCGCCCGCCGACGCCATGATCGTCTGCCCGGCCACCGTCAACACGGTCAACAAGTGGGCGGCCGGGATCACCGACACCCTGGCGCTCGGGCTGCTGGTCGAGGCCCAGGGCAAGGGCGTCCCCATCGTGGCGGTGCCGTACACCAACGCGGCGATGGCCTGCCATCCGGCGTTTCGGGCCGGGGTGGCCCGGTTGGCCGAGTGGGGCGTCACCGTGCTCTTCGGCGACGACGTGATCGCGCTGCATCCGCCCGGGACGGGGGAACAGCACATGCACGCCTTCCCCTGGGCGATGCCGCTGGCCGCGTTGCAGACCGTCTCCTGGACCGCCGCCTAGGGCGTCCGTCCGACGCGGCCGGGCCGGGTGTCACCGCCCGGTGGCCGCCACGCCGGTAAGCTGGCCCGCCGTGAGCACAAGCGGATCCGCCCCGACTGTCGGCGACGTGGTGGCCGAGCTGGAACGGCGTTTTCCGCCGGTCTGGGCGGAGGAGTGGGACCGGGTGGGCCTGGTGCTCGGCGAGCCGGCCGCCCCGGTCCGCCGGGTGCTCTGCGTGGTCGACGTGGTGCCCGAGACGGTCGACGAGGCGCTCGCCGCGGACGCGGACATGATCGTCTCGCATCACCCGCTGCTGCTGCGCGGGGTGTCGTCGGTCGCCGCGACGACCTTCAAGGGGCGGATCATCCACCGGTTGATCCGGGCCGGGGTGGCGCTCTACACGGCGCACACCAACGCCGACGTCGCCTCCCCGGGTGTCTCCGACGCCCTCGCCGCCCGCTTCGGGCTCACCGGTCCACGCCCACTTCAGCGGCCGGCGCCCGGCTCGCCCGCCCACGGTGACGACCGGGGATTCGGCCGGATCGGCGAGCTGCCCGAGCCGATGACCCTCGCCGAACTGACCCGGCACGCCGCCGCGGTGCTCCCCGTCACGTCCTGGGGAGTTCGCGCGGCGGGGGATCCCGGGCGTATGGTTCGTACCCTCGCCGTCAGCGGCGGGTCGGGGGACAGCTTCCTCGGCGCCGCGACCGCCGCCGGGGTGGACGCGTTCCTCACCGCCGACCTGCGGCACCACCCGGCTGGCGAGCACCTCGCCGCCGATGGTCCCGCCCTGATCGACGCCGCCCACTGGGCGACCGAACGACCGTGGCTGGACGACCTGGCCGCCTTCCTCCGGGAGGCGCTGGACGTCGAGACGCTGGTGTCCGACCTGGACACCGACCCGTGGACCGTGCACGCCGCCGCACCCGCTGTGGACGACAAGGAGCCCGACCGTGAAGGCTGACCCTCAGGTGCAGCGCCGCCTGCTCGACCTCCAGGCGATCGACACCAACCTCGCCCAGCTCGCCCACCGCCGGCGTTCGCTGCCCGAGCGCGCCGAGCTGGAGGCGCTGGCCCGCGAGTTGTCGTCGATGGAGGACGAGCGGGTCCGCGCCCAGGTTGCGGTGGACGACCTGGACCGGGACATCGCCCGGTTGGAGAAGGACGTCGAGCAGGTCCGGGCCCGCAAGGAGAAGGACGAGAACCGACTGGCCGCCGGCACCGGCCCGGCCCGGGAGCTGGAGGCGCTCCAGCACGAACTGGTGTCGCTGAAGCGCCGCCAGGGCGACCTGGAGGACGCCGAGCTGGAGCTGATGGAGCAGCGGGAAACCGCGCAGGGCGTACTGGACGGCGTGGAGCAGCGGCTGGCCGAGACCCGGGACAAGCGGGCCGCCACCGAACAGCGCCGCGACGAGGCACTGGCCGAGATCGCCAAGGAGGAGGAGTTCAAGCGGGGCGCCCGTCAGCCGCTCGCCGCCGACCTCCCGGCCGAGCTGGTCAACCTCTACGACAAGATCCGCGAGGACACCGGGCTGGGTGCCGCGCTGCTCACCGCGGGCCGCTGCGGCGGGTGCCGCCTGGAGCTGTCCGGTGCCGACCTGGCCCGGATCCGCAAGGCCGCCCCCGACGACGTGGTCCGCTGCGAGGACTGCCGACGGATCATGGTCCGCACCAACGAGTCGGGCCTGTAGGTCGTGGCGCCGCGCGTGGTCTCCGTCGAGGCCGACGGTGGGTCCCGGGGCAACCCCGGCCCCGCCGGCTACGGCGCGGTGGTCCGCGACCCGGAGACCGGCGAGGTGCTCGCCGAGCGCTCCGAGTCGCTCGGCACGGCCACCAACAACGTCGCCGAGTACCAGGGCCTGATCGCCGGGTTGACCGCCGCCGCCGAGCTGGGCGCCGCCGAGGTGGACGTCCGGATGGACTCCAAGCTGGTGGTCGAGCAGATGTGCGGCCGGTGGCAGATCAAGCACCCCGGCCTGCGGCCCCTCGCCGCCCAGGCCGCCGCGCTGGTGGGCCGGTTCACAGCGGTCCGGTTCAGCTGGATCCCGCGCGAGCAGAACCGGCACGCCGACGCCCTCGCCAACGCCGCCATGGACGCCGCCGCCGGCCGCCCACCGGCCACCGCGACCACCGGCCGTCCCACGCCGGCTGACACCGTGGGCCGTCCCGCGTCGCCCGCCGCCGGCCAGCCGGCGACCGGCAGTGACCCGGCGACCGCGCCGGCCTCCTGGGAGCCACGGCCCACCTTCACCGCCACCCGGCTGATCCTGGTCCGGCACGGCGAAACCCCGTACACGGAGCAGCGACGCTACTCCGGGCGCGGCGACGTGCCGCTATCCGAGCGTGGCCGGGCCCAGGCCGGCGCCACCGGTGCCCGGGTGGCAGAGCTGGCCCCGTCCGTCGCGGCCGTGCTCAGCTCACCGTTGTCCCGGTGTACGGCCACCGCGGCGGCGATCGCCGGGGCCCTCGGCGACGTGCCGGTCCGCACCGAGGACGACCTGATCGAGTGCGACTTCGGCCAGTGGGAAGGGCGCACGTTCGCCGAGGTGCGCGACCAGTGGCCGGGGGAGATGGACGCCTGGCTCGCCTCACCCCGGATCGCGCCGCCGGGCGGGGAGTCGTTCACCCACGTCGCCGAACGCGCCAACCGGGTCATCGCCGGACTGCTCACCGCGTACCCCGGTGAGACAGTGGTGGTCGTCTCGCACGTCTCGCCGATCAAGCTGGTGCTGCGCGACGCCCTCGCGGCCGGCGACGGTTTCCTGCACCGGCTCTTCCTGGACGCGGCCGGCATCTCGGTGCTCGACATGTGGCCCGACGGCGGCGTGGCCGTGCGGACGGTCAACGACACCGCCCACCTCGCCGCGCTCTGATCAGCGGCGGTCGGGGCTCACCGGCTCGTCCGGTCCTGCCCTGGCCGGGCCGGTTGCCCGGCGGTGCCTCTGCGGTGCAGCCACCGCAGCAGGTAGAGGGTCGGCAGGGCGAGACCGGCCCAGAGCAGCGCCAGCGCCAGCCGGATCAGGCCGGGCATCTCGCCGTCGAGCGCGAGCCCGCCCAGCAGCAGGGTCACGGCGACGAACCAGACCAGCAGGATCGCGCTGTTGGCCCGGGGGGAGCGGGGTCGGCGGCTCACGTCGCCGCCTCCGCGCCAGGCCCGTTCCGCAGCAGGCGCTGCGGGTCGCGCAGCACCTCACCAACCCGGTGGTCGCCGATCGGCAACGAATCCAGCAGTGCCTGCCGGGCCTGGTCGACCTCGCGGCCGGCCGCCCGAATGGTCTCGGCGACCAGGTCACCGAGGGTCAGGTTGTCGACCGTGCGACGGGCGCGGGGGTCGATCCGGACGGTGAGCAGCTCCCGGTTGCCGGACATCTCGACTGTCACTTCCCCGTCGGGCGACGAGACCACGTGCCTCCGGTCGGCGGCCTGCTCGGCGAACTCCACGGTCGCGGTGATGAGCGCGTTCATCTGTCGGGTCAACGCGCCCAGATCGGGACGCCCCATCAGCTGGCCCTCCCCGCCGCAGTGCGGAACTCGTCCAGGGCCTGCCGCAGGCTGACCGCCTGGTCCACCCCGTCGTTTCCGGTGATCTCCTGAAGTCGCTCGCCGAGCACTGCGGCGAGTCGCGTCTGGGCTTCGCGGACCGCCTCCACGCAGGCGTTGCCGAGCGCGTCCGCGTCGAGGTCCCGAATGGCCTGTGGGCTGATGTACACCCCGGCGACCTCCCCGTCGCCGGTCACCCGGACGGTCACCGTGCCCGTCCCGTCGCTGGCGGAGACGCTCTCCTCCCGCAGCGACGCCACCCGTTCGTTGAGCTCGTTCACCCGGCTCTGGACCTGCCGCAGCGACGCCTCCGTGTAGCCCTGCCGCTGGGCCTCCCGCGCCGCCGCCGCAATCGCCTCCGCGTCCCCCGTCACCGCGTCTCCCACCTGCTCGGATCACCGATCTCGATCTTCAACGACTCGGGCAGCTGGACGCTGCGGGTATCGATCTTCCCGGCCTGGTCGGCGAACTTGTTGGCGAGGGCGTCGTTTGCGTCGCCGAGGCTCTTCGCCGACTGCCATACCAGCAACGCGAAACCCACCAGGAGGCCGATGACAGCGACCGCGAAGCCCGCCCAGGCCACGAAGATCGCCACCTTGACCGCGGGCGACACCGGACCGGAGGCGTTCGCCGCGATCGCACCACCGATGGCGGCGGCCGTGCCGACCAGGAAGGCCGCCAGCGTGGTGCTGACCCCGACGGCCATCTGCGCGCAGTACGAATCCATCAGCGCGCAGGTCTGGGTCAGCCGATCCAGGGCGGGCAACAGGTCGCCGGTGGCGAACGCGTGGAACTGGCGGGCAGCCGAGTCGTCCCAGTAACCGTTCACCTTCTCGATCTGGCTGAGCAGCTGCGCGTGCATGCTGTCGTAGGTGTTCTTCAGCTCGCCCCAGGTGCCCGAGTTGCCGAACCACGGCTCCGGGTCGACCACGTTCGGCATCACCAGCAGGGCGGTCACCGACGCCGCCGCCATCCCCGACCCGGACGGTTCGAGGGCGACGATCAACGCGCTCGTCGCGGCCACCACGAGACCACGCATCAGGAACGTGTCGAAGGCGTCGCTGTCCGGATCGGTCCACGATCCCTCGTCCCAGCCGGACACCCCGTGCTCCTCTCAGTTGTGCGGGGACCGGAAGCCGTCGGCCTGGTCGGCCTCCAACTGGTCGTAGTGCCCGGCGACCCGGTGCAACGCCGTGCCGATCGCCTCGAACGTCTCGCGCAGGGTGGCCGTCACCGCGCCCACGGCGGAGAGGGACCGTTCGTAGTCGTCGACGGCGGACAACGCGAACAGGGGGAACGCCTCCGACGGCATCTCCAACCCGGACAGGGCCCAGTTGGTCTGCTGGTCCAGCTCGTCGGCGTAGGTGCTGAAGGACGTGCCCAACGCCCGCATGGCCTCGACTTCGTACCGCGACACGGTGATCACCCCGCAACCCTTGGTCGCCATCAGGCTAGTAGGCAGGCACCGTCTGCGCTGTCCCGTGCCGGCGGGGCGTCATTCGGCGCACCACACTCGCCGCTCGGCGCACGACGCGCCTGACGGGTCACGTGACGCACGCCACAAAGCCGTAGCCTCCGGCCGTTACATCGAGATCCACGACTCCCCGGAGGTGTGTCAGATGGCTGCACCCGAACCGGAGGCGCCCACCACCACGGCGCCGACCAGGGCGAAGGACCACAGCCCCTGGAACTGGTTGCTGTTCATCCCCATCGTGGTGCCGCTGGTCCCGGTCTTCTTCAATGGCGACTCGCCCCGGGTCTTCGGCTTCCCGCGTTTCTACTGGCTGCAACTGGCCTTCATCCTGCTCGGCGTCGGCACCACCACGTTGGTCTACCAGATGACAAAGAAGCGGGGAGGTCACTGATGTGGCGGGACCATCTCACCGAGATCATCGTCTTCTCGTTCCTGTTCCTCCTGGTCAGCGTGATGGGCTTCGTGGCCGCCCGGTGGCGGGCACCGAAGGACATGGCGCACCTGGACGAGTGGGGGTTGGGTGGGCGCAGCTTCGGCGGCTGGATCACCTGGTTCCTGGTCGGCGGTGACCTCTACACCGCGTACACCTTCGTGGCGGTGCCGGCGTTGATGTTCGGTGCCGGTGCGGCCGGGTTCTTCGCCGTGCCGTACACCATCGTCATCTACCCGCTGGTCTTCCTGGTGCTGGTGCGGCTCTGGTCGGTGTCGCACCGGCACGGCTTCGTCACGCCGGCCGACTTCGTCCGCAACCGGTTCGACTCGCCGGTGCTGGCGCTGCTGATCGCGATCACCGGCATCGTCGCCACCATGCCGTACATCGCGTTGCAGCTGGTCGGCATCGAGGCGGTGCTCAAGACGATGGGCGTCACCGGCGACAACGCGCTGGCCCGGCACCTGCCGATCATCATCGCGTTCGCCATCCTGGCCGCGTACACGTACCAGTCGGGGTTGCGCGCGCCGGCGCTGATCGCGTTCGTCAAGGACAGCCTGATCTACATCGTGATCCTGGTGGCGGTCGTCTACCTGCCGTACAAGCTGGGCGGCTGGGGTGACATCTTCGCCGCCGCGGACGCGAAGTTCGACGCCACGCCCAACCCGAACGACGGCATCCTGCTCAACGGCAACAACCAGCTTCAGTACGTGACGTTGGCGTTCGGCTCGGCGTTGGCGCTCTTCCTCTACCCGCACAGCATCACCGGTGTGCTGGCCAGCCGGAACCGTGACGTGATCAAGCGGAACATGTCGGCGTTGCCCGCGTACAGCCTGTTGCTCGGGTTGATCGCGCTGCTCGGCTACATGGCGATCGCGGCCGGTGTGAAGCCGCTGCCCGGCGCCAAGGAGGGCACTGTCGACAGCAACACCGTCGTGCCGCTGCTCTTCGACCAGCAGTTCCCGGACTGGTTCGCCGGTGTCGCGTACGCGGCGATCGGCATCGGCGCGCTGGTGCCCGCGGCGATCATGTCGATCGCGGCGGCGAACCTGTTCACCCGCAACATCTACAAGGAGTACCTGAAGCGGGACGCCTCCCCGGCCCAGGAGGCGAACGTCTCGAAGATCACCTCGCTGGTGGTGAAGGTCGGCGCGGTGGCCTGCATCGTGTTCCTCGATCCGCAGTTCTCCATCGACCTCCAGCTGATCGGCGGCGTGATCATCCTGCAGACGCTGCCGGCGGTGGCGCTGGGCCTCTACACCCGCTGGTTCCACCGCACCGGCCTGATCGTCGGCTGGGCGGTCGGCATGGGGTTGGGCATGTGGATGCTCTACCAGGTGGCCAGCCCGACCCGGAAGCACTTCGGTGGCTCGGCGTTCCCGCTGTCGGAGTTCGGGTTCGACACCACCAAGACGATCTACGTGGGCATCGTGGCGGTGGCGGTGAACCTGGCCGTGGCGGCGCTGGTGACGCTTGCGCTGCGGGCCGCGAAGGTCGAGGAGGGGGTCGACGGCACCGAGCCGGACGACTACTTCGCCGACGAGGGCGACCCTCGGGTCACCCCGGGCACCGAGCGCGACGCCGACTCGGCCCGCGAGCCGGTCGCCTGACACCGCTGATACGCCCGGGTGCCGACGTCGGTCGGTGCCCGGGCGTATCTGTGCCCAGGCCATCGTCTGGGTCTGGTCGTCTCGGGGTGGTCGTCTCGGGTCGTTGCTGTGGAAGGCGTTGTCGCGGGGGCAGTGAGGTGCCTTCAGATGCTGTAGAGCTGATGTCGCAAACGAATCAGGCACCCTCCACCATGGGCAGGAAGCGAGGGCGGGGTCAGCAAGGGCTGCCAGGCCGGGCCGGCGACGGCTCAGGGCTGTGGCCGGACCGCTGGCCCGATTCCCCGCAGGGCGAGGGTCAGCAGTTGTTCCGCCTTGGCCGCGCCCATCGGTTGTGCCGCGAGTGAGATGCCGTTGGCGAGGATCATCAGGTCGGCCATGGTGATGTCGGGTCGTACCGATCCCTCGTCGACGGCTCGGCGGAGCAGTGGTTCACCGGCGGCGACGAGCGTCGCGCCGCAGGTCTCGGACTCCTCGGCGGGTTCGTTCAGGAGCGAGTCCGCGAGGCCGCGGGTCGTCGTGGCGTACCCGGTCACCTCGTGCAGCCAGGTCGTCAGCGCGTCGAGCGCGTCCGACGCGGCGAGCAGATCTCCGGCGCGCGCCGCCAGGTTGCGGACACATCCGCCGAAGACCGCCTGGAGCAGCGACCACCGAGTGGGGAAGTGCCGGTGCAGGGTCGCCGAACCGACCCCGGCGGATCGGGCGATCTCCTCCAGCGAGGCGTACGCGCCGTCGCGGGCGATCGCCTCGGACGCCGCCGTGACGATGAGGTCGTAGTTGCGCTTCGCGTCCGCTCTCATGACCCGCCTTGCAGAAGTGGGGTGGTCCCCCGTATCGTAGCCGACGAAAAGTGGGGGGACACCCCACTTGTTTCGTGGGAGGCATCATGGCTGTTCTCGTCATCGGCGCGACGGGCAAGCAGGGCGGGGCCACGGCCCGGGCGCTGCTCGACCGTGGCGTCCCGGTCCGCGCCCTGGTCCGCGATCCGGGCGCCGACGGCGCCCAAGCCCTGCGGGAGCGGGGCGCCGAACTGGTCACTGGCAACCTGGACGACGCCGACTCGCTGCTCGCCGCGGCATACGGGATGGACGGCCTCTTCTCCATCCCGTACCCGGACGTGACGGACATGCAGGGCGACGCCGAGGTGACCCGCGGCCGCAACGTCGTCGAGGCGGCGCGCCGCGCCGGCGTGGCGCACGTCGTGCACAGCAGCGTCTCGGGTGCCGGGGACTTCCACCGCAACCAGCCCGGCTGGGCCGAGGGTCGGTGGGACACGCACTACTGGGAGAGCAAGGCGGCCGTTGACGAGATGGTGCGCTCCGGTGGCTTCGCGCACTGGACCATCCTGAAGCCCTCGACCTTCATGGAGAACCTGCTCGGCTGGTCCTACCTCTTCGGCGACTGGTCCAGCGGCACGATCATCACCGGCTTCGCCGAAGACACGCGGATGCCGTGGATCGCCGTCGACGACATCGGCGAAGCCGCCGCGCTCGCGTTCACCAACCCGGGGAAGCTCGACGGCCTGGACGTCGAACTCGCCGGCGACCTGCTCACCATGACCGAGATCGCGGCCATCCTGAGTGAGGTCACCGGCCGGGCGGTTACCGCTCCCGTGCTCACCCCGCAGGAGGCTGTCGAGCGCGGCCTGCTGCCCGCCATGATCAAGGCGGTCGAGCAGATCAACGAGAACGGAAGCCCGGCCCGTCCGGAGATGGCCCGCGCCCTCGGCCTGCCCACCACCGACTTCCGCGCCTGGGCGCGCCGAACGTTCTCCTGAAACCCGGCCGGCCCGGGCGGGCTCGGCGGGTGGCCGGGCGGGCTCGGCGGGTTCACCGTCAAGATCGTGCTTGATCCTTGTTGTAGTGCTCTCGGACCGCGAGGGATGCCACCACCACCAGGATCTTGCGCGATCTTGGTGGTGGCACAGGTGTCGCGGGTCGTTCAGCGGGGGCGGTTGCGGTTTATCAGGGCCTGGTTGAGGCGGCCCAGGAGGGCGGCGAGGGTGGCGCGGTCCTCGGCGCTCCAGTCGGCCAGCATGTCGCCGTAGAGCCGGGTGCGGGCGGCCTGCACGGCGGCCATCCGCTGCAGGCCTGCCGGGGTGGGGGAGATGACGGTGCCGCGGCCGTCGGACGGGTCCGGGGTACGGGTGATCAGGCCGTCGCGCTGCAGCGCTGACACCTGCCGGGTGACGGTGGAGCCGTCCAGGTTGAGTCGGGCGGCGAGCGCCGAGACGTTCTGCGGGCCGGCGTCGGCCAGGTGGCGCAGGATGACGTACGCCGCGCGGTCCAGCACCCGGTGCTCGGCGGTGCCGGTGGCCCGCCTTGTGGCCTCGCCGAAGCGCATCAGCAGGGCGACCTCGGTCTCGATCTGGCCGAGGGTGCTCTCGTCACTGTCGTCGCTCATAGCTGTATGATACAGAATAAATACCTGTACGATACAGCTATCTGAGGAGTCGGAGTGGATCGGCGTTCCGAACCGAACCGCAGTGCCATCTACGCCACCACCCTGGTGGCCTTCCTCGCCATCGCCGGCATCGCCGTCGTCGACCCGATCCTGCCGGCCATCGGCGACGCGATCGGCGTCACCGCCTGGCAGGTCGAACTGCTGTTCACCGCGTACATCGCGGTCATGGCCCTCGGCATGATCCCGGCGACGCTGGCCAGCGGCCGGTTCGGCTTCAAACCGGTGCTCATCACCGGCGTCTCCGTGGTCGGCCTCGCCGCGATCCTCGCCTCGTTCAGCGACAACATCGTGCAGCTCTCCGTGCTGCGCGGCGTCTGGGGGCTGGGCAACGCGATGTTCTTCGCCACCGCCATGGTGGTGCTGGTCAACCTGGCCATCGACCGGGAGTGGGTGGTCGGCCTCTTCGAAACCGCCCTCGGCCTCGGCTTCGCCGTCGGACCGCTGATCGGTGGCCTGCTCGGCGAGATCAGCTGGCGGCTGCCGTTCTTCGTCTGCGGCGTCTTCATGGTCCTCGCCCTCGGCGTGGCCTCCCGCAAACTCCGCGAACCCACCAACCGGCAGGCCCCGGTACGCCTCGGCCAGATCTTCAGCACCTACCGCCGGCCGGCGTTCATCGCCCTCTGCGCGGTCACCGCCGCGTACAACTTCGTGTTCTTCGTGGTGCTCGGCTACACGCCGCTCTTCCTCGGCCTGGACATCATCCCGCTGGGGCTCGCGTTCACCGGCTGGGGTCTCGGCCTGGCCACCGGCATCCTGGTCATCGGTCACCGGCTGGCCCACCGCATCGGCGCGGTACAGACCGTCGGCGTGGCCATCGCCGGCCTGCTGGTCTGCATGGTCCTCTTCGCCACCTCCAGCAGCACCGCCGAGGCGCTCGTGGTGCTGGTGCTCGCCGGCCTCTGCATGGGGCTCGCCAACGCCAACCTCACCGACCTGGCGCTCGGCCTCGGCTCCAGTGACCGTCGGGTGGCCACCGGCGCGTTCAACCTGGTCCGCTGGGGTGCCGCCGCGCCGGCACCGATCATCTCCGGCAAGCTCGCCGAGCAGTCGCTGTCGCTGCCGTTCTGGGTCGGCTTCGGGGTGCTCGCCGTCGGCGTGCTCGTCTACCTGGCCTTCGCGCACGTGATGGCCGCCGGCTACGGCGAGCGGGTCCTCTGGTCCCGCTGGAACCGCAGCGCCGCCAGTGCCGAGAACACCGCCGAGGAGCCGGTCGGCGAGGCCTACTGACGCCGGCGCCGCCCGCCACCCCGGGCTCGCGACCGCCGGCCAAGATCCGCGCACTTTCGGGGAAACTGCTGCCTCAACGGCGATTGAGGCGGCACTTTCCCTGATGTTGCGCGGATCTTGGCTGGCGTCGGGGTGGAGCCTACGGATCTCCGCCCTCAGTTCAGGGCGCGCCAGAGCAGGTAGAGGCCGATCGTCGTACCGAACACCACGATCACCGTCTTGAGCACCACCGGCGGCAGCCGACGGACCAGCCGGGCGCCCGCGTACCCACCGATCAGGGTGGCCGGCGCGACCACCGCGACCGCCGCCCAGTTCAACGGGCCGAACAGGGCGAACACCACCAGCGTCGTGCACCCCACCAGCGCGGAGAGCAGATTCTTGATCGCGCTCACCCGGGCCAGGGTCGCGTCCAGCACCAGGGCCAGCCCGGCCACCAGCATCACCCCGAGCGCCGCACCGAAGTACCCGCCGTACACCGCCCCCAGCGCGACCATCGTCTGCACCGCGACCGTCCGCTGGCGTGGCGACATGTCCCGAGGGTGACCGACCAGCCGGCGCAGCGGATCCTGGAACGCCAGGACCGCCGTCGCGCCGAGGACCAGAAACGGTACGACCAACTCGAACGCGCGGGCCGGAGTGGCCAGCAACAGCAACGCCCCGACGATCGTGCCCACGATGGTGGTGGGCACCAGCGTGGCCAGCGCACGGGGACGCGGCAGGTCCTGCCGGCTGCCCGCCACACTGGCCAGGTACCCGGGGAACACCGCGACGGAGTTGCTGACGTTCGCCGGCACCGGCGGCAACCCGACCGCGATCATCGCCGGGAAGGTGATCAGCGAACCCCCACCGGCCACCGCGTTGACAGTGCCAGCGGCGAGACCGGCGGCGAGCAGCAGCGCGGCGTGGGAGAGATCCATAGCCCCACGAGGCTAGCCGTCGCCCCGCGAGACGGAATCGGCGGACCGTCACGAGCTGGGCGATCTTGCCCAGGCGGGGCGGCAATACCGGGAGCACGCTCGTCGTTAGGATGAGAGCGCGACGGACGAGTCGACCGGGCGGCCGCGTCGGCGGGCTTCGGCCCGCCGCCGAGGAACGTCCGGACTCCACAGGGCAGGGTGGTTGTTAACGGCAACCCGGGGCGACCCGCGGGACAGTGCCACAGAAAACAGACCGCCGACCCCAACGGGGACGGTAAGGGTGAAACGGTGGGGTAAGAGCCCACCAGCACCCCGGGTGACCGGGGTGGCTCGGTAAACCCCACCCGGAGCAAGGCCAAGCAAGGGCCGTCACCGCAAGATGACGACCCGGCGCAGACGCTTGAGGGCTGCCCGCCCGATGTCTGCGGGTAGGCCGCTGGAGCCTGCCGGCAACGGCAGGCCGAGATGGATGGCCGCCGCCGGCGCAAACCCCTCGGGGTACGCGCCGCGCACAGAATCCGGCGTACAGGTCGACTCGTCCGTCGCCCACCAAGCCGCCTGGGACGCCGCGCACCTGGATTACCCGTTCAAGGCTGCATGGCAAGGGCGCTAGCGCATGGCCGTCTTTGTGTAGCTCGGCCGCAGTTTGCGACCAGGGTCAGTGCGGCGCGGCGGCCGGGAACTCCTCGACCCCGAGCACGCGCAGCAGCTCAAGCTTCTCCCGGTCCTCGGCGTCGGCCGGGGTCAGCACCAGCAGCTGCTGGCCGAGGTCGGGGGTGACCAGGGTTTCGCAGTCCATCGTGATGCGGCCCACGCGCGGGTGCAGGAACGTCTTGCGGTCGGCCCGGCGTACCGCCACCTCGTGCTCGGCCCACAGCCGCCGGAAGTCGTCGCTCGCTGCCCGCAACCGTTCGATCAGGCCGGTCACGGCCGGGTCGCCGGCCCGCCGGCCGGCCACCGTGCGCAGGTCGGCGACCTGCTGGCGGGCGTGCCGCTGCCATTCTTCGGGGCCGTGGAGGTCGCGGATGACCGGGTCGGTGAAGTAGCGGTAGGCGACGTAGCGGCGGTCGCCGGTCAGCCCGGTGTGGTCGCCGGTGAGCAGGATCGACATGCGGTTCTGCGCCAGGACCTCGCCGAGGTCGGACAGGACCATGGCGGGGGTGTCGCCCACCAGGTCGAGCAGGCGGACCAGGCCGGCCCGGGCCAGGCGGGCGATGCCGTCGGCGGGCGGCGGCTGGTGGCCGGCCAGGTGGAACAGGTGGCTTCGCTCGTCGTCGCTCAGACGCAGGGCCCGGGCCAGGGCGGCGAGCAGCTGGGTCGACGGCTGGCTGCTGCGGCCCTGCTCAAGGCGGACGACGTAGTCGACGGACATGCCGGCGAGCATGGCGACCTCCTCGCGGCGCAGGCCGGCGGTGCGGCGGCGGGGGCCGTCGGCGATGCCGACATCGGCGGGGCGGATGGACTCGCGCCGGCGCCGCAGGAAGTCGGCGAGCTGCTCACGCTGCATGCCTCCATGCTGCCCCGGGACTGTGCACCGAGCCAGGGAGCGGCGCTCCCACGATAAGCGCTCCGCTGCCGGCGGGCCGGAAAGCGGCGCAGGGTGGAGCCGACATCGACCGATGAGGGAGAGTTTCGATGCAGACACGCACTCTGGGCAACACGGGTCCCACGGTTTCCGCGGTGGGGCTGGGGGCGATGAGCATGTCGGGCACGTACGGCCCGGCCGATCGCGAGGAGAGCATCGCCACCGTACGGGCCGCGTTGGAGGCGGGGGTCACGCTGGTCGACACCGGTGACTTCTATGGCATGGGGCACAACGAGCTGCTGTTGTCGGAGGCGTTGCGGGGACGCGACCGGGACAGCTATCTGCTGAGTGTGAAGTTCGGGCAGCAGGTGGGGCCGGGCATGCGGTTCGCCGGTCAGGACTCCCGCCCGGCTTCGGTGCGGAACTTCCTGAGCTACTCGCTGACTCGGCTCGGTGTCGACCACGTGGACATCTACCGGCCGGCCCGGCTCGACCGGTCGGTGCCGATCGAGGACACGATCGGCGCGATCAAGGAGATGATCGACGCCGGTTACGTGCGGTACGTGGGGCTCTCCGAGGTTGACGCGGAGACCGTCCGGCGGGCGCACGCCGTACATCCGATCGCTGATCTTCAGATTGAGTATTCGCTGCTGTCGCGGGCGGTCGAGGCCGACGTGCTGCCCACGCTGCGGGAGCTGGGCATCGGGCTGACCGCGTACGGGGTGCTGGGCCGTGGCCTGCTCTCGGGGAACTGGGTGCCGGGGCGCGCGGACGATCCGCGTAATAACAGTCCCCGCTTCTCCGCCGAGAACGCGTCGCACAACCTCGCACTGGTGGAGGCGTTGCGCCGGGTTGCCGACGCGAAGGGGTGCACAGTGGCGCAGTTGGCGATCGCGTGGGTCGCGGCGCAGGACCCGTCCATCGTTCCGCTGGTCGGCGCACGCACCCGGCAGCGGCTGGCCGAGGCGTTGCCGGCGCTGGACGTGGAGCTGTCGGCCGATGATCTCGAAGAGATCGAGGCGGCCGTGCCGAAGGGTGCCGCGCGCGGTGACCGTTACCCGGCGGCGTTCATGTCGAGCCTCGGCGTCGGCAACTAGGCCGTGTCTGACACATGACCTTCGAGGGGCCCGGCTCGTCCTAGTGGGCGAGTTGCTGGAGCCAGTCCTGCAGGAGTGCGGTCTCGACGGGGCGGAGCGGGACGACAGCTGGATCCGCCCCGCCGAGGGCGGCATCGAGCGCGAGGGCGCGAGCGGCGAGGGTGGAGTCCGGGGCTGGGCTCGTGTCGGTGGTCAGGGCGTCGATGAGTGCTTCCCGCATGCGCGGTGAGACCTCCGGGTCGCGTTCGCTCTCGGGGATGCCGATCAGGGAGAGCGTGGTGCCGGTTACCGCTGCCAGCGTGAGGTGGGCGGCAAGGACGGGCGGCACCCGTAGGCGGCCGTCGGAGGCGACGCGGCCGAGGAACGTCATGAGGAGTTCTTGAGCCTCCCGCGCGGCAGGTGGGCGCCGGCCGGGACGGTCGGTGCCGTACATCAGCAGGTAGAAGGCGGGGTGTTTCAGGCCGAAGTCGACATGCATGTCCCATCCGCGGCGCATGTCGTCGACCGGGTTGCCGCTCGACGACACGGTGTGCTTTTGCGCCATGTAGAGGTCGAAGGCGTGGATGGCCAGCGCCGAAAGGAGCCCGTCCTTGTCGCCGAAGAGCTGGTACAGGGAGGCGGCACGGATGCCTGCCGCCGCTGCGACGGCGCGGGTGGAGAGCGCCTGGGCGCCCTCCCGTTCCAAGAGCTCGGCTGCGACTTCCAGGATCTGCCGGCGACTGTGGGTCTTCGCATCCTCCACGGTTGCAATGCTACGGCATAAGGCGTATCACTGGTTCGGCAGCGATACGGGAAATACCGTCGCAGTGATACGGCAGGAGAGGTCGATGAATCGTGTGGGATACGGCGCCATGCAGCTCGCGGGCCCCAAGGTCTGGGGATTCCCGGACGACCCGGAGGCGGCGCGGCGGGTGTTGCGCCTGGCTGTCGAGCTGGGCGTGACCTTCTTCGACACCGCGAACGCCTACGGCCCACGAACGGTAAACCAGCTGATCGGGCAGGCGCTGGGGCCGATCCCCGAGGGCGTGATCGTGGGCAACAAGGTCGGCGCGGAGCGTGGCCCGGACAAGTCCTGGGTCGTCGACGGTCGCCCGGAGACGATCCGGCGGCAGGTTCACGAGGCCCTCACCGACATGGGAACGGACGCGAGCGAGCTGACCTACCTCCGACTCGTCGGCGACACCCCCGGCGCGCACCAGGACGTACCGCTGGAGGATTCGCTCGGCGCACTCGTCCAGCTGCGAGACCAGGGGCTGATCCGCCGCATCGGCCTGTCCGGCGCGTCCCCGCAGGTGCTGGCCCGCGCCCAGCAGATCACCCCCATCGCGGCGGTGCAGAACCGCTTCAACCTGCTTGACCGCAGCGGCGTCCAGGTCCTCGCCGACTGCGAGACCCAGGGCATCCTCTTCATCCCCTACTTCCCGCTGGCCGCCGGACGGCTCAGCGGCCACCCCGAGCTGACCGGCCCGGCAGAGCGCCTCGGTGCCACACCGGCCCAGATCGCACTGGCCTGGCTGCTGCGCCGTTCGCCCTCCATGGTCGTCATCCCCGGCACGAGCAGTACCGACCACCTGCGGTCCAACATCGCAGCTTCCGAAGTTGCCGAACAATTGACCGACACCGAGGTCGCGCGCCTGACCGGACTCGTCGACGAGTCGCAAGCGGCCCTCGGCCAGCCCACGCCCCCCGCTCATGACCACCGCTGAAGGGCCCCGCGGCCGCACAGTGACCCACCTCGCAGAGATTTGCCTCTGACGTTAACGTGAGGTTTTAGCGTGGAGGGCATGCAGATCAACGGTACGAAAGCCCTCGTCACAGGTGCCAACCGTGGGCTCGGCAAGGCCTTCGCCGAGGCTCTCGTCGCCCGCGGTGCCACCACCGTCTACGCCACCGCCCGCCGGCCCGAGAGTATCGACATCCCCGGCGTGGTGCCCCTTCAGCTGGACATCACCGACCCGACGTCCATCGAGGCTGCGGCAGCCGAGGTGGGCGAACTTGACATCCTCATCAACAACGCCGGCATCTCCACGAACGCGCCGCTGCTCGGCCCCTCCACGGAAAACATCCGCCGCGAGTTCGACACCAACTTCTGGGGCACCCTCAACGTCACCCGCGCCTTTGCTCCCCGGCTCGGCGGGGGTGCCATTCTCAACGTCATCTCAGCGCTGAGCTGGTACACCTTCGCCCCTGCCAGCAATGGCTACGCCGCTTCCAAAGCCGCCGAATGGTCTCTCACCAACGGCATCAGACTTGAGCTGGCCGACCAGAAAACCCAGGTCACCGCGCTGGCCCTGGCGATAGCCGACACCGACATGATGGCCGCCTACGACATCCCCAAACTCCCACCCCACGAGGTGGTCGCCATGGCCCTGGACGGCCTGGAGGCGGGCAAGCTCGAAGTAATCGCCGACAGCCCCACCGCCAAGGTCAAGGCCTCGCTCTCCCGCGACCCGGCGCTCTTCTACGCCGACATCTCCGCCGCCCTCTTCGGCTGACACCACCGCCTCCCGCGCAGCAGGCAAGGGCTCATTGCAGCAAAGGTCTGTTGTCAACCGCGGTGACGGTGGCGTTGTCCGTAGACGTCGCAGCAGCCACCGTCGAGTCTCGAAGGTCGCGCCGACCCAAGACGAGGCGGTGGCTGCCGCCGCTACGAAAACCGCAGTTGGCGGGCCAGCTGATGTGCGCGAGGCGTCCGGCAACTGCATAGGGGATCTCGACAGTGCGCCAAGTGGGCATGCCAGCCCAATGCGCCCACGCCCAATCCCCCTCGGGGACGGGCGCTACGGCCGCTCGGTGAGCTGGGCGACGAACGCGGCCCAGGCGGCTGGGGGAAAGGCCAGTGCTGGTCCGGCGACGTCCTTCGAGTCGCGGACGGCCACAACACCGGGCAGGTTGCTTGCCACCTCGACGCAGTTCCCGCCGCTCGCGCCGCTGCGGGTGGACTTGCGCCACCGGGCGTTACTGAGGTCCATGATGGCTCTCACCCTCCTTCAGCAGGTCGATGGACTGCCGCAGTGATCTGTGACGTTCCCGATTGCGGCACCTTGGTTCGGCGCGAAGCCCGTCGCGGCAGTTACGGTCGCTCGACGAGCCGGGCGATGAACGCCCGCCAAGCCGCCGGACCGAAGGTCAGGGCCGGGCCGGCAGGGTCCTTGCTGTCCCGTACACCGATGACGTCGGGCAAATTGTCGGCGACCTCGACGCAGTTGCCCCCGGACGATCCGCTGCGCCGGGACTTGCGCCAGGTGGCGTTGGTGAGGTCCATGATGGCTGTGCACTTCCTTCATCAGCTCGTTGGACTGTCGGCGCGGGAGTGCCTCGTTCCTTACGTTCTCCCACCTCGTCTGAAGAGTATGAAGGCCATCTTCATTATCGACCACGATGCCGCCCAGCTGATTTTCGAGGTGCCCAACCCAGGCCCCGTCGCCGGCTCGCGCGAGCGCGAACGGCCCGGACAGCCCGATGTGGAGGCCAGCGCCCGCCGGGATCACGTGGATGTGAACGTGCGGCAGCTCGGCGACGGTGATGAGGTGGGCGATCTGCTCGGCCATGATGCCGGAGTGCTCGTCGCCGGCGCGGCGCAGCGTTGACTCGTCCAGCACGGCCACCACCTGCGGTGGTGCGTCGCCGGTGAGGATCTTGTGTCGGCTCATCCGGGCGCTGACCTGCTGGTCGACCTCGGTGGCGGACATGAGGTCGTTCAAACGCATCACGACGCGGGCGTAGTTCTCGGTCTGGAGTAGGCCTGGGATCAGGAGCGGCTCGAACAGACGAAGCTGTCGCGCGCCGCGCTCGGCGTCCAGCCACGGCAGAAACCACGACGGTGCGCCGAGTTTCACCACCAGGCGTCCGAACAACCCGTCGTTGTTGAAGGCGCGGTCGGCTCCCCGGATGAAGTCCATCGTGAGTGCCCGGGTGCCGCTTTCCACGGCGCTGACGTGTGAGGCGCTGAAGCCCGCTGCCCGGCCGAACGACTCTTGCGTCATTCCGGACGCTCCGCGAGCGCGGCGGATCTCGCTCACGATGAAGTCCGCGAGAGGGCTCGGCACGTCAGCCATTCAACGCTCCTCAAATCGGAGATCGACTACCCGAGATGCCACACGTCTGGACCCCGTTTAGCCAGGTCAGCCCGGACGACGGAAGCACCTTCCGAGCGTAGTGGTCTCCACAGCAGAGTGTCACCAGGCGGCGCGGCTGGTGAGGACCACGAAACCCGGCGGTCGCGTTCGTAGCGGGGCCGCTCCTGACGGGCGAGCACTCACGGGAGCGGCCCCTTCCCAACGGCATCGAAGGGGGAGACCGTGCCCGACGACAAACCCGAGAAGCCCATTCCGGAGCCGGTCAGCACGCCGGGCGCGTACCCGAAGATGAAGGCCGGGGACGTGGTTTGTCTGACCACCGCGGCGAGCGTGCAGTTCCTGCACCCGATCTTCGTACGCGTCATCCGTGAGCTGCCCGAGCGGCACACGTACCACGGGTGGGTCTGGTTTGAGGGTTACCAGCTGAACGCGGCGGGCGACGCGGTGGCGCGCCGCGAGCTGTACGTGCTGCGCGCGGGCGTGCGATTGCAGGCCCTGCCCGTCGCACCGAGCAGGCCGGTCAAACGGCGGCGATCTCCGGTGCGGGTCGGATGAGCGTGCGTCCCCGCCCGCACCTGCCGATGCGCCCGGCGTGGTTGTGTCGAAACTGTGCTGCGCCCTGGCCGTGCCGCCCGGCCCAGCTCGCCCTCGCGGCGGAGTTCTACGGCCATTCGATCGCGCTGGCGTTCTACCTGGCCGTGTCGATGCGGGAGGCGCTCGACGACGCGTACGGCCTGGGGCTGTGCCCGGACCTGGCCGCACTGCACGCCCGGTTCCTCGGCTGGTTGTCGATGACTCGGCGGTCACACGGCTAGCCGGAAGACGAACCGGCCGGGTGGGGCAACCCACCCGGCCGGTCTCAGGAGCGCCGTCTCAGTGCTTCTTGAACACCGGCATGGTGTCCAGGGTGGTGGTGATGTTCTGCGTGGTGCCGCCCCGGTACGTCTTCCCGGTGAAGATGTCGGTCCAGCTGTTGCCCGGCGGGAACCACACCGACGTGGTGGCGGTGGTGCCGGGCGTCGTCACCGGTGCCACCAGGTAGTCCGGGCCGTAGAGGTACTGGGATCCGGCGGTGGCGTACGCGGCCTGCTCATTCGGGTACGCCAGGTACATCGAGCGGACGATGGGCGTGCCCGTGCGGGTGGCCTCCTTGGCGGCGGCGTAGGTGTAGGGCTGCAGTTCCTTGCGCAGGTTCAGGAACTTCTTGGCCGATGCGTTGGCCGCCGGACCGTACTGCCAGGGCAGCCGGTCGCTGTGGTTGGAGTGCAGCCGGTCGATCGGCTGGAACGTGCCGAACTGGACCCACCGGGCGTAGAGGTCGTCGGGCAGCTTGGTGCTGCCCGGCTCGGTGCCCGGCTCCTGCAGGCCGCCGGTGTGCCCGCCGATGTCGTGGCTGACAGCGGCCAGCCCGGTCGCTGCCGACTCGCCCGGCGTGTAGCCGACCTCCATCTGCAGGGTCGACCAGTCGGAGGTGGTGTCGCCGGTGAAGTGCAGCGTGGTGCGCTTGTCGGCCCACGGTCCGGTCGACACCGGGGTCGGGCTGCCGTAACCGCCGGCCTGCAACGAGCCGTACGCCCGGGAGAAGGCGAAGCCGGTCTTGTCGGCGTACTGCTGGTTGATCCAGGCGTCCCCGGTCACCCCGGCGAGCGAGGACCTGGTGTTGTCGCAGCACCAGTCCAGCCACCACAGGTCGGGGCCCTTGCTGCCCTTCGGCAGCATCCCGTCGTGGAGCTGCATGTATGCCTTGAGCTGGTCCGGGTCGCCGAAGTCGAACGCGTAGCAGTCGGGGCCGCCGTTGCAGCCGACGCGTTGCAGCTTGCCCTTCGCGGTGGCCTGCGCCTGCGCGAACTTCGGGTCCGAGCCGAGGATGCTCGGGTGGATGTTGATGCCGGTGTGCAGGCCCTGCTTCTTCGCCCAGGCGAAGAACGCCTTCGGGTCGGGGATGCGGGTGGGGTCGATGCTCCAGCCGTTCCACTTGTCCGGGGCCTTGACGTCGGTGTCGAGGACGAGCACGTCCAGCGGCACACCCTCGGCCTTGGCCCGGTTCACCAGGTCCTGGAACTCGGTGGCGGTGCGGTCGTAGTACTCGGAGTACCACACCCCGTACGCCCACCGGGGCAGCAGCTTCGTGGGCCCGGTCAGGGTCGACAGGTCCTTGAGACCACGGGTGAAGTCCTGCCCGTACGCGAAGACGTAGCCGTCCTGTTCGGGGGCGGGCCGGGGCTTGGTGTCGCGCAGGGCCGAGGCCGAGTCGTCGAGGAGGTACCAGCCGTCCTGGTAGAGCAGGCCCGGTGCGGTGAGCGCGGCACCGGTCACGCCGTCCAGACCGCGGCGGTAGCCGCCGAGCGGCGCGTGCGGGGCGAGCAGCGGGGAGTCCTTGCTCGTCACGGCGACGGTGTCGACGTTGACGTTGCAGCTGGCGTCGGTGGGGCAGCCCAGGGTCACGGTGGTGGTGCCGCGGTCGAGGTGGACCGGCACGGAAACGGTGTTCCAGTAGTCCCACCCGCTGGTCGGCGCAAGAGTCGCCGTGACCGGTGCCGCCGTCCCGGCGGTGACCGACATGGTGCGCGCCTGGCTCGGCTGGGCACCGGCCTGGCCGTTGGCGTAGCGGATCTGCAACTGGTAGTCGCCGGCAGCCGGAACATCCGTCACGGTGAGCGCGACGGCGGACGTGGTGCTTTCCAGGCCGGCCAGGAATCCCGTACCGGAAGCGCCGTTGTGGTCGTTCGCGGGCCTCGCGCCGCCGGTCAGCGCGCCGGTCTCGGCCTCGCCCAGGGTGCCGAACCGCAGCGACTGCGGCTGGGGCGCGGCCGGTGCCGGGTACGCCGCATCCGGGTTGACCACCGCGAGGCTGTCGATGTTCACATTGCCGGAGTCGTTGGGGCCCCGCACGATGCTGATCTCGTGACGGCCCGCAGTGAGGTCGACCGGCACGCTGGCCAGGGCCCAGGTGTCCCAGTTCGCGGTGGGCGGCAGGGTCAGCGTGCGGCCGGCGTCGCCGTCGACCTGAACGGTGAGGGTGCGGGCCACGTTCTGGCCGTCGCCGCCGGTGCTGTTGGCGTAGCGGACGGTGAGCTGCTTCGTCCCGGCCTCCGGTGCGTCCAGCGCGAACGTGGCCGAGTCGCCGGACGAGGCGAAACCGGCAGCGAAGCCGCGCCCGGTGTGTCCCTGGTGGTCGGTGGCCACGCCGGGGCCGTTCAGCTGTAGCGACTCGGCCTCGCAGAGCGCGCCGAACGCGCAGGCCGGCGCGGTGTGGCCGGCCCAGGGCTGGCCCTGCACGAGCTGCTTGCCGGTCTTGAGCTGCACGGTGAGGTTGTCGGCGGTGAACGCCCCCGAACCGACCTGGTAGCGCAGCGTCATCGCGCCGGTGTCGATGGTGAGCCAGCCGTGCTCGACGCGCTGGGTGAAACGCGTACGGGGGAAGTCGTCGCGCCCGATGGCGTTGAAGGTGGCGGCGTCGGTGAACCTGCCGTCCTTCTGGTACTCGGTGCGGATCAGGGTTGGGGACAGCACCTCGAAACGTGCGTTGCCCGACCGAACGGCCCCGTCTTTCGCCTTGTCGCGGCTGGCCTGGGCCGGCGCGGACGGGGCGAGCGCCAGCCCCGTGACGAGAATGCCGACTGCGGCGGCTGCTGTCGCACGGCGGTGCGGTGAGTGCCGATAGAGCAAGATGTGCTCCTCGTCTCATATGGAGGAAATGAGTCGATGACAACGCTGTCACTCGCCCGAAACGGCTGTCAACATGCGTCGGAGGGTGTCCCTTCTCTCTTTCCCGCCCGGTCAGCAGCTCGACACGTACGGGGTCTAGGTACCGGCGTCTTCGGCGTCCCAGCCCAGCTTTCCGAGTGCCCGTAGGACCGCGCCCGCGCGCGGACTCCAGAACAGCAGGACCTGGTCGCGCCCCTCGACCTCGAAGGAGACAGCCGTCGCCGGCAGCGGGAACCGCCCGTGGAACGGGCGGTGCGCCAGCGCGGTCACCCAGAAGTGTTCCAGGGTGTCTGATCCGGTACGCGAGGTGAAGGTCAGCGTGCTGTCATCGGCGTGCAGCTTCACCGTCGGCCAGGCCATTCGACGGACGGCTCTGAGGGGGTTGCCCCGGGTGAAGTCGAGGCGGTCCACGTAGGTGAGCCCGCCACGGGTATCGAAGGATTCCGAAATCACCGCCGGATGGTACGCCGGGCACGAGTGCGGAAGCCCAGGATTCGCTCTCGCAGCGTTCCTGACGCCGGAGGTCGACCGCCGCCGGAACGGGGTGTGGTCACCGCAGTGCCGCGCCCGGTCGTTGACAGGTACCCGGGAACAGGTTCGGCTGGTTGTCGGATGGGGGCCCTCGCTGGTCGTCTGGTTGGTGGAGGCGCTTCACCCGCCTCGTCCCGTAGACCGCTGCTGGAGGAACGATGAAGTACGTGCTGATGTTCGTCGACACACCACAGTTCGCCGCCGACCTGGCCGCCATGGACGAACCCGAGCGCAACCGGGCCTACGCCAGCGTGCAGCAGTGGTTCGCCGACCACCACGACACCATCACTCATCACGCCTACCTGATGCCGCCGGACACCGCCACCACGCTGCGGCTGGACCGAGGCGAGCCGCTGGTTTGCGATGGTCCGTTCGTGGAAGGCAAAGAGATCATCAGTGGCTACGCCGAAATCGAGGTGGCCGACCTTGACGAGGCGCTGCGGATCGCCAGGTCCTGGCCGGCCTGCCCGGTGGTGGAGATCCGTCCCATCGCCGGATGAGCAAACCGACACACGCCGAACTGTCCCGCGTGGTCCGCGATCACGCGGGCCAGCTCGCCGCGTCCCTGGTGCATCTGGTCGGTGATTTCAGCGCCGCGGAGGACCTCGTCCAGGACGCCATCGAGGCCGCGCTGACCCATTGGCCGGTCGAGGGCATTCCTGAGCGGCCAGCTGCCTGGATGTACACCGTGGCCCGCCGCCGTGGTCTGGACCAGATCCGCCGCGACCAGCGTCACCGACGCAAGCTCGCGCTGGTGGCGTGGCCGGTCGAGCCACCACCGGACGACCGACTTCGGTTGATCTTCACCTGCTGCCATCCGGCGTTGCCTCGGGCCGCCCAGGTCGCCCTCACCCTTCGGGTGGTGTGCGGTCTGAGCACCGCGCAGATCGCCCGAGCGTTCCTCGTTCCGGAGAGCACCGTAGGGCAGCGCATCACCCGCGCCAAACGGAAGATCAGCGACGCGGCCATCCCGTACCGGATCCCGTCGGAAGACGATCTCGGCTCACGGCTCATCGAGGTCCTCGCGGTGATCTATCTGCTCTTCAACGAGGGGTACCTGTCCACTGGCGGCGACCGGGCCCAATCCCGCGACCTGGCTGACGACGCCGAGTTCCTCGCAGCCCTGCTGCATCAGCTCATGCCCACCGAACCAGAGGTCGCGGGTCTGCTCGCGCTCATCCGGCTGCACCGGGCCCGGGCCAGCGCCCGCTTCGACCGGGACAACGAGATCGTCCAGCTTCAGCACCAAGACCGAGCTCTCTGGGACCACCGGTCGATCGCCGCCGCTGGCCGGCTGGTGGCCCAGGCAGCAGCGCGGAAAAGACCGGGCCCGTACCAGCTTCAAGCGGCCATCGTCGCCTGCCACGCGGAGGCCGGCCGGTGGGAGGAGACCGACTGGACCCAGATCGCGGTGCTCTACGACATGCTGCTGCGCCTGGCACCATCACCTGTCACTCGGCTGCACCGGGCTATCGCCCTGCGCTACGTCAGCGGGCCGTCAATCGCGCTCACCGAAGTCGACGCCCTGGCCGGTGAACTGAACGACTACCACCTGTTCCACGCCACCCGAGCCGAACTGCTCCGCGACCTCGGCGACACCACCCAGGCACGCACTGCCGACGAACGCGCCCTCGCCCTGGCCACCAACCCGGCCGAACGTTCGCTCCTGCGCCACCGCCTCAACTGGGCCTGAGCTCACCTCGCCGTTCGTGGCGAGGGCTTGACCTCGTGCTCAACGATGAGCTGGTGAAGGTACGGCAGCCGTACTTCGACCGTCTCGTCCTCCTGCTGTTCGGGATGCTGTTGCTCACCGGCGCTGTCGGGATCGCGTACGCGATGCTGGACGTCGCCTGGGTCGGCCTGTTCCTGAGCGCGGCGGCCGTGGCGTTCGGCCTGGCGACAGGTGGCCGGCTGGTGCGGGACGCGGTGTTGCCGTTCCGCGTCGATGTCGATCCGCAAGGCTTGTCGGTGCGGACATCGAAGCTCAACCGCCAGTTGCGGTGGGACGAGGTCGACGCGGTCGTGCTCGCCGACCCACCCGCGACCGCCGGCCGGCACCTGCTGCGGGGCCCGCGCCTGCTCCTGGTGCCGGCGGCCGGGGTGAGCCTGGGCGTCCCGCTGCCCGAGAAGAGCCCGGTGGACGGCCGGCCGGCCATCGAGCTGTTCGAACTCGCTGAGGTGGCCTACGACGAGGACGAGTTCACGCGGGACCTGGCGGTGCTGGCGGGTGAGCGCTTCCAGCAGCTGAGCCGACAACTGGTCCCGCCGGCCGACGGGGTTCCCCTGCGGCGCTTTCCGGACCAGCCCGAGCGTGCCCGGCTCAACCGGTGGCTGGACCGACGCCGGGCCGTGCTGTTCGTCGGCTGGTACCTGGTCGTCCTCGTCCCGGCGCTGGTGCTCGTCGTCGTGGCGACACAACGCAACGAGCTGCTCGGCGCCATCGTGCTGGTCGTGTCCCTGGTGGTGGTCGGCATCGTCACCACAGTCGTTCGGCGTCTCACCGAGAGTTGCCGAGACCTGATCGACACCGAAGCGATGATCGACGGCGCTGACCTGGTGATCGGTTCCGCTCCGGCATCGCCGCGGATCAGCCTGCTCTCCGGGATCGTCACGGTGTTGCGACCGGGTCAGCTGAACGGCTTCGGCGATGCGTGGCTGCTCGCTCGCTCGACGGACGAGGAACCCCTGGTTCCGCTGCTGCTCCTCGGTGATCCACGTACCGGGCTGCTCCGTGACCGGGACGACCTGCGCGCGCTGGAGGCGGTGCTGCGTCGTTCCGCCGACGAACGGGACCGCGCCGCGGGCCGGCAACTCGACGAATTGGCGGCGCGGGCGCCGTCGTCGCCCACCGTGCCCCCGGCGGGCGCCCGGCCCGCTCGGGCCCACGCGACAGCCCTGTGGCAGGCGTCGAAGGGGGTGGGACGCGCCGTCGTGCTGCTCGGCGTCGTGGTCACGGTGGTGATCGCGGGCGGCTGGGTGGTGGAGGAAGCGGCCTTCGTGGGGCCCGCCCTGATCGTCACCGCCGTTGGCATGCTCGGCGTCTGGATCGTGTACGCGGTGTACCGCGTACTGGTGTTCGGTGCGGCGCTACTGACGATTGTCGCGCGGGTGTTCCGCTGAGGCGGATCCTGCGTGCCCCGCAAGGATTGACGACGGTGTTCGGCAGGTCGGTCAGCAGCGAGGGGCGTCGAGTCCGGCGGCGCCGGCGAGCGCCTCGACTGTCGCCGTCGGCGCTGCCGATTCCGTCGCTGTCGGCGAAGGCGCGGCGCTGGGGGTCGGCGGGGCCGCGGGGGAGTTGCCGGGTGTGGGGGAGGCGCTGGCGAGGGTGGCCGTGCTGCGCTGCACCTGCTTGGTGACCATCCGGATGGTGGTCGCGGTCGCCTGGCGTCCGTACACGTCGGTCACCCTGATGCTGTACGGCCCGGGGCCGATCCCGCCCTCGATGGTCCAGTGGTTGTCGCTCTGGCGGACGGCCTTGCGGAAGCCGCCACCCGGCCCCTTCGCCTCGACCGAGCGCAGTGGGTTGCCGTGGTTGCCGACCTGCACCGCGAACCAGTACCGCGAAGCGCCGCCCTTCATCCGGAAGGTGAGCCCACCGTCGAGCGGTGGGTTCACCACCGCCCGGTACGTGACGGGCGCGATGCCCTGCGACCGGTCGGCGATCCTGGTGAACGCCTCGGTGGAAAGGTCGATCTTGCTGGGTCCGCAGCCGCCGCACTGGTCCATCACCATGACCCGGACCGTGCCCTTCGGACCACTCACCTGCAGGTAGCTGCCGCAGGCCGCCGATCCGGAGTACTGGGCTGCGCCGAGAGCCACGTAGAGCCGGTCCGCCGGCGGGCCCGGGAAGGAGCAGTTGCCACCCGAGCGGCCCGCGTCGTAGAAGCTGGCCTTGCCCTTGTGGACGGCGTTGCCGGTCGGCGGCGCGGCACAGGCCGGGGTGGCGCCGCCGCGTACGGCGAGGGTGATGCCGAGGACGGCGGCCAGGGTGGCCACCCCGGCACCGGCCAACCAGTGTCTGACCCGCCGACTCACCCGGGGCGTGCGGGCCGGGAGGTCGTCGTCGGGGGCCGTGCCTGGTGCCGTCACGGCGCCTGATGTTGCCGCACCACGCTGCGGCAGCGCAAAGTCGTCCCACCGATCGTCACTCGTCGGATCGGCGGGGGCGCAATCCGTTGAGGGCGGTGCTGACGACGAGGTCGGCGTACTCGGCGGTGAGCGGGCCGCTGCGGTGCAGCCAGCGACTGAGCAGCGGCCCCCAGATCAGGTCCACCGCCACGTCGAGGTCGACGTCGTCGGCGATCTGGCCCGCCTGCTGGGCGCTGCGCAGGCGCTGCCGCTTGGCCTCCTTCAACGGCCCGTCCAACCGTTCGGCGTACGCCGCGGCCAGCTCGGGGTCGAGCGCGATCTCGGTGGCCAGCGCGCGCATCGGTTGCTCGAAGCGGGGGTCGTTCATCTCCTCGACCGTCGCGCGCAGCACCACTGTCAGGTCCGCCGCCAGGTCGCCGGTGTCCGGCAGCGTCGGCGGCCCACCCTCGGTGGCCTCGCTGAGCATGAGGAAGGCGTCGAAGATGACAGCGCCCTTCGACGGCCACCAGCGGTAGATGGTCTGTTTGCCGACGCCGGCCCGCGCGGCGATGCCCTCGATGCTGAGCTTCGCGTACCCCGTCTCCTGAAGCAGGTCGAAGGCCGCGGTGAGGATGGCGCGCCGCGAGGTCTCGCGCCGGCGGGCGGTGTTGGGCGTCATGGGGCACCACGATAGCAACGACGAGACGGACCGTCTCGTCTTGACGTGGTGTCGGGGTGCGTCTAGCCTTCAGCCGTAACGAGACGAACCGTCTCGTCTCGTCTCGTCTCGTCTCGTCAAGAGGAAAGAGGCTTCGCATGCGCACCCCCTCCGACGCCGCCCCCCGTACCTGGTTCATCACCGGCGCCAGCCGCGGCCTGGGCCGCGCCTTCGCCGACGCCGCGCTCGACCGCGGTGACCGGGTGGTCGCCGCCGCCCGGACCATCGCGCACCGCGACTTCGACGAGAAGTACGCCGACCGGCTGCTGGCCCTGACCCTCGACGTCACCGACCGCGCGGCCGTGATCGCGGCCGTGGGCACCGCCGTCGAGCACTTCGGTCGGCTCGACATCGTCGTCAACAACGCCGGCACCCTGTCCATGGGCATGATCGAGGAGTTCACCGAGGCCGAGGCGCGCGCCCAGTTCGAGGTCAACCTTTTCGGCGCGCTCTGGGTCAGCCAGGCGGTGCTGCCACACCTGCGCGCCCAACGGTCCGGTCACATCGTGCAGGTCTCCAGCATCGCCGCGCTCGGCGGCTTCCCCAGCACCGGCCTGTACAGCGCGAGCAAGTTCGCCCTGGAAGGGATGAGTGAGGCGCTGGCGATGGAGGCGGCGGCCTTCGACGTCACCGTCAGCATCGTGCAGCCGGGCGGCTACTGGACCGACCTCTACACCAGCGTGCGCGCCACCACTCCGATGGACGCCTACGCACCACTGCGTGCCGAGATGGAACGCCAGTGGGCGGAAGGCTCGATCGACAGCGAACCCCGGCTGGCCGCCGAGGCGCTGCTGCGGCTGGTCGACAGCGACGACCCGCCGCTGCGGCTCCTGCTCGGCAGCATGGTGTACGACCTGGCGTTCGACATCTCCCGCCGGCGGATGGACACCTGGGCGGGTTGGGAGCAGGTCAGTCGCGCCGCCGAAAAAGCCGTCGAGCGCCCGTGACCGGTCCTGCCGGGCGTCGGTGCCGTGCGCGGACGTCGGTGGTCACGTCGTGGCGTATCGGGCGGCGGTGGTGCGGACGGCCTCGTCGACCACCTGGGCGGTGCGTTCGGCGCTCACCTCCCAGCCCGGCACCAGCAGCGTCGGCCAGAAGACGTAGTTGGAGATCATGCCCAGGAACTGGGTGGCCGCGAGTTCGGCGTCCTCGACCCGCACCGTTCCCGCCTCGTGCTCAGCCAGGAGGTAGCTGCGGACGGACTCGAAGTAGGGCATCTTCCCGCGCGAGAACTGCGCATGGGCCAGCTCGGGGAACCGCGGCAGTTCGGCGATGACGATCCTGAACAGGTCGGTCATCTGGGCGCGGCCCAGCAGCGCGGCGTAACGGCGGCCGATGATGCTCAGCCCGGCAACGACGTTGCCGGTGGGCGGAGGGTCCTCCTCGTCGGCCGTCGACCAGGACTCGGTCACGATGGCGTCGAACAGCGCGGCCTTGCTCGGAAACTGCTTGAACAGGGTGGCCCGCGAAACTCCTGAGCGCTCGGCGATCCGCGCCAGCGACGTCCGGTCGTAGCCCAACTCGAGAAACAGCGCGGTCGCGGCCGTCACGATCAGCGCCCGCTTCTCCTGGGCGACGCGCTGGTGATACGTGGTCAAGGCCCTGCTCATGGGCCGAGCATACGAGGTGAGTGGCTTGACTCGCCTCTGCCGTCCACCTAGTGTCAGGCCAGTGGTGAGTCGACCGGCTCACCACTGGCCGCCCGGTCATCACCACGACGGTCATCCACCCCCGTACCGAAGGAGCATCTGATGCCCCGCTTCGACAACCAGACCGTGCTCGTCACCGGTGGAACCGGCGGCCAGGGCGCGAGCCACGTGCGCGCCTTTCACGCCGAGGGAGCGAACGTGGTGATCGGCGGCATCGACGCCGAGCGCGGCGCCGCTCTCGCCGACGAGCTGGGAACCCGCGCTCGTTTCGCCCGCCTCGACGTCACCGACGAGAGCTCGTGGTCCGCCGCTGTGCTGGCCGCCGAGAGCGCCTTCGGCGCCCTGAACGTGCTCGTCAACAACGCCGGCGTGCAGAATCCGCCGGCGACGATCGACAACACCGAGCAGGCCACGTGGTCGCGCATCCTCGACATCAATCTCACCGGGACCTTCCTCGGCATCAAGGTCGCGGCCCCCGCGCTGCGCCGGGCGGGAGGGGGAGCCATCGTCACCATCGGCTCGACAATGGGCCTGGGCGGCACGGCTCACTACGCGCCGTACGTCGCCAGTAAGTGGGCCGTGCGAGGCCTCACCCAAACGGCGGCACTCGAACTCGGCCGCGACCACATCCGGGTGAACACCATCCACCCCGGCGTGATATCGACCCCCTTCATCCACGAACCAGCAGCTGGCGCAGTCGCGGCAATCGCCGACTTCTACTCACCCGAGCCGTTCGCGATCCCCCGGCTCGGGGAGCCGACCGATGTCAGCCGACTTCTCCTGTTCCTCACCTCATCGGACGCGTCGTTCATCACGGGCTCGGAGTACGTCATCGACGGCGGACTCCTCCTCGGCCCCGCCCTCCAGGCCGAGACCGCATGAGGTCGCTGTCCGCTGTGTCGACCGCCGTCCGGAAGGCAGTTGAGCAAGTGTCGACTTCACCGACCATCGCGGTCGGCCGACACTAGGCTCCGAGATATGGCGGCGGCGTGCCCATTCATTGGCACCTGAGTCCGGGCAGAGCCTGCACCCGATGCTTTCTCCTCGCGAGGCGCAAACCTAGACGGAGAGGAAAAACGCATGGCTGTCAAAACCAAGACTCGTCCGGGTACCACGGAGATCCGGCCGTTCTCGGTCGACATTCCCCAGGCCGACCTTGACGACCTGAAAAGGCGCATCAAAGCCACCCGCTGGCCGGACAAGGAAACGGTGAACGACCAGTCGCAGGGAGTGCAGCTTGCCACAATGCAGGCCCTCGCGCGTTACTGGGAAAAAGAGTACGACTGGCGCAAGGTCGAGGCGAGGCTGAACGCCCTACCACAGTTCATGACCGAGATCGACGGCCTCGACATCCACTTCCTCCACATCCGTTCGAAGCATGAGGACGCCCTACCGCTCATCGTCACGCACGGGTGGCCGGGCTCGGTGATCGAACAGATGAAGATCATCGACCCGCTCACCAATCCCACCGAGCACGGCGCGAGCGCCTCGGATGCCTTCCATCTGGTGATCCCGTCGATGCCTGGTTACGGCTTTTCCGGCAAGCCGAGCATGCCCGGCTGGGACCCGCAACACATCGCCACCGCCTGGATCGAGTTGATGAAACGCCTGGGCTACACGCGATTCGTGGCGCAGGGTGGCGACTGGGGTGCGCTCATCACGGATCTGATGGGAGTGCAGGCACCTCCGGAACTGATCGGCATTCACACCAACATGCCGGGTGTGTATCCGCCCGACATCGATGCGATGCTCCAGTCCGGTATCACTGGTGCTAACAATCCCCTCGCCTCGCTCCCGTCCAACCTCTCCGACGATGAGAGGCGCGCCTGTGAGCAGGCGGACTTCTTCTGGAAGCATTCCAGCTACGCCCTTGAGATGGGACGCGCGCAGACGCTGACCGGTTTGGCTGACTCGCCCGTCGCCTTGGCGACCTACATGCTCGACCATGACGCCGCCAGCCTGAAGCTCATTTCCGAGTCCGTCGCCGGGCAGCCCCGAGGCATCACGCCGGAGGACCTCCTCGACAACATTTCGCTCTACTGGTTGACGAACACCGGGGTCTCCTCGGCTCGACTGTACGCGGAGAACAAGCTGTCGTTCTTCGCCGCCAAGGGCGTGAAAATCCCGGTCGCCGTGAGCGTCTTCCCCGACGAGCTGTACGAGGCGCCGCAGAGTTGGGCCGAGCAGGCGTACTCCAACCTCATCTACTACAACAAGCTCGACGTGGGCGGGCACTTCGCGGCCTGGGAACAGCCGAAGATCTTCTCCGAAGAGCTTCGCACCGCCTTCCGGTCGCTGCGCTAGATGGCCGTGCACCTGCCCCCGCTCAACGGGGCGGCCGAGTGGCTCAACTCCGAGCCACTCGGCCCCGCCGACCTGCGCGGGCGCGTCGTCCTGGTCAACTTCTGGACGCTGACCTGCATCAACTGGCTGCGCCAGGAGCCGTACGTGCGCGCCTGGTCACAGGCCTACCGCGACGACGGGCTTGTCGTCGTCGGGGTGCACACGCCCGAGTTCGGCTTCGAGCACGACGTCGACTGGGTGCGGCGGGCGGTCGCTGCCCGGTCCATCGACTACCCGGTGGCGGTCGACAACGACTACGTGATCTGGCGTGCCTTCGGCAACCACTACTGGCCGGCGCTCTACTTCGTGGACACCGACGGCGTCATCCGTGACGACCACTTCGGCGAGGGACGCTACGAGGAGTCCGAGCGGGTGCTCCAGCAACTGCTCGGCGTCGAGCGCGCACCCGTACCCGTCGAGGGGGTCGGCCCGGAGGCGGAGGCCGACTGGGCCAACCTGCGCACGCCCGAGACGTACCTCGGTTTCAGTCGCGGTGAACACTTCGCGTCGCCGAACGAGCCGGCGCTGGACGAACGCCGCGAATACCAGGTGCCGCAGAGCCTCGACCTCAATCAGTGGGCCCTGGCGGGGGAGTGGACGATCGGTTCGGAGAACGTCGTGCTCGACCGGGCCGGCGGCGGCGTCGCCGTCCGGTTCCACTCCCGCGACGCGCATCTCGTGCTCGCCCCCGGGGCGGGACGGTCGATCCCGTTCCGGGTGCTGCTCGACGGCGCTGCTCCCGGCCCGTCGCACGGCGTCGACGTCGACGCCGACGGCAACGGCGTCCTCCAGGACGGCCGCCTCTACCAGCTCGTCCGCCAGGACGACGCGATCCGCGAACGGACCCTGGAGATCACGTTCGGCGAGCCCGGGGCCGAGGCGTACGCCTTCACCTTCGGCTGACGCGCAGCTCGACGGTGCTCACCGTGCCGGAGACCGGCGAGAAGCTGCGCACCCGAGCGCCGGGACGCAGCCGGCTGTCGGTGGCGTACCGGTCGGCCAGCGCCTTCTCCGCGGCCTCGTCGCCGTCGTCCGCCTGGAGCAGCAGCGCGGCGATCTCGTCGGCGAGCGTGAGGTCGGCGTCGGCGAGGTCGTCGGTCATCGCGCCGAAGCTGTCCCACAGCAGCAGCTCATCCTTCTGCCGATGGGCCAGCTCGTGCATGACGTAGTTGTAAATGAACCAGGCGCCGTGGACCGGCAGGTCGGGAGCCACGCCGTAGACGTCGGGATCGGTCGCCCCCGCCCGGTACGCCGACCACACCCGCGCCGCCGAATCGAAGAGACCCGCCCCCGGATCGATGTCGTAGCCGTCGAACCGCCAGTCGCCAGCCGGGTCGAGCTCCGGGTCCGCCCAGACCCAGCGGTGGCCGTTCCAGTACTCGACCAGGACGTGATCGTGATGCCAGCCGGGCGTGAAGTAGGAGGCGAAGCCGACCCGGCTGCGGCTGGGAATGCCGTGCTGGCGCAGGATCGCGACCGACAGCAGTGTGTGGTCCCGGCAGCAGCCGGCCACCCGTTCGGCTGCCGGGCGCCCGCTCGTGAGCGGCAGGGGAAAACGGGACTGGTCGGTGTCGAGGATGCGGTCCATCCAACGGTGGTTCACCTCCTCCAGCCGGTCGTCGGGCAGCTCCACGCCGCCGGCCCGGTAGTGGACGATCACGTTGCGGACGGTCGCCGCCACGGTGGGGATGTCGGTCGCCACGGCGTCGAGGAGCCCGCCGTGCCGGCCGGGAGCGCTGTAGGGGGAGTGGTTTCGGTAGTCATCGAGGTTCATGGCGGCAGTCTTCGGCCCGCCACCGTGTCAGGGTCAAGGCGCATTTCCGGCTAGTGTCGACTGCTGTGACAACGCCCGAGATCACCATCGCCACCCCAGCCGACCGCGACGCGGTGGTCGGTTCGCTGGTCGCCGCGTTCGTCAAGGACCCCGTGCTGCGGTTCCTGTTCCCGGACGAGGAGACCTACCCGCGCTACGCCGCCATCTTCTTCGGGAACCTCTTCGACAAGCGGGTGCACTGGTCGTCGATCTGGACGATCGGTGCCGGCGCGTCCGCCGCCATCTGGGAGCCGCCGGCGGCCGAGCAGCCGGGCATCGTGCCGGCCGTCGTGTCCGGGTCGCCGAAGGAAGATCCCTACCCGGCCGATGTGCTGGCCCGGGTGCAGGGCTACGACGACACCGTGCACGACGCCCTGCCGACGTACCCGTTCTGGTATCTCGGTGTCCTGGGCACCCACCCCGACAGCGCCGGACGCGGTTGGGGTCGGGCCGTCATGCGGGCCGGGCTGGCTCGTGCCGCCGCCGACGGCCTGCCGGCGATCCTGGAGACCAGCAACCCGGGCAACGTCGAGCTGTACCGCCGGGCCGGCTGGGAGGTGGTGGGCTCCCTGTCCGAGCCGGTGCCCACCTGGATCATGCAGCAGCCGCCGCGCTGAAACGTCACGGTTGGGGGATCAACCCCGGACCGTCGGCTGGCGGTCCGCACCCGCGGCCCACCGCCCGATCTTGGACAGTTTCCGTTGGCTAGTAACGGAAACTGTCCAAGATCTGCGCGTGGACGGCGGCGACACGAGGTCGTCAGGCGGCGAAGACGCGGGCGTAGATCTCGTCGATCACGTCGTTCTTCGCCAGGCTGTAGTCGCGGGGCCGGTGCGCCGTGTCGCGCGCGAGGCGGCGCTTGGTCTCGGCGTACCGCTCCCGGTCGTCCGGATGCGAGCGCAGCCAGTCGCGGAAGAGCCGGTGCCGGACCGGCTCGGGCGCGCCCTGCGGCCAGACATGCAGGTTGACGTCCTCGGCCGGGCCGACGAGCATCCGATGCCCGTGCCACCAGGGCTCGCGCAGGACGAGCCGGTACCCGAGCCGCTCCAGCGCGGGGAGATAGGCAGGCTCCGTCGCGGTGTCCTCGACGGTGAGGTCGACGTCGATGATCGGTTTGGCCGCCAGCCCCGGCACCGCCGTGGACCCCACGTGTTCCACACCGAGGGCCACGTCGCCCAGCGCTTCGACGATCGACGTGCGGACGGCGGCGAATCGCTGCGCCCAGGCGGGGTCGTACTCCTCGATGACGATGGACGCCCAGGTCCGGGGCGGCTCGCCGACCAGGCCGGCGTCGACTTGTTCGGGGGTGGCGTGGAAGCGCTGCACGACGTCCTGCGGGTACTCGGCCACGTCAACCTCCTCGGAAGAAGCAAAGTCCGCCAGACTACGTGACCGCCGCGCCGCCAGCCGACCGCGCGGTGCGGCGGCGACGCCACGACGATCGATGCGGCCCCACCCGACCGACGCGCGGAGAAGGTGCTCCCACCCTATGTAGAGTTCCGATACAGTGGTCGGATGCGGATCACGATTCCGGTCGCGAAGGTGCTCGCGGCGCTGCTCGCCGAGCCCGACGAGCAGCACTACGGGCTGGACCTGATGCGACTGACCGGCCTGCCCAGCGGCACCCTCTACCCGGTGCTGCACCGGCTGCAGGGGGCCGGCTGGCTGGCCTCCGACTGGGAGGCGATCGACCCCGCCACGGCCGGCCGACCGGCTCGCCGCTACTACCGGCTGACCGCCGAAGGCGTGGCGCAGGCCCGACGGACGCTCGCCGAGCTGCGGGCCGCGATCCCCGACGGTCGTCCGTCCTGGGGCGTCACCGAACCCACCGGGGCGCCAGCGTGGTGACCCGCCGGGCCGCCGAGCTGCTGCTGGAGTTGGCCGCCCGGCGCTGGCCGGCCGAGGTCCGCGACGACCTGCGCCGCGAATGGGCCGCCGAGCTGCACGTGCTCGCCGAGACTGGTCGTTGGACGACGATGGTCGGCTTCGCGGCGAGCCTCGCCGTCAGTCGTGCCGGTGCCCCGCTCGTCGACCGCACCCTGATGCGTGGTCGAACCGGCCGCACTGTCGCCGCGTTACTGCTGTCCCCGATCGCCTGCGTCGGGATCGTGGCCGTCGGTGCGTTGGTGATGTTCCCGGTCCACAACTGGTTGATGTTCCGGGCAGGTTGGGCGGAGCGGGCGCAGAAGCCGATCTGGACGACTGTCGTCATCGTGCTGGCGGTCGTGTTGGCGGTGTTCGCTGCCCGCTGGGCCCGGTACACCGCCCTCGCCAGTCCGTTGCGCATAGCGCTCGGCGTGGTCATCCCGCTCGGCGCGGCCGTCATCCTGTTCGTGCGCGTCACCAGTCCCGAGAGCCTGGCCGGCGCCGTACCCGGTCTGTTGCTCTGGTTGGCCGGCCTGACCCTCGCCCTCTGGGCCGCGGCGAGCCTCGCCGCCCGGGGTCGCCTCCGCGCCGCCTGGTGGGTGGGCGTCCTCGGCGCGCTCGTCGCCGCCGACCTCGCGGTGATCCTCCCCGTCGTCGACACCTACCCGGGCGGAATCGGCGCCGGTCCGGTGATCGAGGCACGGGAACGCGTCGACCCGATCTCCGCGCCGCTGTGGCTCTTCGCCTGCTGGACGGACTGGAACTTCGGCCTGCCCCGGCCGATCCAGTGGGAGATCTTCCTGATCACCAACCGGGTGCTGGTGGAGCCCATGCTCTACCTGGCCTGCATGCCGTACGCGCTCGCCTACACCATCCGGGCGGCCCGGTTCGCGCCCGCCGCTCTGGGGGCGACGCGCAGCGCCACCGGCTGGACGTCCACGTCGAGCCGAAAGCCCAACCCGGGCACCCGAGCGGCGAACGGGTGAACGCCACGCGAGCAACCACCGGAGCGCCGGCATGCTGACCCGTCGGATCGCCGAGCTGCTGCTGGGGCTGGCCGCGCGCCGCTGGCCGGCCGACGTCCGCGACGACCTGCGCCGCGAATGGGCCGCCGAGCTGCACGTGCTCGCCGAGAACGGTCGCCGGACGACGATGGTCGGCTTCGCGGCGAGCCTCGCCGTCAGCCGAGCCGGTGCCCCGCTCCTCGACCGCCGCCTGATGCATCAGCGGGCCCGCCGTACCGCCGCCGCCCTGCTCCTGGCCCCCCTCGCCTGCGCCGCGATCGTGGTCGTCAGCGCGCTGGCCATGGCGCAGGTCTACAACTGGCTGTCGATGCTGGTGAGCTGGTCGAGCGCGGTGCAGTTGCCGCTCTGGTCGATGTTGATCCTCGGCTTCGCGGTGCTGTTGGCGAAGTACACGGCACGGTCGGCCCGGCACACCGCACTGCACGGGCCACTGCGCATCGCGCTCGGCGTGGTGCTCCCCGTCGGTGTGGCCGCACTCGGGCTCATGTCCGTCATCAACGGCAGTGTCCTCGGCAGCTTCGTACCCGGTCTGCTGCTCTGGTCGGCGGGCCTGACGCTGGCCCTCTGGGCTGCGGCGAGCCTCGCCGCCCGGGGCCGGGTCGGCGTCGCCTGGTCGGTGGGCCTCGTCGGCGCGCTCGTCGCCGCCGACCTGGCCGTGATCCTCTTCGTGATCCAGACCATTCCGGGGCCTGGCACCGTTGCGGCCGACGCGATGACAGCGGACAGCGTCGACCGGATCTCCGCGCCGTTGTGGCTCTTCGCCTGCTGGACCGACTGGAACTTCGGCCTGCCCCGCCCCACGTCGTGGGAGATCTTCCTGATCACCGACCGCCTGTTGCTGGAGCCGATGTTCTACCTGGCCTGCATGCCGTACGCGCTCGCGTACACCATTCGGGCGGCCCGGTCCGCGCCCGCCGTGCCCGTCGCCCTCGCGCCGACCCCGGTGTGAACCTCAGTCGGGCACGTCGTCCCACGTCGTGCCCGGCTCCAGGTAACCGGCCAACTGGTTTTCCCGCAGCGCGTACGCGATGACCAGCAGGGCGTGCTTGTCCAGTTCGGGCAGCCGGTCCAACGGGAACCACCGCACGTCCAGCGACTCGTCGTCGTTGACCCGGGCGGTGCCGGCCATTAGCCGACACAGAAACCCCAGGTTGAGGTATTCGCACCGGTCCCCGTTCGGGTACGTGTGCGGGTGCGACACGGCGCTGGACATCCGCACCGGCGCCACGTCCAGCCCCGTCTCCTCACGCACCTCGCGGACCAGCGCGGTGGCCGGCTGCTCGCCCGGCTCGACGAAACCACTGATCACCGACCAGCGCCCGTCGTCGGCGCGCTGTCCGAGCAGCAGCTCACCGGCGTCGTTGCGGACCACCGCGCTGACGCTCGGCAGCCAGAGCAGGTCGTGGCCGACGTGCTTGCGCATGCCCACGATGTAGTCCGGAATCGCCATCCGGCGATCATAGAGGCGACGCCACCGCGCGGCTCACCTGCGCATCTTCTGGTGTTCCAGTCCCACGCGTTTCGCCGTTTCGGCCCGACAGAGCCGATGCATATCTACTGTGGAGATCGTCGGCGACTTGTGCGATCCGGTGGCGGCCGGCCGGTTCGCGGTGCACAGTGATTCCCATGAGCGACAGCGAACGTGGTGGGCAGTTCTACTGGTGCACCCGACATCACCGGGTCGAGACGGACGCCAACGTGTGTCCGGCGAAGCACGTTCTCGGGCCGTACGACTCGGCGGCCGACGCCGAGAACGCCCTGCAACGAGTGCAGGAGCGGAACGAGGCGTGGGATGCCGAGGACGCTCGTTGGGCCGGGGACGACAGATAGGCGGCGCGGGACGGCTCGCGCCGAGGCATTTCGTGCTCCGCGAGGACGCACGCGAGAGCACGTCCCCCGAGGAGGGAACCACGATGGCCGAAGCACAGCAGGCCACCAAGCGCCCGGCCGCCCGACGCACCACCGCGAAGAAGACCGCCGCGGCGGAGCGGAACACGGCGGCGAGCCGGACCACCCCCGTGCGCAAGTCCACCGCCGGTGCCGCGAAGGCACCGGCCCGCAAGGCGGCCGGTGCGGCAGGCCGCGCGCCGGCCAAGAAAACCACCACGGCGGCGAAGAAGGCCCCCGCGAAGAAGGCACCGGCGAAGCGGACCACGACCAAGACCACCGCCGCGGCCAAGAAGGCGCCGGCGAAGACCGCTGCCGCCACCCGCAAGACGACCGCCACCGCCAAGCGCGCTCCGGCGTCGGCGGCGCGCAAGACCACCACCGCCGCGAAGAAGACCACCGCTGCGACGAAGAAGACGGCGAGCGCGGCGAAGAAGACGACGGCCTCGGCGGCGAAGAAGACCACGGCCGCGAAGGCGCCCGCCCGTAAGACCGCCACCGCGGCGAAGGCCCCGGCGCGCAAGGTCGCGACCACGGCGTCCGCCGCCAAGAAGACAGCGGCGAAGAAGACGACAGCGGCGAAGAAGACCGCGTCCACCCGCCCCAGCGGCGGCGCGCGCAAGGCCCCGGCCAAGAAGGCCCCGGCCGCGAAGGCGACCGGCACCTCGTCGACCACCGCCCGCAAGGCGGCGGCGAAGAAGGCCCCGGCGAAGAAGACCGTCGCGGCCAAGGCGCCGGCGCGCAAGGTGACCGCCCGCAAGTCGCCGGCCCGGCCGGTCGCCGCTCGGGCCACCGCACCGAAGGGCGCCCGCTCCGCCGCCCGGAAGGCGACAGGCTGAGCACGGACCACCTCTTGCCAGGTGGAATTCCCGGCCGGTCACCGGAAGCGGATCACCGGTGGCACTGTCAGGATTGACCCGTGGTCATCCGACGCGTACTCGCGCCCCGCATCGACTTCGGCGCGTTGCGCCGGGAACTCGGCCTGCCCGAGGATTTCCCTGCCGACGCCCAGCGTGAGGCCGACGAGGCGGCTGCGGCACCGCCGCAGCCGCCCGTCGACCGCACCGACATACCGTTCGTCACCGTCGACCCCGCCACCTCGCGGGACCTGGACCAGGCGATGCACCTCGCCCGCCGCCCGGGTGGCGGCTACCGGGTGCGGTACGCGATCGCCGACGTCGCCGCGCACGTCACCCCTGGTGGGGCGTTGGAGGCGGAAACCTGGCGGCGGGGGCAGACCATCTACCTGCCCGACGGGAACGTGCCGCTGCACCCGCGCACCCTCAGCGAGGGTGCCGCCAGCCTGCTGCCCGACGTCGACCGGGCCGCGGTGCTCTGGACCATCGACCTGGACGCCGACGGCGCCACCGTGGCCGTCGAGGTGGAACGCGCCCTGGTCCGCAGTCGCGCCAAACTCGACTACCCAGGTGTGCAGGCGGCGGCCGAGGCCGGACGGCTGGCCGACCCGATCGCCCTGCTGCCGGAGATCGGCGACCTGCTGACCGCGCGGGGGTTGCGGCGCGGCGCCATCAACCTGCCGCTGCCCGAGCAGGATCTGGAGCCCGATGGTGAGGGCTGGCGGCTGGTGCTGCGCGCGCCGGTGCCGATGGAGGAGCACAACGCGCAGATCTCCCTGCTGACCGGGATGGCCGCCGCCGACATCATGCTGGCCGGCCGGGTCGGCCTGCTGCGGACCATGCCGGCGCCCAAACCGGAGGCGGTGCAGCGGCTCCGGGCCGCCGCCGCCCCGCTGGGCGTGCACTGGCCCGACGACGTGGGCCCGGGACAGGTCATCGCCGCTCTGGACCCGGCCCAGCCGCGCGCCGCGGCGTTCATCGACCAGGCGGCCGAGCTGATGCGCGGTGCCGCGTACACCGCCTTCGACGGGGAAGTGCCGGAGCAGCCGGAACACGGCGGTGTGGCAGCCGCGTACGCCCACGTGACGGCCCCGTTGCGGCGGCTTGCCGACCGGTACGCCACCGAGGTCTGCCTGGCCCTGCACACCGGCCAGCCGGTGCCCGACTGGGCCCGCGCCGCCCTGCCCCGGCTGCCCGAGGCGATGGCGAGCACCGACCGGATCGCCTCGTCGGCCGCTCGTGGCGCCGTCGAGCTGGCCGAGGCGGCGGTGCTGGAACACCGGGTCGGCGAAACCTTCGACGCGGCCGTCCTCGACGTCGACGCCCCGCCCAACGGCAAGTCCCGGCCCCGCCCGCCCGGTGGCACCGTCGCGCTGGACGCCCCGCCCGTACGCGCCCGCTGCCTCGGCCAACTGCCGCTCGGCGAACGCGTGCGGGTCCGGCTGGTCACCGCCGACCCGGCGGCCCGGAGCGTCCTGTTCGAGCTGGCCTGAGCGCTGCCGGTGTTCGTGAGCGCCGGGGGAGTCCGGGGCAGCGGGGATTCTCACAACGCTCGGCGCTGCTGACCCACCGGGCGGTTTGCGAGGATGAGGCCATGGCATACGACGCGAGCACGCTGCCCGACGTGTCCGGGCTGACGGTCGGCATCATCGGTGGCACCGGCGACCAGGGGCGGGGCCTCGCCTACCGGTTCGCGCGGGCCGGTCAGACGGTGCTGATCGGATCGAGGTCGGCCGAGCGGGCCGCCGAGTCCGCGGCCGAGATCGCCGCCCTGCCCGGGGTGCCGGCCAGCGGCAGCGTCACCGGTGCCGCCAACGACGAGGTGGCCCGACGCAGCGACGTGGTGATCATCGCGGTGCCGTGGGACGGGCACGCCGCCACCGTCGCCGCCCTCGCCGAGCCGCTCGCCGGCCGGATCGTCGTCGACTGCGTCAACCCGCTCGGCTTCGACAAGCAGGGCCCGTACGCGTTGACGGTCGACGAGGGCAGCGCCGTGCAGCAGGCCGCCGCGCTGCTGCCCAACTCCCGGGTCTGCGCCGCGTTCAACCACGTCAGCGCACCGCTGCTCGCCGACCCCGAGGTCGACCGGATCGATCTGGACGTGCTGATCTGCACCGAGGACCGTGAGCTGGTCGACATCGTCGGCGCGCTCGCCGCCCGGATCCCCGGCATGCGGGGCATCTACGCCGGTCGGTTGCGCAACGCCCACCAGATCGAGGCGTTCACCGCCAACCTGATCGCCATCAACAAGCGCTACAAGGCCCACGCCGGCATCCGCGTCACCGACCTCTGAGCCTCGGTGTCGGGGTGTCCCACCCGTGCGGGGGACACCCCGACACCGCTGGCTAGAAGGTGTGCTCGGCGGCGGGGAACTCGCCGCCGCGGACCTCGTCGGCGAACCGGCGGGTGGCGTCGGTGAGCGCGCCGGCCAGGTCCGCGTACCGCTTGACGAACCGGGGGGCCTTGCCGGTCCGCAGCCCGGCCATGTCCTGCCAGACCAGCACCTGCGCGTCGGTGTCCGGGCCCGCACCGATGCCCACTGTGGGAATCGGCAGCTCGTGGGTGATCCGCTTGGCCACCTCGCCGGGCACCATCTCCAGCACCACAGCGAACGCGCCCGCCTCCGCCACCGCCCGCGCGTCGGCCAGCACCTCGTCGGCGGTGTCGCCCCGGCCCTGCACCCGGTAGCCGCCCAGGGTGTGCTCGCTCTGCGGGGTGAAACCGATGTGCGCCATCACCGGAATGCCGGCCCCGACGATCGCGGCGATCTGCGCGGCGTTACGGCGGCCACCCTCCAACTTCACCGCGTGGCAGCCACCCTCCTTCATGAACCGGACGGCGGTCCGCAGCGCCTGGGCCGGGCCCTCCTCGTACGAGCCGAACGGCAGGTCACCGACGATCAGCGCCTGCCGGGTCGCCCGCACCACCGCCCGTACCAACGGGAGCAGCTCGTCGACGGTGATCGGCAGGGTCGTCTCGTAGCCGAACACGTTGTTCGCTGCCGAGTCGCCGACCAGCAGTACCGGGACTCCCGCCTGATCGAAGATCGACGCCGTGTACTGGTCGTACGAGGTGAGCATCGGCCACCGTTCGCCGCGCTCCTTGGCGGCCATCAGGTCGCGGGTGCGGACCCGTCGGGTGGCCGGGCCGCCGTACAACGCGGTCACCTCGTTCGGAGTGGACTCCACCATCTCTGTCTCCCTTCCTCGAGGCCGCCTGCGCGGTCCCCGGGTTCCGTCGCGATCGTCGCACCGCGCGACGGGCTGACGGCAGGGCCCAGTGCAAGATGTCACTCCGGCCGGGGCGAGAAGGCGGCGACGTGACCGCCAGGTCACCGTGCGGCGGCGCCGGGCCGCGTCACCGACCCGGCACCCCCAGGGGTACGGCTCAGCCGTGCTCGCGCCACCGGTTCGTGATCGGCAGACGGCGGTCCCGACCGAACGCCTTCATGGAGATCTTCGTGCCTGGCGCCGACTGCCGTCGCTTGTACTCGGCGGTATCCACCAGCCGCAGCACCTTGTCCACGATCGCCGGGTCGTGACCCGACTCGACCAGCCCGTCACGGCCGAGGTCGCCGTCGACGTAACCGATCAGGATCGGGTCCAGGACGTCGTAGTCGGGCAGGCTGTCGCTGTCGAGCTGGCCCGGGCTCAGCTCGGCGCTGGGCGGCTTCCCGATCGAGTTCTCCGGAATCGGTGCGGTCTCACCGCGCCGCGCCGCGTCCATGTTCCGCCACTTGGCCAGCCGCCAGATCAGCGTCTTCCAGACGTCCTTGACCGGGTTGAAGCCGCCCACCGAGTCGCCGTACAGGGTGGAGTAGCCGACCGCCAGCTCGCTCTTGTTGCCGGTGGTCAGCACCAGGTGGCCCTCCTGGTTCGACAGCGCCATCAGGATCACGCCACGGACCCGGGCCTGCAGGTTCTCCACTGCCACCCCGGACAGCGACAGGTTGGCCAGGAAACCGTCGACCATCGGCTGGATCGGCTCGACGCGGTAGTCCAGGCCGGTGCGCTTGGCCAGGTCGGCGGCGTCCTCCCGGGAGTGCTCCGAGGAGTGCTGGCTGGGCAGCGACACCCCGACCACCCGGTCCGGCCCGAGCGCGTCGACGGCGAGGGCGGCCACCACCGCCGAGTCGATGCCGCCGGAGAGGCCGAGCACCACCGAGGGGAACCGGTTCTTGTTGACGTAGTCGCGCAGGCCCAGCACCAGCGCCTGCCACACCTCGGCCTCGTCGGCCACCGGCTCGATCAGCCCGCCGGTGACGGCCGGGCCGGCCGGCAGGGGCGGAACGCCGTCCAGGATGCTGTGCACGATCCGCATGCCGTCCGCCACCGTCTCGGTGGTCGGCGCGGTGCCGGCGGCCGGCAGCTCGACATCGTGTACGAGCAGGTGCTCGACGAACTGCGGGGCCCGGGTCAGCAGCTCACCGTCCGCGGTGACGATCATCGAGTCGCCCTCGAAGACCAGCTCGTCCTGGCCGCCGGTCATGTTGACGTACGCGATGGCGGCACCCGCCTCGGCGGCCCGGCGGCGGACCAGCGGCAACCGGATGTCGTCCTTGTTCAGCTCGTACGGCGAGCCGTTGATGTTGACGACCAGCCCGACGCCGGCCCGCCGGGCGGCGGCGAACGGACCGCCGGCCTGCCACAGGTCCTCGCAGATGGTCAGCGCGACGTCCACACCGCCGATCCGCACCACGGTCAGCTCGTCACCGGAGACGAAGTACCGGTCCTCGTCGAAGACCCCGTAGTTGGGCAGGTGGTGCTTGAAGTAGCGGGCGGCCACCACGCCCCGGTGCAGCAGCGCCGCGGCGTTACGGGCACCCCGGCCCGCCTCGGCGTCCCCGCTGACCTGCGGCGGCCCGTCGGCGTCCAGGTAGCCGACCACCACCGGCAACTCGCCGAGACCGTCGGCGGCCAGGTCGGCGGCCAGCCGCTCGACGGCCGCCCGGGACGCGGCGACGAAGGACCGCCGGAAGACCAGGTCCTCGACCGGGTAACCGGTGAGCATCATCTCCGGGAAGAGCACCAGTTGGGCACCGGCATCGGCGGCCTGGCGGGTCCAGCTGCGGACCAGGTCGGCGTTTCCGGCGATGTCTCCGACGGTCGGGTTGACCTGGGACAGGGCGAGACGCAGGGTGGGCATGCCTTCATCTTGCCCCAGCCTCGTGGCGACAATCCGTACCCTCGGACGAGATTGCCGCCACCTGCCGCCACGGGCCGGCCGGGCCGCGACGGCAGGAGCCCGGCCCGGCCGGCGGCGGACCTCGCGGGTCCGGCCGGGGCCCCCGCTCGCCGGGCGGGACACGAGGGGACGGGCGGCGGCAGTTCGCGTAACGTCTGCGTAACCAGGCCCGGGAAGACTGGGCGATCAGGTCGGGCGCAGCCCGGCCAAGGCGGACAAAACAGTGTCGCGAGGGGTTGGGGAAGTGGACCGTCAGCAGGAGTTCGTCCTCCGGACGCTGGAAGAGCGGGACATCCGGTTCGTCCGGCTGTGGTTCACCGACGTTCTGGGCACGCTCAAGAGCGTTTCGGTGGCGCCCGCCGAGCTGGAGGCGGCCTTCGAGGAAGGCATCGGCTTCGACGGCTCGGCGATCGAGGGCTTCGCCCGGGTCTTCGAATCGGACATGGTGGCCATGCCCGACCCGACCACCTTCCAGGTCTTCCCCTTCGAGGGCGGGGTCAGCGGCGAGAGCGCCCGGATGTTCTGCGACATCCTGCTGCCCGACGGCAGTCCGTCCTGGGCGGACCCCCGGCACGTGCTGCGCCGCGCCCTGTCCAAGGCGGCCGAGAAGGGCTTCACCTTCTACACCCACCCCGAGATCGAGTTCTTCCTGCTGGAGAACGGCCCCCAGGACGGCTCGGTGCCCACCCCGGTCGACACCGGCGGCTACTTCGAGCACACCACCCACGCCGTGGCCCGGGACTTCCGCCGCCAGGGCGTGCTGGCGCTGGAACGGATCGGCATCTCGGTGGAGTTCAGCCACCACGAGGTCGCGCCCGGCCAGCAGGAGATCGACCTGCGCTACGCCGACGCGCTGACCACCGCCGACAACATCATGACCTTCCGGCACGTGGTCAAGGAGGTCGCGCTCTCCACCGGCGTGCAGGCCAGCTTCATGCCCAAGCCGTTCACCGACCAGCCGGGCAGCGGCATGCACACCCACCTGTCGCTGTTCGAGGGGGAGCGCAACGCCTTCCACGACAGCGGCGACCCGATGAAGCTGTCCAAGGTGGCAAAGTCGTTCATCGCCGGCCTGCTGGTGCACGCCCGGGAGTACACGGCCGTCACCAACCAGTGGGTCAACTCGTACAAGCGGCTCTTCCCGCAGCACCTGCCCGACCGGATCACGGAGAGCCCGGCGTACGTCTGCTGGGGGCACCTCAACCGGTCCGCGCTGGTCCGGGTTCCCGCGTACGGCAAGCCCAACTCGGCCCGGGTCGAGGTCCGCTCACTGGACTCGGCCACCAACCCGTACCTCGCCTTCGCGGTGCTGCTCGGCGCCGGCCTCAAGGGCATCGAGGAGGGGTACGAGCTGCCGCCGGGCGCCGAGGACGACGTCTGGTCACTGACCAGCGCGGAACGGCGCGCCATGGGCTACGAGGCGCTGCCGGAGAACCTCGCCGAGGCGATCGACGTGATGGCCGGCTCCGAGCTGGTGGCGGAGGTGCTCGGCGAGCACGTCTTCGACTTCTTCCTGCGCAACAAGCGGGCCGAGTGGGAGCAGTACCGCCGCGAGGTCACCCCGTACGAGCGGCAGCGCTACCTGGCGCTGTAGGCGCGGGGCTGACGCGATTGCGCGCTGCCGCTATCGTCTCGATCACCGCGCCGGTACCCCTCCGGGCGGAGAGTCGGGAGGCAAGTCGGTGCTGGAGGATCTGCTCAGCGGTGCCTGGCAGAGCGTCGTGTTCGGGATCGTCGGCGTCGGGCTGATGGCCGCCGGGTTCGGGCTCGTCGACCTGCTCACCCCGGGCCGGCTACGGGACCTGATCTGGGTCGAGCGCAACGCCAACGCGGGGTTGCTGCTCGCCGCCAACCAGCTCGGCATCGCCGGGATCGTCTTCACCGCGATCCTGACCAGCTACAGCGACTTCGGCAAGGGGCTCGCCTCCACGTTGCTCTTCGGGCTGGTCGGGTTGGCGATCATGGCGTTGGCCTTCGTGGTGCTGGACCTGCTCACCCCCGGCAAGCTCGGCGAGGTGATCTGCTCCCCGGAGCCGCACCCGGCCGCCCGGGTCAGCGCCGCCACCCACTTCGGGGCTGCGCTGATCGTCTGCGCCTGCATCGCCTGAGGTCGTGCGCCTGAGGCCGTGCGCGTAAGGCCGTGCGCGTGAGGCCGTGCGCGTGAGGCCGTGCGTCTGCGGGCGCGCGTCCGCGGGCGCGCGTCTTCGCGCATGGAGATCTTGGACAGTTTCCGTCAGTCGCTGACGGAAACTGTCCAAGATCTCCGACGGTCGAGACGCGCACGTCACCGGGCGGTCGCCGGCGGGCGTCGTACCCCGGCCGTAGCGTGCCGGGCATGAACCGCACGGATCGCCTGTACGCGCTGGTCGAGGAGCTGCGGGCGGTGTCACCACGCCCGCGCAGCGCCCGCTGGCTGGCCGCCCGCTTCGAGGTGAGCAGCCGGACCATCGAACGGGATCTCGGCGCGTTGCAGGAGGCCGGGGTGCCGATCTGGGCCGAGCCCGGGCGCACCGGCGGCTACGTCCTGGACCGCGCCCGCACCCTGCCGCCGGTCAACCTGACCGCCGCCGAGGCGGTGGCGATGGCGGTGGCGCTGCACCGGCTCGCCGACTCGCCGTTCGCCGGGCCGGCCGGCACCGCGCTGCGCAAGCTGGTGGCGGTGCTGCCGGCCGCCGACGCCGCCGAGGCACACCGCCTCGCCGGCCGGGTGCACCTGATCGGCGACGGGCCGGCCACGCCCGTCCCGGCCACCGTCGCCGAGGCGGTCACCGCGCGGCGGGTGCTGCGCATCCGGTACGCCGACCGCGCCGGCGCCGACTCGACCCGTGACGTCGAGCCACTCGGCTACCTCGGCAACTCCCGGCACTGGTACCTGGTGGCCTGGTGCCGGCTGCGCGACGAGCTGCGCTGCTTCCGCACCGACCGGATCCGGACGGTCCGGGCGCTGCCCGACGTGGTGGCCCGGGAGCTGCACCTGACCGATCTCGACATCCCGCACGAACGGCTCCGCCCGCTGAGCCTGGTCTGAAACGGCTCGACGTCGACGACCACCCGGCCGGGGTGGACCGCGTCGACGACCACCCGGCCGGGGTGGGCCGCGTCGACGACAACTCGGCCGGATGATCCGGAAACACCGACAGGACGCTGTCGCGAACGGCCTCGAGACTGCTGGGGACGGCGGCCGAACGGCCGGCCCGGAAATTTCTGGAGGCAACAGATGTCCAGGTCCACCACGCCCATCACCTGGTTCGAATTCGGCGCCGACCGGCCCGAGGCCGCGGAGAAGTTCTACGGAGAGCTGTTCGGCTGGACCTTCGAGGAGCAGGGGCCGGCCAACGGCGCGTCCTACCGGGTGACCGGAGCCGGTGGCGACACCGGGATCAGCGGGGCGATCCGCGCGACCGACGGGAGTTCGCCGAACTACGCGGTGTTCTACGCCGAGGTCGCCGACGTCGAGGAGACCTGCAAGCGGGCCGAAGCGGCCGGCGGTCGGGTGCTGGTGCCGGCGCGTACGGCGCCGAGCGGTCTCACGTCGGCCCACCTGCTCGACCCGACCGGCAATCGCGTAGGCGTGTTCTCGCCCCCGCCCCAGCAGAGCTGACCACCCGTTCCAGGGCCGGCCCTGCTTCGCCCGGCCCTGCTCCGGCCTGGCGTGGTCTGGTCTGGTCTGGCCTGGCCGGCCCTGGTCCGGCCTGGCCTGGCCTGGCCTGGCCGGCCCTGCTCCGGCCTGGCCTGGCGTGGCCTGGCTGAAGCCGGAGCCGGTGATCAACTCCGTTTTCAGGAAGTCGGGGTATCCGACGCACTCGGATGCCCCGACTTCACGAAAGCCGAGTGGATCAAGCCGCAACGGGCCGGGTGGGGCCCGTTCCGGCAGACGGACCGGGGTCGCCGGTGGTCTGCCGAGGCCGGCCCGGGCCGGGTCGACGCGTGCCGGGGTCGCGCGTGGTGTACGAAGGCCGGCCCGGGCCAGGTCGGCGCGTGCCGGGGTCGCCGGTGGTGTGCCAAGGCCGGCCCGGGCCGGGTCGGCGCGTGCCGGGTCGCCGGTGGTCTGCCGAGGCCGGTCCGGGCCGGGTCGGCGCGTGCCGGGTCGCCGGTGGTGTACGAAGGCCGGCCCCGGTCGGTCAGTGCCTGCCGGGGCCGGACCGTCGGATCACTTGCCGGGCGTACCGTCGCCGTGCTGGCCACCGGGACCGTGCGGGCCGCCCGGGCCACGGTGGCCGCCCGCGCCGGGGAAGACGCCGGCCTCGACGGCCTTGGTGATGGCGTCGGCCTGCTCCTGGGTGAGCTTGCCGTCCTTGACCGCCTGCTCCAGGCGCTGCTTGAGCGCGGCCTGCCGGTCCTCGGCGGACGGCCGCTGGGGCCGGTCGGTCGGCCGGTGCTGCTCGCGGATCTTCTCCAGGGCGGCGGTCACCTTGTCGGTGGGCACGCCCAGTTCCTTGGCGAGGGCCTCGGCGAACTCACCCTGCCGGTCGGCCTTGGCACCCGGAGCCGGGGCGGTGCTGGTGCTCGGAGCCGGCGTGGGCGTGTCGGCGGCGAACGCCATCGTCGGGGCCGCGATCCCGACGCCGAGGACGCCGGCGGTGGCCAGGCCGGCCAGCAGGTGCTTCCTACGGATGGTGCGGGACATGCTGTCCTCCAGAGGTTCGGTGATCGTGCGCTGTCGTGACCGACAGTGACCGGGCAGCCTGGGCGGAAGCCATGGCGACCCTGTCAGCGAGCTGACAATCCTGGCCGGCGGTAGCCGAAATCGGTTGTGTCGTCGCTGGCTGAGCGGTCAGGGTGGACGATCACCGACGGAAGGACGCGACATGACCGTCGAAATTCGGGAGATTCCACTCACCGGGCCGGATTCTGGGCCGTACGGCATCACGCCTGGCCCGGACGGCGCGTTGTGGCTGACGCTGGCCCAGGCCGGCGGGATCGCCCGGTTCTCGCCCGACGGCGCGGTCCGGACCTACCCGCTGGAGCCGGCGGGCAGCCGCCCGCTGATCATCACGACCGGGCCGGACGGGGCGCTCTGGTTCACCCGCTCGGGCGACGACCGGATCGGCCGGATCACCGTCGACGGCGAGCAGCGCACCATCGCCCTGCCCGCCGGCACCGGGCCGTGCGGCATCGCGGCCGGACCCGATGGCGCGCTCTGGTACACCGGGATGACCTCCGACACGATCGGCCGGGTGGAGACCGACGGCACCCACAACGCGTTCCCGCTGCCGGTGACCGGCGGGTTCGCTTCGATGATCACTGCCGGCGCGGACCGGGCGCTGTGGTTCACCCTCAACCAGGCGAACGCGGTCGGCCGGATCGACCTCGACGGCACCGTGACGCTGTATCCGCTACCCACAGTGAACGCCGGGCCGGTCGGTATCACCTGCGGCGACGACGGCACCATCTGGTTCGTGGAGATCGCGGCCGGCCAACTCGGCCGGATCGACCCGGATGGCGAGATCGTCGAGATCCCTTTGCCGGACCGGGCGGCCCGTCCGCACGCGATAGTGGCCGACCCGGACGGCGGCGCGTGGTTCACCGAGTGGGGCGCCAACCGGATCGGTCACCTCGATCCCACCGGGCGGATCGAGAGCTACCCGCTACCCACCCCCAACTCCGAACCCCACGGCATCACCCGCACCCCGAAGGGCATCTGGTCAGCCCTGGAAACAGGAGCAATAGCCCACCTGACCCCCTAACCCCACCCCGGGCCAGGGGGAGGGGAGGAGAGGGGGTTATTGGACCGCGGGGGTTGTGGTGAGGGTTGCGGTGGCGGTGTCGAGGGTGGCCTGGGTGCCTACCGGGACGGTGAGTTGGTTGGGTCCGTGGCCGATCGGAAGGCCGCCGAGGACCGGTACGCCCAGGTCCCCGAGGCGTTCGGAGAGGACGTCGACGATCGTGGTGTCCCAGCCGTCGCCGCAGTCGGTGAACTGCCCGACCGCCACCCCGGCCAGCCCGTCCAGTGCGCCGGCCCGGCGCAGGTGGGTGAGCATCCGGTCGACCTTGTACGGGGGTTCCTGCACGTCCTCGATCAACAGCACCGCACCGGTCAGGTCGGGCAGGTCCGGGGTGCCGATCGACGCGGCGATCATGCAGAGGTTGCCGCCGAGCAGGGTGCCGGTGGCGCGACCCGGGACGCGTACGCCGAAGGTCTCCTCGGTGGGGACCGCGGTGATCGACACCGGTTCGGTCGTCATCAGCGCCGCGTGCAGGGACTCGGCGGAGCGCAGCGGCGTGCGCTCGTCGCGCCAGGCCGCCCCGGGGCCGTGCACGCCGGCCAGGCGGGCGCCCCGCCAGAGCGCGAACTGCAACGCGGTGATGTCCGAGAAGCCGGCCACCACCTTCGGATCACGGCGGACGGCGGCCATGTCGATGGCGTCCACGATCCGTTGGGCGCCGTAGCCGCCACGGGTGCAGATCACCCCGCGCACGTCCGGGTCGGCGAAGGCCGCGTTCAGGTCGGCGGCGCGCAGGTCGTCGGTGCCGGCGAGGTAGCCGTGGCGGGCGTACGCGTTCGGTGCCGGCACCGGGCGAAGGCCCCAGCCGGTGAGCAGCTCCATGCCCCGGGCCACCCGCTCCGGCGAGGTCGGCCCGGACGGCGACACCAGCAGCACCGCGTCACCCGGGCGCAGCACGGGCGGGCGGACGGCGGCGGTTACCTCGTGGTGGTTGGGCGCAGCGGCAGGGCTTACGGGCACAGCGGCACAGCTTAGCCTCGCTGGTGACTCAATTGTCGGTGTACCGCTCGGCCCAGTCCGGTGCCGGCGGGATGGGTGTGATCACGTCGATCAGCACGCCCGCGGGGTCGGCGAGGATGAAGTGCCGTTGCCCGAAGTCCTCGTCGCGCAGCGTCAGTTCCGGGTGGAGCCCGCCGTGGACGACAAGCCTTTCCCACTCCGCGTCGACGTCGGTGACCTCGAGGTTCAGCAGCAGCCCCCGCACTGGCTTCCGGTAGGCCGCCGGGACTGTCGGATGCCGGTGGTCGAGCAGTGCCAGTTCGTACGCCGGAGGGCCGGGGCGGCGCAGGCTCACGTACCAGTTGGCCTCGAAGGTCGTCTCGAATCCCAGGAAGTGCCGGTAGAAGTCGTGGCACTCGGCCAGCCGGGTCGTGCAGATGACCGGGTAGAAGCTGGTGAGATTCACTGGGACTCCTTCGCGTACCGTCGGTATGTCAACTACCGTATTTCGCATACCGTTGGTATGTCAATTGGGAGGCATGATGGGCCAGGGAGTGCGCGAGGAGCGGCGGGACCAGACCCGGCGGTCCCTGTTGCTGCAGAGTCGGCAGCTCTTCGCCACCCGTGGCTATCAGGCGGTCGGTCTCGCCGAGATCGTGAGCGCGGCCGGGGTTACCAAGGGTGCGCTCTACCACCACTTCGCGAGCAAGGTCGAGCTGTTCCAGGCGGTGCTGACCCAGGTGCAGCAGGAGGTGGGGGACCGGGTCGCCGCCATCGCCGATGCCCAACCGGACCCATGGTCCCGCCTCACCGCCGGCTGCCAGGCGTTCCTCACGGCCAGCGCCGATCCCGAATTCCAGCGGATCATGCTGATCGACGGGCCCGCCGTGCTCGGCTGGCACGAGTGGCGGGCCCTGGACGAGGCCGCCTCGGGTCGCCACCTGGCCGACGCGCTCGCCGACCTCATCGCGGCGGGCATGATTGCCCCGCAGCCGGTGGCGCCACTGTCCCACCTGCTCTCCGGCGCGATGAACGAGGCGGCGCTCTGGCTGGCCGGATCGACAGACCCGGCCGACCTGGCCGCCACCCAGGCGGCGCTGTCCCGATTGATCGACGCGCTGCGGGTCAGCTGAGCCGCAGCGGGCCCGCTCACCGCCACCCTGTGCCGGGGCGTGGCGCCGTGCGGCGTACCGGCTAGCCTCGACGGGTGGCAACCGCGCTGGTGATCGAGAACGACCCGACGGACGACGCGCGCCGGCTGGGTGAGTGGCTGACCGAGGCTGGGCTGGAGCTGTGGGTGGTTCGCCCGCACGCCGGCGACGAGCTCCCCGCCGACCTGGAGGGGTACGCGGCGCTGGTGGTGCTCGGCGGCGACCAACAGGCGTACCCGTTGCCGGACGGCTCGCCCGGCGCACAGTGGTTTCCCGCAGTGGAGGGCCTGCTGCGCAAGGCGGTCCGGTACCGGGTGCCGACCCTGGCGGTCTGCCTGGGCGCGCAGCTGCTCGCCACCGCGCACGCCGGCCTGGTGGAGCGCAGCCCGTCCGGGCCGGAGATCGGTCCCGGCGTGGTCGGCCGGCGCGACGCCGCCGAGAACGATCCGCTGTTCCGGTACGTGCCGTTGATCCCGGACGTGCTCCAGTGGCACTCCGACGAGATCACCGAGCTGCCCCGGGGTGCCACCCTGCTGGCCGCGTCCACCCGCTACCCGCATCAGGCGTTCCGCCTCGGTGACCGGGCGTGGGGGCTGCAGTTCCACATCGAGTGCGACGCCGCGATGATCGCCGACTGGGCCACCGACTCGACCCAACTCGCCGAGCTGGGCTACGACCCGGAGCTGGTGGTAGCGGCCTGCGCCTCGGTGCTGGCCGACATCGAGGAGGTCTGGCAACCGTTCGCCGCCCGGTTCGCCGCGCTGGCCCTCGGCGAGTTGGACGACAGCACGACGCGGCGCGGCCTGCCGCTGCTCGGGCACTGATGAGCCGGCCGACCAGGGCACCGGGCCGGCTCGCCCGGTACGGCTTCGGCACCGCCGAGGGCGACGGCGGCGCGCGCGCCGCGGACCTGCTCGGCCCGCAGGGGCTGCGGCTGTGGCAGCCGGCCGAGCAGGAGCCGGTCGACGAGGCCGCCGCGGAGTTGCTCGCCGCGCTGTCCCGGGCCGCCGACCCGGACCTGGCGCTGCGGCAGCTGCACCGCATCGTGGAAGCGGAGAGCCGCAGCGCCGACGGCACCGCCGGGAGCCGCGCCACCGATGGCGGTGTCGAGTCGTCGCTGCTCGCGGACCTGCACAACGACCCCGGGCTGCGGCGGCGGCTGGTCGCGGTGCTCGGTGCCTCGTCGGCGCTCGGCGACCACCTGGTGGCCCACCCGGAGCACTACCAGGCGCTGCGGACCGCCCCGGACGGGCTCGCCCCGATCGCCGAGGGGCGGCTGGAGCCGGCCGACGGCGGCCACCCGGTGGCGGCGTTGCGGACCGCGTACCGCCTGGCGTTGTTGCGAATCGCGGCGGCCGACCTCACCGGCGGTCGCGGCCTGGAGCAGACGATGGCCGCGCTCTCCGCGCTGGCCGACGCGACGCTGTCAGCGGCGTACGAGATCGCTGTCGCCGAGCTGGCCGACGGCACCGAGCGGCCCCGGCTGGCGGTCGTGGCGATGGGCAAGTGCGGCGGCGGCGAGCTGAACTACGTCTCCGACGTGGACGTCATCTTCGTCGCCGCCGAGGACGCCGACCTGTCCGCCGCGACCCAGGTGGCGACCCGGTTGATCTCCATCTGTGGGCTGGTCGCCTGGCCGGTCGACGCCGCGCTGCGCCCCGAGGGCAGCCGGGGCCCGCTGGTGCGGACCCTCGCCAGCCACCTGGCCTACTACCGGCGGTGGGCACGCACCTGGGAGTTCCAGGCGCTGCTGAAGGCCCGCCCGGCCGCCGGTGACCTGCCGCTGGCCCAGGAGTGGATCGACCAGCTCGCGCCGCTGGTCTGGCGGGCCGCCGAACGACCCGAGGCGGTCGAGGACGTCCGCGCCATGCGTCGCCGGATCATCGACAACATCCCGCCGAAGGAGCTGGAACGCGAGATCAAGCGCGGTCCCGGCGGGCTGCGCGACATCGAGTTCGCCGTCCAGTTGCTGCAACTCGTGCACGGTCGCGGCGACGAGACGCTCCGCGAGCCGGGCACCATCCCGGCGTTGCGCGCCCTGGTCGCCGGCGGCTACGTCGGTCGGGCCGACGGCGAGGCCCTGCTGCGCGGCTACCGTTTCCTGCGCAGCGTCGAGCACCGACTGCAACTCCAAGGGCTACGTCGTACGCACACGGTGCCCGCCGAACCGGGCGCGTTGCGCTGGCTCGCCGCCGCGCTGGGTTTCACGGCCGCGCCGGGGCGCAGCGCGGTCGAGAGCTTCCGGGCCGAGTGGGTCACCCACGCCACCGAGGTACGCCGACTGCACGCCAAACTGCTGTACCGGCCGCTGCTGGAGTCGGTGGCCCGGGTGCCGGCCGACGGGTTGCGACTCACCCCGGAGGCGGCCCGCAACCGCCTGGAGATCCTCGGCTTCGCCGACCCGGCCGGGGCGCTGCGTCACCTCCAGGCGCTCACCGGCGGGGTGAGCCGCACAGCCGCCATCCAGCGCACGCTGCTGCCGGTGCTGCTCAGCGAGTTCGCCGACGCGCCGGAGCCGGACCGGGGGCTGCTCAACTACCGCAAGGTCTCCGACAAGCTGGGCAGCACCCCCTGGTATCTGCGGCTGCTGCGCGACGGCGGCCCCGTCGCCCGCCGGCTCGCCCGGGTCCTCGCCCTGTCCCGGTACGTGGCCGACCTGCTGGCCCGCGACCCGGAGGCGCTGCGGCTGCTGGCCGAGGAGAACGAGCTGGCCCCACGCCCGCCGGAGGTGCTGCGGGAGGGGTTCCTGGCGGCGGCGGCCCGGCACGCCGACCCGGTCGAGGCGACCAGCGCGGTGCGCGCGCTGCGCCGTCGGGAACTGGTCCGGGTGGCCTGCGCCGACGTGCTCTGCCGGGCGGGTTCGCTCGCACCCACACCCACCCGACCGGACGGCGCGAACCGGCCGGCTCCCGGCCTGTCCGACATCACCCAGGTCGGTACGGCGCTCGCCGACGTCACCGACGCCACCCTGGCCGCCGCGCTGCGGGCCGCCCAGGCCAGCCAACCCGCGCCGGAAGGGTTGCGGTTCGCGGTGATCGGCATGGGCCGGCTCGGCGGGTACGAGTCGAACTACCTCTCCGACGCCGACGTGCTCTTCGTCTACGACCCGCCCGCCGGGGTCGGCGAGAGCGCCGCCAGCGCCGCCGCGCACGCGATCGCCGAGGAACTTCGTCGACTGCTCGGCGTGCCCGCCCCCGACCCGCCGCTGGGCGTCGACGCCGACCTGCGCCCGGAGGGTCGGCAGGGTCCGCTGGTCCGCAGCCTCGCCGCGTACGCGGCGTACTACGCCCGCTGGTCGCGGGTGTGGGAGGCGCAGGCGCTGCTGCGCGCCCGGTTCGTCTGCGGCGACGCGGGCCTGGGCGCCGAGTTCGAGGCGATGATCGAGCCGGTGCGGTACCCGGCCGACGGGCTGACCCGCGAGCAGGTCGTCGAGATCCGGCGGATCAAGGCCCGGGTGGAGACCGAACGGCTGCCCCGGGGTGCCGACCCGGCCACCCACACCAAGCTGGGTCGCGGTGGGCTCGCCGACGTGGAGTGGGCGGTGCAACTCGTCCAGCTCCGGCACGCCGGCGCGAACCCGGCGCTGCGCGGCACGCGTACCCTCGACGTCCTCGCGGCGGCCGAGCGGGCCGGCCTGATCGACCCGGCCGACGCCGCGGAGATGGCCGCCGGTTGGACCCTGGCCGCCCAGGTCCGCAACGCGTTGATGCTGGTCCGGGGCCGGGCCGGTGATCAACTGCCCCGGCACGGGGTGGAGTTGGCCGGTGTGGCCCGGCTGCTCGGCCGCGACGACCCGGGGGAGTTCCTCGACGAGTACCTGCGCACCGGCCGCCGCTCCCGCGCCGCGGCCGAACGGGTCCTCGATGCCTGAGGTGTCGCCACGCCCGCTCGGGCGGCGCACCGGCTGGGTGGCGGCGACCGGGGTGGCGGTGCTGCTCGCCGTCGCGTTCCTGCTCGCGCCCCGGATGGGCACCGACCTCGCGGCGCAGGTGGCCCGCGCCGACTTCGCCGACCGGTACGGTGCGACGCCCGTCGACCTCGGCTGGTACGGCGGCGTCAACCAGTACGGCTACAGCCTGTTCACCGCCCGGTTGGGCGCGTTGGTCGGGGTGCGTCCACTGGGGGCGGTCGCCGCCGTGCTCGGCGCGTTCGCGCTGGCCTGGCTGTTCGCCCGCAACCGGGCCCGACGCCCGCTGTTGGCCGGCGTCCTCGGTGCCGTGGTCCTGGTCGGCAACCTGGCGAGCGGGCGGATCACCTTCGCCGTCGGGCTGACGTTCGGCCTGCTGGCGCTCTGCGCGATCAGCACCGAACGCCCGCCGCGTCCGGTCCGGTTGGCCCTCGCCGCCGCCTGCGCCGCGGTGGCGACGGCGGCGAGCCCGGTCGCCGGCCTGTTCACCGGGCTGGCCGGGGCCGCGCTGCTGCTGGCGGCAGTGCGGCGCGGCGACGGGCCGGGGCGGTCGCTGGCGGGTGGATGGCGGGCCGAGGCTCCACTGGCCGAGGGCCTCGTCCTGGCCCTGGCGCCGATCGTCACCGTGGCGCCGATCGCGGTCCTGTTCGGCAACGGCGGCACCCAGCCGTACTCGGCCGAGTCGATGCGGATCAACGTCGCGCTCGCCGTGCTGGTGGCGGTCCTGCTGCCGCGCCGCCGCCGGGTGCTGCGCATCGGCGCGGTGCTCACCGTGCTGCTCCTGATCGGGGCGTACTACGTGCCCAGCCCGATCGGTTCCAACGCGCTGCGGCTGCCGATGCTCTTCGCGCTGCCCGTGCTGGCCGGGTACGCGCCGCTGCCGACGCCGTGGCTGGCCGGGCTGCTCGCCGCGACGGTGTGGTGGCAGTCGCCGGTGATGACGAGCGACGTCACCCGGGCCGGTGCCCCGGAGAGCGCCCCGGCGTTCCACCGCACGCTCGTCGAGGAACTGCAACGTCTCCAGCCCGCCGGACGGGTCGAGGTGGTGCCGCTGCGCGACCACTGGGAGTCCGCGTACCTGCCACCGACAGTGCCGTTGGCCCGGGGCTGGGAACGCCAGGTCGACAGTGACCGCAACGCGCTGTTCTACGACGGCACCCTGAACGCGCAGACCTACCAGCGGTGGCTCCACGACGAGGCGGTGACGTACGTGGCGATCGCACCGGACGCCCCGGCCGACCGGTGGGGCCGCGACGAGGCCGCGTTGATCCGCGCCGGCCTGCCGTACCTGCGGGAGGTCTGGCGTGATCCGACCTGGCGGCTGTACGCGGTCGCCGACCCGACGCCGCTGGTCGGCGCACCCGGCCAGCTCGTCGCCGCCGACCGGGGCTCGGTGCGGCTGACCGCCGCGCCCGGCGACGTGCCGGTGCGGGTGCGCTGGTCACGCTGGCTGTCGCTGGACGGCCCGGACGGCTGCGTGCGACAGGGCGCGGACGGGTTCACCGAGGTACGGGTCCGCTCGGCCGGCGACTACACGATCTCCAGCAGCCTGGCCCCGGCCCAGCACTGCTGACGGTGCCTGCCGTCGCTGCCCGACCGGAGTGCTGGCAGCATGTCGGGCGTGCCTTCCCACCTCGCGCGCTGGACCGGCCTGGCCGGCTCGACGCTGATCGCGCTGTCCGCGTTCCTCCGGGGAGCGTTCCCCAGCGGCCCGCTGCGCAGCACCCCGGTCAGCATCTGGCAGGGCCCCAACGGCCCGCTGATTCTCGCCGCCTGGGCAGTCGGCACCGGCCTGCTGGCGTACGCCTGGTGGGCGCTGCGTGACGGCGTGCCGTCGACCCGTTGGGCGCTGGTCACCGTGGGCCTGTGGCTGCTGCCGCTGCTCGTCGCACCCCCCTTCGGCAGCCGGGACGTCTACGCGTACGCGTGCCAGGGCGCCAGCTTCGCCGCCGGCATCAGCCCGTACGAGCAGGGTGTGTCCGCACTGCCCTGCCCCTGGCTGGACACGGTTTCGGTCATCTGGCGGGACACCCCGGCGCCGTACGGGCCGCTGTTCGTGCTCATCGCGGGCGCGGTGGTCGAGGTCACCGGTTCGCTGACCGCCAGCATCGTGCTGTTCCGGGCCCTGTCGCTGGTCGGCGTGGCGCTGACCGCGTGGGCGCTGCCGGTGCTGGCCCGCCGAGCCGGGGTTCCGGCCGGCCGGGCGGTGTGGTTGGCGCTGGGCTGCCCGCTGGTCGCGACGCACCTGATCGGTGGCCCCCACAACGACGTGCTGATGCTCGCCGCACTGGTCGGTGGGCTGGCCGTGGTGGCCTCCCACCCGGGCCGACGCGGGCTGCTGCTGGTCGGCGGGTTGCTCCTCGGTGTCGCCGTGGCGATCAAGGTCACCGCCGTGGTGGTGGTGCCGTTCGCCGCGCTGGCGGCCACCGCCGGGCCGTTCCGGATCCGGACGCTGATCCGCGACGGCGGCTGGGTGGTCGGCGGCGCGGTCGCCACAGTGGTCGGCGTGACAGTCGTCGGTGGGCTGGACTTCGGCTGGATCGGCGGACTCTCCCAGGGCGGCGCCGCCATCGCCTGGACCTCCCCACCCACCGCCATCGGGCAGACCATCAACTATCTCGCGGTGCCGTTCGGCGCTCACATCGACGCGTTGCCGGCGACCCGCGCGATCGCCGTGGTGGTGCTGGCCGTCCTGCTCGTCTGGCTCTGGTGGCGTTCCCGCACCCGTGACCCGCTGTTCTACGCCGGCCTCGCGCTCGCCGTGACGGTCGCGCTCTCGCCGGTGGTGCACCCCTGGTACTGGACGTGGCCGTTGTTCGTGCTGGCCGCCACCGCCCGGCGGACCGGATGGTTCGTCGTGGTCGCCCTGGTCGCCTCGTTCCTGATCCTTCCGGACGGCACCGGGCTGCCCCGGTACACCAAGACGGTCGGGGCGCCGCTGATGACGCTGTTGGTGATCGTGGTGGTCGTCCGGTTGGTACGGTCGGCTCGGGCGGCCCGTCAGCCGGTCGCCGCCGACTGAGGGAAGGTGCGCCGGTGACCGCTCCCGGTGCCGCTCTCTCCCGGTACGCCGGCCTGCTCGGCGCCGTTCTGCTCGCCGTGGCCGCACACCTCGGCGGAGCGCTGCCCGACGCCCCGCTGGGCGTCACACCCGCGTCGATCTGGCGTGCCCCGGACGGCCCCGCCACGCTGACCTGCTGGCTGGTCGGCACCGTGCTGCTGGTCGGCGCGTGGTGGTCGCTGCGCGACGGTGCCCCGTCGACCCGATGGGCGTACGTCACCGCCGGACTGTGGGCGCTGCCGCTGCTCGTCGCGCCACCGCTGGGCAGCCGGGACGTCTACTCGTACGCCTGCCAGGGCTGGACGTACGCGCACGGCGTCGACCCGTACGCGGTGGGGGTGGCGGCGGCCGGCTGCCCCTGGCTGGACACTGTCGCCCCGATCTGGCGGGACACCCCGGCACCGTACGGGCCGGTCTTCGTCCTGCTCGCCGCGCTCGCGGTGGGTGTCGGTGGCGGGTTGACCGGCACGGTCGTGACACTGCGGGTCATCGCCGTGGCGGGCGTTCTGCTGGCTGCGTACTGCCTGCCCGGTCTGGCCCGCGCCGCCGGGGTGCCGATCCGGCGGGCCGCCTGGCTTGCGCTGGCCGGGCCGTTGGTCGGGGTGCACCTGGTGGCCGGGGCGCACAACGACGCGGTGATGCTGGGTCTGCTGCTCAGCGGGCTGCTGATGGCGATCCGGCGACCGGGTAGGCCGGCGGCGCTGCTGCTGGCCGGGGCGCTGCTCGGCCTGGCGGTCACGGCGAAGGCCACCGCCGTGGTGGTGGTGCCGTTCGCCGTGTTGGCCGGGGTGCGCGGCCGGTACACCTGGCGGGCGCTGTTGCGCGACGGCGGCTGGCTGGCCGGAGGGCTCGTCGGCGCGGTGCTGGTCACCTCGGCGGCGTCCGGTCTCGGGTTCGGCTGGGTGGGCGGGCTGACGCACAGCGGCGACTCCGAGCAGTGGACGTCACCACCCACCGCCGTCGGCTTCGTCGTTGACTACGCCGGTGCGCTGGTCGGCCGGGACCCGCAGGCGGTGCCGGTGCTCCGCGCTGTCGCCCTGCTGCTGCTCGCCGGGGTGCTGGCAGTGCTGTGGTGGCGGGCCTGTCGGGCGCTGCGCGGTGCGGACGACGTCCCACGGGTGGCGCAGGTCGAGGGAAACGGCCCCGGGGTGGCGCTGCGCGGCGCGGCGCTGGCGCTGGTCGCCACCGTCGTGCTGTCCCCGGTCTTCCACCCCTGGTACGCGACCTGGCCCCTGGCGCTGCTCGCACTCACCGCCGGGCGGACGACATGGTTCGTGCTGCCGGCCTCGGCGGCGGCCTTCCTCACCCTGCCCGACGGCACCAATCTGGCCCGGTTCACCAAGGCTCCCGGCGCGGTGGCGATGACCGCCCTGCTCCTGACCGCGCTGGCAATCACCCTCCAGCGCCCCCGCGAAGATCGCGCTCGATCCCGGATGTAGTGGTGTCGGGCAGCGTCGGATGCCGCTACATCCAGGATCGAGCACGATCATGAGCGGTCAGGCCCGCGTTCCACAGGTGGGGCACTGTCGGCTCGGGGTCGGGGTGGTGGCAGGCCGGCGGGCGCGAACGAGGACTGTCAGGAGCAGTACGGCCGGACCGACGACCGCGACGGCGACCGCGCTCGCGGCCAGGTCCGTGAAGGTGACACCACCGTGTGCCGAGTTGAGGCTGTCAGCCAGGCCGGGCACCGTCAGGAAGCCGGCGGGGGTGAGCAGTGTGACGAGCGCCCAGCCGCCGCGGGTGTCCCCGCCCGCAGCCAAACCCGTCGCCAGCAGCGCCCCGACGACAAGCAGCAGTCCGCCGACGGAGGGCAGGAAGATCGTCATGGTGATGCCGTAGTAGCTGTCGACTGCGTCCAAGCCGACCAGCAACTCCGTCGCCACCAGCGTCAACAGTGCGGACAGCAGTGGCGTGAGCCGGATCGCCGTCGGAAGTCGGTCGGGCAGGGCGAGCCCGAGCAGGCCCAGGACCACCTGCGGCAGAAGCACGAACAGCGGTGGTCGGGGGGCGTCGAGCACAGCGGCCACCGGCGGCAGCGCCAGGGTGAGCAGGAGCGCGACGGTGATGGACAGCCGGGCGACCCGACTCGGCGCGACGGCCGTCACCACCGCCACCAGCAACCATGCCGCCCACGCGACGACACCGAGCGAGACGAAGGGGCCGACGTGCGGGACTCCCCACTCCGCGGGCGGCGGATGTTGCTCTGCCGCACCCCACACACCAGCGAGAGCGCTAGCGGTGACGAGCGACAGCAGCGCCGCGAGGCGTACCCCGGGAATCAGACCGGTGACGCCCGCGGCCCGCAGCCGCTGGCGGAGGCCGCCGCGCACCAGGTCCGCGGCGTCCGGCGGTGTGGGCCAGCGTTGGTCACTGGCGGCCAGGTCGAGGTAGGTGCCGACGATTTCGGCGCCGCGGGCGCGCCGGTACTCGGCGGGGTACGCGCGCAACAGCCGGAGGTAACGCCGTTCCAGGTCGTTCATGCCAGCCCTCCGACCGTACGCGGGGTGACGGGGCGGGCGGCGCGAGCCCGCTTGGAGAGTTGGGTGGTTGCGGCTTCGACGTTGCGACGCAGCCGCTCGGTCTCGGCGCTCAACGTGGTCTCGCCGCCGGGGGAGAGGCGGTAGTAGCGACGCAGCCGACCGTCCACCACCTCCTCCCGGTCGACCTCGACGAGGCCGGCGTCGACGAGCCGGTCGAGGGCCCCGTAGAGCGTCCCGGGGCGAAGCGACACGCGGTTGTCGGAGAGGGCGGCGACCTCGTGGATCAGCCCGTAGCCGTGCATCGGCTCGGCGGCGAGCGCGGTGAGGATCAGGAAGGTGGGTTCGCGTAGCGGTGTGTCCACCGTCGCAATATATCGGACGCGAAGGCATGGCGGGGGGGTCGAAACGGGCCGGGCCGGCCCCGCTGACGCGGAGCCGGCCCGGCCGGTGGTGCGGTGACTGCTCAGCAGTCGTAGTACATGGCGAACTCGTGCGGGGTCGGGCGCAGGCGCACCGGGTCGACCTCGTTGGCGCGCTTCCAGTCGACCCAGGTGGAGATCAGGTCGGGGGTGAAGACGCCACCGTCGAGCAGGTAGTCGTGGTCGGCCTCCAGCGAGTCGAGCACTGCCGGCAGCGAGCCCGGCACCTGCTTGACGTCGCCCCACTCCTCCGGCGGGAGGTCGTAGAGGTCCTTGTCGATCGGCGTCGGCGGCTCGATCTTGCTCTTGATGCCGTCGAGGCCGGCCATCATCATGGCCGAGAAGGCCAGGTAGACGTTGGCCGACGGGTCCGGAACGCGGAACTCGACGCGCTTGGCCTTCGGGTTGCTGCCGGTCACCGGGATGCGGGTGCAGGCGGACCGGTTGCGCTGCGAGTAGACCAGGTTGACCGGCGCCTCGAAGCCCGGCACCAGGCGGCGGTACGAGTTGACCGTCGGGTTGGTGAAGGCCAGCAGCGACGGCGCGTGGTGCAGCAGACCGCCGATGTACCAGCGGGCCATGTCGGACAGACCCGCGTAGCCGGTCTCGTCGTAGAACAGCGGCTCACCGTTGAGCCAGAGGCTCTGGTGGGTGTGCATGCCGGAGCCGTTGTCACCGAAGAGCGGCTTGGGCATGAACGTCGCGGTCTTGCCGTTGGCCCACGCCTCGTTCTTCACGATGTACTTGAAGAGCTGGAGCTGGTCGGCGGCGTGCAGCAGCGTCGAGAACTTGTAGTTGATCTCGGACTGACCGGCGGTGCCCACCTCGTGGTGCGAACGCTCCACGGTGAAACCGGTGTCGACCAGCCGGCGCACGATCGAGTCCCGCAGGTCGGCGTAGTGGTCGACCGGCGGAACCGGGAAGTAGCCGCCCTTGTACGCGGTCTTGTAGCCGCGGTTGCCGCCCGGCTCCTCGCGGCCGGTGTTCCACGCGCCCTCGACCGAGTCGATGTAGTAGAACGACTGGTGCGCCGAGGTCTCGTGGCGGATCGAGTCGAAGATGTAGAACTCCGCCTCCGCGCCGAAGTACGCGGTGTCGGCGATGCCGCTCGCCGCCAGGTACGCCTCGGCCTTCTTCGCGACGTTGCGCGGGTCGCGGCTGTAGGCCTCGCGGGTGAACGGGTCGTGAATGAAGAAGTTGAGCGCGAGCGTCTTCTGCGCGCGGAACGGGTCGATGAACGCGGTGGCGACATCCGGGAGCAGGAGCATGTCCGACTCGTGGATCGCCTGGAAACCGCGGATCGACGAACCGTCGAACGCGAGGCCGTCGGTGAAGAGGTCGTCGTTGACGGACTCGACCGGCAGGTTGAAGTGCTGCATCACGCCGGGCAGGTCACAGAAACGAACGTCGACGAACTTCACGTCCTCGTTCTTGAGGTATCGCAGCAGTTCCTCGGGGTTGGCGAACACACATCCTCCTGGCACGTCCACGGGGTGGCTAGGCTTCTGGCGACGCTAGGGCCGGGGGGTTGCCCGGCCGTGTCTCCGTTGTTTCTGCCGTGTTACGTCCCTCGCGGAGGGTCAGCGACGCCCGTGTCCACGCCTGCGGCCCGCCAGGAACGCCGTACCGACTGTGCCAGTGTAGTGACATCTGATGCCTTTGGCCGGAATCGGCACACAGTGGCGGCGGCACCCGGCAGACCCTCATACCGGCGCGGATACCCTTGAGCGCTGTGACCAATCCGCACCTCCCGGCAGCGCCGGCCACCGACCCCACCTTCACCGCGCCGAGCCTCGGCCGGCGGTTCGGGGCGCTGATCATCGACTGGGTGCTCTGCCTGCTGGCGTCCAACCTCTTCGCCGACCCGGTACGCGACGGCTGGGCCCCGGTGCTGGTACTGGTCCTGGTGTACGGCATCTTCCTCGGCCTGTTCGCCCAGACGCCAGGTATGTACATCACCAAGATCCGCTGCGTGAACTGGCACGACGGCGGCCGGATCGGCGTGCTCCGGGGGCTGATCCGGGGCCTGCTGCTGGCCCTGGTCGTCCCCGCGCTGATCATGGACGAGCACCGCCGGGGCCTGCACGACCGCCTCGCCGACTCGGTCATCGTCGACGCTCCCCGCGGCTGACCCAACCGACCCACCCCCCCCCCGCGCCGCCGAACTCGGTCGATCATGGAGTTGTGGTGCCTGGCTTGGTGCTGTACGGGCACTTTGTCACCCACCACAACTCCATGATCGACGAGGCGGTGTGGGTTGACGATCAAGATCGAGCATGGGGACGGCAAGGGTGGGTGGCGCGTCGGGGCGGGCGCGATGAGGGTGTACGACGAAAGAGCCGGACCCGTACGGGTCCGGCTCTTTGCGCGTACGACTGAGGAGTCAGCGGCCCCGCGACTGGCGGAAGGCGCCTGGCGGCCGCATGTTCTTCGGGATCGCGCCCTTGGGCATCTGCGGCCGGGCGGTGAGCGCCTTGAGCCGCTTGTCCAGCGAGTTGACGTCCTTGCCGGAGAGGGCGCGGGGCAGGCGCAGCAGCGTCGTGCGGAGCTTGCGGATCGGCAGCTCGCCCTCCTCCTGCCCGATCACGTAGTCGTGCAGGGGAGCGGAGCCGATCACCTTGGACAGCCGCCGCTTCTCCTGGCCGAGCAGGCCGCGCACCCGCTGCGGGTTGCCCTCGGCCAGCAGGATCACGCCCGGACGGCCGATCACCAGGTGGACCATGTCCATCTGGGTGGTCGAGCTGACCGCCGGGGTCACCCGCCAGTCGCCGCGCATGTTCTCCATGATCTGCGCCGCCGCGCCGGGTTGCCCCTCGGCGGCGTTCATCATCGCCTTGTTGGATCGCAGGTTGAGCACGATCAGCACCGCGAGCAGGATGAACAGGATGCCCAGCGGCAGCCAGATCCAGCCCCAGAGGATGACCGCGACCACGGTGAGCGCGAGCGGGATCAGCACCGCCGCGGCGACCAACGGCGCGAACCACCGGTCCTGCTTGGCGGTGAACTGGAACACCATCCCGATCTGCTTCAGCCGCTGGCCGAACGAGACCTTCTCCTGGGGCTTTGCCATGCCGCAGAGTCTAGTGGTCGCCGCCGGCCCGGTTGATCCGCGTCCGGGTGCCCGGGCAGCTGAGTACCTTACGTCGCCGTACGCGCCCGGACGGGCCGGGTAAGGAGGCTGTGGGCGGGGAAGATGAGGCGCCGTGCCCATGCCCGGGTGGGGCCTTCGCGCGGAGAGTCGTCAGCAGAAGACGACGACGCCCGAAGGAGCCCGAGATGTTCGGCAACGACAGCGATTTCCTGCTCACCCTGCACCGTACCCACGCCGCCGAGCTGCGCGCCGACGCGGCCGCCGACCGGCTCGCCCGGTCGCTGTCACGTCCGGTAAGCCGTGGGTGGTTGGGCCGGCGCAGGCAGGCCGGTCGCACCGACGACGCCCGCCGGTGACCGCGCCCAGCGCGGCCGCCACCTCCACCGCGGTCGCCACGTTCACGGCACCTGATGGGGTGCCCGCTCGACCCGATCCGACCCCGCCGCCCGGCCACCGGCCGATCGGCGGGGTCGGCCCGGTCGCCCGCCATGGCATGCTCGAACACGTGACAGTGCGCGCCGCCAGTTCCGTCCTCGTCGGGCGTCACCGCGAGACCGCGGCCCTGCGCCACGCGCTGGGCCGGGCGCGGGCCGGGGAGCCGACCACGGTGCTGGTCGGCGGCGAGGCCGGCGTGGGCAAGACCCGGCTGCTGGAGGAGTTCGCCGGCTGGGCCACCGACGGCGCGGCCCGGGTCCTCGTCGGCCAGTGCCTGGAGCTGGGCGAGGCGGGTCTGCCGTTCGCCCCGTTCGCCGCCGCGTTGCGCGCGGTGCTGCGCGCCGACGGCCCCGAGGTCTTCGCCGGCTACGAGGCGGAGTTCGCCCCGCTCCTGCCGGAGCTGGGCCGCACCTCAGTGGCGCTGGCCGCACCGCGTGCCGCCGCACTCAGCGACGCCCCGCGCGGCTACCTGTTCGACCTGGTCGCCGAGTTGTTCCAGCGGCTGGCCGACGCTCGCCCGCTGGTCCTGATCATCGAGGACCTGCACTGGGCCGACCGCTCCACCCGCGACCTCATCGGGTTCCTCGTCCGGGCGGCGAGGCCGGGCCGGCTGTTGCTGGTCTGCACCTACCGCACCGACGAGTTGCAGCGCGGGCACCCGCTGCGGCCGTTCCTCGCCGAGCTGGACCGGGCCCGGGGTGTGGAGCGGGTCGAGCTGGGCCGCCTGGACCGCGACGGCACCGCCGCGATCCTCGCCGACCTGCTCGGCGCCGAACCGCTGGCCCGCGCCGTCGACGACGTCCACGACCGTACCCAGGGCAACCCCTTCTTCATCGAGGAACTGGCCGTCGCCGGTGACCCGATCGGCTGCGCGGCGCTCCCCGAGACGCTGCGTGACCTGCTGCTGGCCCGGGTGGACCGGCTTCCCGAGCCGGCCCAGCGGGTGTTGCGGATCGCCGCCGCCGGCGGCACCCGGTTCGCCCACGACCTGCTCGCCGAGGTCGCCGGGCTGCCCGAGGCCGAGTTGGAGGACGCGCTGCGCGCCGCCGTCGCCGCCCAACTGGTGGTGGCCGACCCGGACGGTGACTACGAGTTCCGCCACGCGCTGGTCCGCGAGGCCGTGCACGACGAGTTGCTGCCCGGTGAGCACGCCCGGCTGCACGCCCGCTTCGCCGCCGCCATTGAGGCCCAGCCGCACCTGGTCGCCGCCGGCCGGGCCCCGGCCGAGATCGCCCACCACTGGTACGCCGCGCACGACCACCCGCGTGCCCTCGTCGCCGCCCGAGCCGCCGCGTGCGCCGCCGCCGACCGGTACGCGTACGCCGAGCAGCGCCGACTGCTGGAGCGGGCTCTGGAGTTGTGGGAGCTGGTGCCGGACGCCGCCGACCTGCTCGGCATGGATCACTTGGCGCTGCTGGAGCAGACCCTGGACGCGGCGGTCACCGCCGGCGACTTCAGTCGGGCCATCACCCTGACCCGGGCGGGACTGGCCGAGGTGGACGCCGACGCCGCGCCGCTGCGCGCCGCCCGCCTGCTGGACCAGCGCGGTCGACTGATGGCCCTGCTCGGCAAGAGCGACGGCAGCCGGGAGCTGGACGAGGCGTACCGGCTGGCGGCCGGTGGCCCGCCCGGCGTGGAGCGGGTTCGGCTGTTGGCCGACATCGCCACCCACCTGGTCAAGATCGACCCGAAGAAGGCGGCCCGGGTGGCAGCCGAGGCCGCCGCCGATGCCGAGGCGCTCGGCGAGCAGGTGGCCCTGCTGTCGACGCGGATCGCGCTGCTCTGCCACGGCGAGCGGGACCTCACCGGAGGGCTGGCCGAGCTGAGCCAGGCGGCGGCCGCAGCCCGTGCCGCCGGCGACGCGCCCACCCTGGTGCTCGCCATGGTCTTCGAGTCGGACATGCTCTGCGAGTTGGGCCGCTACGCCGAGTCCGCGCAGGCCGCCGAGGCCGGGGCGACCGAGGCGCGTCGGGTGGGGATCAGCCGCTCCACCGGGGCGTACCTGCTCTCCAACCGGGCCGAGGCGCTCATCGCGCTGGGCCGGTGGGACGAGGCCGAGGCGGTCTGCGCGGAGGCCGCCCGGATCGACCTGTCGGGTGTGACCGGGCTGCACTGGCTCCAGCTGGGCGCCGGGCTGCGGCTGGCCCGCGCCCATCCGGGCGCCGACGAACTGGTCGACCGGGCGCTCACCTTCCTCAACCGGCCGTACCTGTGGCCGAACCACCGGCTGCCCCTGCACGAGCTGGCGATCGAGGCGGCGCTGGCCGCTGACGACAAGGTCGAGGCGGTCCGGGCGGCCCGCGTCGCGGTGACCGACGAGAGCCTGCCGCAGCTGCCCCGCGAGGGTTGGCCGGTGCTCAGCGCCGCCGCGCGTACCGCGGCCCGGGTGGGTGACCGGGAGCTGGCCGCCGCCGTGGCGACGCTCGCCGCCGACCTGCCGGCGCGGCACCCGGCGGCCCGGGCGCACGCCGCCCAGGTCGGCGCGCTGCTCGCGGTCGGCGACCAGGCGCTGCCGGCGTGGCGCGCGGCGGTCGACGCGTGGCGGGCCGACGGGCAGCCGTACCCGCTGGGCCGGGCACTGCTCGCGCTGGCCGAGGTGACCGCCGCCGCCGGGGAACGCGACGAGACGGCGGCTGCGGTCACCGAGGCCACCGAGATCGGCCGGCGGTTGGGCGCGGCGCCGCTGGTCGAGGCGGCAACCACCCTGGCGCGGCGGGTCGGCCTGCGCGGTGCGGCCGGGGGCGGGGCCGGCGCGGACCTGCTGACCGCCCGGGAGCGGGAGGTGCTGCGGTTGGTCGCCGAGGGGCACAGCAACAGCCGGATCGCCGAGCGGTTGTTCATCTCGCCGAAGACGGCAAGCGTGCACGTCTCCCGGATCATCGCGAAGCTGGGCGTGTCCAACCGGGTGGAGGCCGCCGCCCTGGCCCACCGCCTGGGCCTGCTCACCGAGGCCGCCGCGCCGCGCTGACAGCGGCTGCGGGATCAGCGCGGCAGGTAGATGCGCCAGCCCTCGATCGTGACCAGGTCGAGGCTGCCCGGCGCGACCCGCTGCCGCTCGTCGAGCACCCCGGCCAGCGGCGAGCCGGCCGGCGCGACCCAGGCCGGCGCCGTCGCGCTGTCCACCTCCCGCCGGTACGCGGGGTAGCGGTCGAACCCGGGGCGGAGGTTGTCGTCGACGACCGCGCAGACCACCCGCTCCGCGGTGGCGAAGGTGAGCCGGTTGCAGGTCCAGTAACCGGCGCGCACGTGCCGTACGCCGAGCTGACGCAGGGTGCTCACCAACTCGGCGTGCCGGGCTTCGGCGGCCCGGGTCGCCCCGACGGTCTGCGCCGCCCGCCAGGTGGCGTGAGCGGCGGTACCCACGGTGGTGGCGAGCAGCAGCACCGCGACCGAGCGGGCCACCGTCGACCGGACGCCGTGCCGGCCGGTCGCCGCCGGTCGCAGCCCACGCCGGGCCACCGTCCACACCGGCCAGAGCAGCGCCGGCAGGGAGACGAGCAGGCAGGACAGGTAGCGGGAACTCTCCACCGGCGTGAGCCCGGCGGCACTGCTGACGGTGTACGCGCCGAGGGTGGCCAGCGCGGCCAGCACGAGCGCCAGCCGGACCGCCGCCGCCACCCGGGGCGACACCGCGCCGGGGCCGACCTCGGCAGGGCCACTGTCGGCGGTGCGCAGGACCCGCCAGGCGGTGCCGGCGGCGACGGCCAGCAGCAGCGGCAGGACGAGTGCCCACCACAGCTGCCAGGTGGCGCACTGGCCGGGAGCGCAGAAGCCCATGCCCAGCGGCGGGCCGAGCACCAGACCGCCGTGCAGCCGGTCCGCCCAGCCCGCGCTGGCGTTCGCGCCGCTGGCCACGAGCACGGCGTGCAGCGGATTGCGCCCGGTCAGCAGGCTGTGCAGCAGCAGCGGGGCCGCCCCCAGCACGGCCGCCACCCCGAGCAGCGCCCCGGCGGCACCCCACAGTTCCCGGCGGCGGAACGCGACGAGGACCACCCCGGTCGCCGCGACGTACGGCAGCACGAGCGGGTCGACCCAGAGCATCAGACCGGCCAGGAACCCCCAGGTGGCCCAGCGCGCCAGCCGCCAGCACTGCCGCCCGGTGTCGGCCGACGGCCCGCGGCGGTCGGTGGCCAGGTCCACGGCGAGCAGGGCCAGCGCCGCCGCGGCCACGTTCATCTCGGGGTAGCCGCCGCCGGCGATCAGCTGGTTCTTGACGATTCGGTCGGAGCCGAGGGCCAGCAGCACGACCATCAGCAGCCCGAACCACCGGTCCCCGGTCAGCCGCAGCGTCAACCGCCAGGCCAGCAGCAGGAACAGCGCGTACAGGGCCAGCGTGGGCAACCGCAGCCCGAGCAGCGACGGCCCACCGGCCACGGCGAACACCGGCGCGGCCAGGTACGCCTCCAGCGTGCCCATGTACTGCTGGCCGTAGAACCAGATCGGGAAACCCTCGCCCCGGGCGATGTGCAGCGCGGCCAGCCCCATGGTGGCCTCGTCGCTGTTCGTCGGCGGCGCGGCCTGCCGCAGCAGCCAGAGCCGGTAACCCACGCCGGCGAGCACTGCCAACCCGGTGAGCCAACCGACCAGGCTGGCACGTGCGCCGGGACGCGGGCGGGGCGCGCCCGCGCCGCGCGGCTGCTCGCGTACGCCGACGGTCATCACAGGATCATGACACCCGGACGTCGAACGGCCGCGCGGCGTTGCCGGCGGAGTCAGCTGACGGTGACGACCGAGGCGGCGGCGCGGGCGTCGATGGCCTGCTGGTACAGCCGGCCGGCCCGGTACGACGAACGCACCAGCGGCCCGCTCATCACCCCGGCGAAGCCGATCTCCTCGGCCTCCTCCCGCAGCTCCACGAACTCCTCCGGCTTGACCCAGCGGGTCACCGGGTGGTGGCGGGGGGAGGGGCGCAGGTACTGGGTGATGGTGATCAGCTCGCAGCCGGCCTCGTGCAGGTCGCGCAGCGCCTGCGAGACCTCGGCCCGCTCCTCGCCCATGCCCAGGATGAGGTTGCTCTTGGTGACCAGGCCGTCGGCGCGGGCCTGCCGGATCACGTCCAGCGAACGGTCGTAGCGGAACGCCGGGCGGATGCGCTTGAAGATGCGCGGCACGGTCTCCACGTTGTGCGCCAACACCTCCGGGCGGGAGCCGAAAACCTCGGCCAACTGCTCGGGGACGGCGTTGAAGTCGGGGATCAGCAGCTCGACGCCGCAACCCGGCTGCAGGGCGTGGATCTGCCGGACGGTCTCGGCGTACAGCCACGCGCCGCCGTCGGGCAGGTCGTCGCGGGCGACACCGGTGATGGTGGCGTAGCGCAGCCCCATCGAGACCACCGACTCGGCGACCCGGCGCGGCTCGTCGGCGTCGAACTCGGCCGGCTTTCCGGTGTCGATCTGGCAGAAGTCGCAGCGCCGGGTGCACTGGTCACCACCGATGAGGAAGGTGGCCTCCCGGTCTTCCCAACACTCGTAGATGTTGGGGCAGCCGGCCTCCTGGCAGACGGTGTGCAGCCCCTCGCGCGAGACGAGCCCGCGCAGCTGGGTGTACTCCGGGCCCATCTTGGCCTTGACCTTGATCCATGGCGGTTTGCGCTCGATCGGCGTCTCGGCGTTGCGCGCCTCGATCCGCAGCAGACGCCGCCCCTCGGGGGCCGCCGTTGCGGTGCGCGCTGCCTGGCCGGTCGTCGGCGCGGAGTGCTCGATCGTCACGAAAACGAGCCTACGCCCGACGGCAGGTGTCTATGTGCGTCAGGCGACCGGCGTCACGCCCCAAACCTTGTGACGCCGGACACCGGGGTGTCGAAAATGTGCGTCACACGAGCGGGATTCGGCTGCTACGGTCACCGCCAACAGCGATGACGGAGCCAAGTAGCGTCCCGACCCCGCCAGTGCAGAGAGCCGCCGGTGCTGAGAGGCGGTCTGGCGCCGGGGCGCGAAGACCCTCCCGAGCTGCGGGCAGAACGGCGAAACGCCTAGTAGAGCTCGCCCGGCTGGCCCCGGTCATCAGGCGACGAACGAGGCCTCCGCTTCGGCGGGGGTGAAGGTGTGGTGGCACCGCGAGGTTCCCGCTCGCCCACACCTGCCTGGGGCTGATGCGACGCATCGCTTCCCCCGGGCGGCGACGGCGTCGCGATCGACCGAGGAGCAGCGCGCCATGCAACGAACCCTGTCCCATCACCTGCCCGCCAGCATCGGCACGACAGTGCGGATCGCCGGCTGGGTGCACCGCCGCCGACTGCTCAAGTCGGTGGCCTTCCTGATCGTGCGGGACGCCGCCGGCCTGGCCCAGGTGGTCGTCACCGACCCGGCCGTCCGCGCCGAACTGGAGAAACTCACCGAGGAGACGGTCGTCGAGGTCACCGCCACGGCCACCGCGAACGGCACCGCGCCCGCCGGGGTCGAGCTGACCGACCCGACGGTACGTCCGCTGGGGCCGCCCGCCGCGCCGCCACCGTTCGACCTGTACCGGCCGGCGCTCACCGCGAGCCTGCCCACCCAGCTGGACCACGCGCCCACCGCGCTGCGGCACCCCACCCGCTCGGCCGCGCTGCGGATCTCGGCGGCCGCGGTGGCCGGGTTCCGGACCGCGCTCGACGCCCGCGACTTCGTGGAGATCCACACGCCGAAGGTGGTCAGCTCCAGCACCGAGAGCGGCGCGAACGTGTTCGCGCTGGACTGGTTCGGCCGGCCCGCGTACCTGGCCCAGTCGCCGCAGTTCTACAAGCAGCTCATGGTCGGCGTCTTCGAACGTGTCTACGAGGTGGGGCCGGTCTTCCGGGCCGAGCCGCACGACACCGTCCGGCACCTCGCGCAGTACACGTCGCTCGACGCGGAGCTGGGCTTCGTTGCCGACCACTCCGACGTGATGCGGGTGCTGCGCGACACACTGGCCGGCATGCTGGGCGCGGTGGACGAGCGGGCCGGCGGGGCCCTGGCGACGCTCGGCGTCACCGCGCCGCAGGTGCCGGCGGAGATCCCGGCGGTGCACTTCACCGAGGCGTTGGCGATCGCCGGCGCGCCCGCCGACGAGCCGGACCTCGCGCCCGCCCACGAACGGGCGCTGGGCGAGTGGGCCCGCCGCGAACACGGGTCGGACTTCCTCTACGTCACCGGCTACCCGATGGCGAAGCGGCCCTTCTACACCCACCCGGACCCGGAGCGGCCCGCGTACTCGAACGGTTTTGACCTGCTCTTTCGGGGTCTGGAACTGGTCACCGGCGGGCAGCGGCTGCACCGGCACGCCGACTACCTGGCGGCGTTGGCGGCCCGGGGTGAGCCGGTCGAGCCGTACGCCGGCTATCTGGACGCGTTCCGGCACGGCATGCCGCCGCACGGCGGCTTCGCCATCGGCCTGGAACGGTTCGTGGCCCGGCTGGTCGGCGCGGCCAACATCCGGGAGGTCACCGCGTTCCCGCGTGACCTGCACCGCCTGACTCCGTAGGGCTGCCCTGCCGGCCCATCCGATCGGGTGGGCCGGCAGCGGGGCTCAGGCGGGGCCGAGCAGGTCCCAGAGGTTGCCGGCGATGTCGCGGAAGACAGCGACCTTGCCGTACGGCTCGGTGCGCGGCGGCTTGACGAACTCGACGTGCATCTCGACCATCCGGCGGTACGTGGCGTCGAAGTCGTCGACCTGGAGGAAGAACCCGACCCGGCCGTGGGTCTGGTCGCCCACCGCGGCCTCCTGCCGCTCGCCGTCGGCGCGGGCCAGCAGCAACCCGGTGCCGCCGCCCGGCGGGCGGACCACCACCCAGCGCTTCGGTCGCCCGTCGTTGGTCAGCGACGGGGAGTCCTCGGCCAACTCGAAGCCGAGTGCCCCGGTGAAGAAGGCGATGGCGGGGTCGTACTCGGTGACGACAACGGTGACGAGGTCGATCTGCATTGGCCCGAGGATAGGCCGACCCTCGGTCACCCCGGCGCGCGGCCGGGCCTGCTCAGAGCGTGACGAGGGTGGAGAGCCGACGCTCGACCACCGGGAGCACGTCGGCGACGCCGATCGGGCGGCCCAGCTCGGCGGTGAGCGAGGTGACGCCGGCGTCCCGGATGCCGCACGGCACGATGCGGTCGAAGTACGTCAGGTCGCAGTCACAGTTGATCGAGAAGCCGTGCAGGGTGACGCCCCGGGCCACCCGGATGCCGATGGCGGCCACCTTGCGGGCCGGCCCCCGGTCGTCGGCGGGCACCCAGACCCCGCTGCGCCCCTCGACCCGGCCGGCGCTCAGCCCGAACTCGGCGCACACGTCGATGAGCAGCTCTTCGGTCCGGCGCACGTAGGCCACCACGTCCACCGGGTCGGGCAGGCGCAGGATCGGGTAACCGACGAGCTGCCCCGGCCCATGCCAGGTGATCTTGCCGCCGCGGTCCACGTCGACGACCGGAGTGCCGTCCATCGGCCGGTCCCACGGTTCGGTGCGCTTGCCGGCGGTGTAGACGCTGGGGTGCTCCAGCAGCAGCACGGTGTCGCCGCGCTCGCCAGCCACCACCGACTCGTGCAGGCGTCGCTGCTCGTCCCAGGCGGCCTGGTAGTCGAGCAGGCCGGCACGAACGGCCGTCAGGCCGGGGGTAGTCGTTGTCACGGCATCAAGCCTAGTCCCGCCATGGGTGATCTTCCCTGGTGAGCCGCCTCACCGGCGAAGATCACCAAGGGGGTCGGGGGCTACCGGTCAGCCGGTGGGATCCGCCAGAGCCAGACGTCGTCGACCCGCTGCGGTTCGCCGAACAGGGCGGTGGCGGTACGCCGCAGAGCCTCCTCGTCCACCTCGAACTTCGCGCCGTGCACCTGGTCGGCGAGCACCACCGTCTCGATGCGCCAGTGCCGCAGGTCCGACTGGACCTCCCGGATCGACCCGTCGGTGATGATGGGAACCAGCCCGGTCCGGCCGGCCTGGTCCATCAGGGCGCTCAGGGTGCGCGGCACCGGACCGATCCGGCCCCGGCCGTCCGGCCCACCGGGGCCGAGGAAGAAGCCTCCCGGAATGGCGAACTCGCCCTGCCGGTGCGACAACGCGTACGCCTGCCACCGCTGGCCGTCCGGGTAGATGTCCACGGTCAGCGGCAGCGGGGTCAGCACCCCGTCGGGTGACACGTACTCCCGCCAGGTGCCGGAGGTGATGAACTCCGGGATCGGCTCCCGCTCGTCGGTCAGCAGCGGGGTGGGCAGCAGCGGCGCCAGGGCCACCACGAAACCGACCAGCCAGGCCAGCTCCGTGGAGCGGTGCCGCAGTGGAGCGGCGCGCAACTGGTCGATCGTGTACGCCAGCAACAGCCCCACCACCGGCGCGACCACCAGCGCCAGCCGGGCCGGTAGCGCGGCATTCACCACCGGCAGTTGTCCGAGCAGGTCGAACGGCATGGGGAGGTCGGTGCGTCGGCCGTCGACCTTGGCGACCGGACCGAAGGAGAGCACCGTGAAGATCAGGGCGACGACGCCCAACGCCCAGAGGGTGGCCCGGCGGTGCGCGTCGGCCCGACGCCAGAGCGCGATGAAGCAGACCACTGTGAGCACCAGCAGCGGGATGCCGAAGAACGAGTTCTCCTCGGTCGGGTTGGGTGCCAGCGAGGTGCCCAACCCGACCTCGCCGGCCAGCGAGCGGCGCGGGAAGGCGGCGAACGCCGCGATGTCCTCGGAGTGGATCACCGGGTCGAAGCCGGTGCCGTGGAACCGTTGTGGCCCGGCGAAGTGCAACCACAGCGGGTACGACAACAGCACCCCGGCGACCACCGCGGTCACCCCGAGCCCGCGCAGGAAATTGGGCAGTGCGGCGCGCGCCTCGGCCCGGTTGGCCGGGTGCAGCGCCCAGATGGCGACGAACACGCCCAGCGCCAGCGCGGTGAAGAAGAGCCCTTCGGCGGCGATCGAGAAGGCCACCGCGACCAGCACGCCGAGGATCACCCCGTCGCGGAGCCAGTGCCCCGGGCGGCGCAGCGCGAACAGCCGCCAGATCAGCAGCGGCACCAGCCAACCGGCGGTCCAGTTCAGGTGCGCGTTGGCGTGCGACACCATGCCGGGGGAGTAGGCGATGAACAGCGCGCCCACCCCGGCGGCCAGGTGGCTGCGGACCAGGTGCCGCGACAGCAGCCAGTACCAGGCCAACGCCGTGGCGAGCAGGTTCAGGGTGAGGATCACCAGGAACGTGGCCGGCGGCCCGATGAGGTACGTGAGCGGGGCGAAGACCACCGCGTACACGGTGACCGTCGTGTTGACCGCGAGGTTCACGCCGTCCGGGACGTTGATCAGGTAGGTGAAGAGCGGGTTCTCCCCGTGGGTGACCGCGTGCCCGCCGAAGGCGAGCAGCCACTCGAACAGCGCCTGGTCACTGGAGTTGACGGTGATGGTCCGCACGTTCGGGTCCCGCCACAGCCCACTGGTCACCCAAACGGCGAGCGCGAGCGCCACCAGCACGACGATCAGGTCGGCCCGGCGGTTCCGGACGGCGCGCGGCGGTGACGCGGGTGCGGGCCCGGTGGCCAGCGACGGGGAGGACGGCACGCAGCGGACGTTACCAACCGGACCTGGACGGGCCGGTCAGACCTGCAAGGACGGGACCGTTGGGGACGGATTAGGTCCGCCTCGTCGATGGTTCGGCGTACACAGCGTCCGTCGTGAATGTGTGAGTGTGCGCCATGTCATGGCGGCGACACACCGTCGTAACGTCTCGGCAACTCGACCGTGACCCAGTTCACAGTCCGCCCCCTCAGGAGGCCGCCGTGCGCCGCTCCTCGTCCATCCTCACCCGGCTGCTCGGTGCGGTCGCCGGGGTCGCCCTCGCCGCCGCGGGCGTGGTCGCCATCGCCGCACCCGCCCAGGCCGCAACCCTCACCCAGGTCACCGGTTTCGGCTCCAACCCCGGCAACCTCGCCATGTACGCCTACCGGCCGGACAACCTGCCGGCCAACTCCCCGGCCGTCGTCCTGCTGCACGGGTGCGTCCAGAACGCCTCCGGCTACTTCGCCAACTCCGGCTGGCAGAAGTACGCCGACCAGTGGAAGTTCGCCCTGATCGTCGCCCAGCAGCCGTCCGGCAACAACGCCAACTCCTGCTTCAACTTCTTCGAGGCGGGCGACACCACCCGAGGCCAGGGCGAGGCGCTGTCGATCAAGCAGATGGTCGACCACGCCAAGGCGAACTTCGGGGTGAACGGCTCCCGGGTGTACGTCAGCGGGCTCTCCGCGGGCGGGGCGATGAGCGCGGTCATGCTCGCCACCTACCCGGACGTCTTCGCCGCCGGGTCGATCATCGCGGGTATCCCGTACCGCTGCGCCACCAGCATGGTCAACGCGTTCAGCTGCATGAACCCGGGTGCGGACAAGACCCCGGCCGCCTGGGGCGACCTGGTCCGTGGCGCGTACTCCGGCTACACCGGCCCGCGCCCCCGGGTGGCGATCTGGCACGGCACCTCGGACACCACCGTCACCCCGCTCAACGGCACCGAGTCCCGCGACCAGTGGACCAACGTCCGGGGCGTGTCGCAGACCCCGACCAGCACCTCGTCGCTGCCCGGCAACACCAGCCTCGAGGTGTACGGCAACGACGACGTGCGGCTCTACCGGATCTCCGGGATGGGCCACGGCACCCCGGTCGACCCGGGCTCCGCAGCCGAACAGTGCGGCACCGCCACCGCGTACTTCCTGGACACCATCTGCTCGACGTACCGTGACGCGCTCTTCTTCGGTCTGAACGGTGGCGGCACCAACCCGACCCCGACCCCGACCCCGACGGCCACCCCCACCCCCACGCCGACCCCGACCGTTACCCCGACCCCCACGCCGACCACCGCGCCGGTCTGCGTGACGGCCAGCAACTACGCGCACGTGACGGCCGGTCGGGCGTACCAGTCCGGCGGCTACGCCTACGCCAACGGCTCCAACCAGCGGATGGGCCTCTACAACACCTTCTACACCACCGCCCTCAAGCAAACCGCCCCCAACCACTGGGTGATCGGCTGCTGACCCCCCACCCCCACCCCTGCCCCTGTTGATCAAGAGGTTTGCGTCATCCGGAAGCCGGAATCTGACGCAAACCTCTTGATCAACGGGGGCGTCAGCGTGGGATCAGGTCAGCCGGGCCAGGACCGGCGCGAGAGGCTCCAGCGCGGCCTCGCGAACCACGAACCGGGTCACCCCCCAGCGCCGTTCATGCTCGGCGACCGCCGTGATGATCTCGTCCACCGTGCCGATCAGCACGAACGGAGTGGTCAACAGCTCGGCGACGGTCATGCCGTTGCGCCGGGCCTGTTCCGCGGCGGCAGCCTCCGCGTCGTCGGTGACCATCACCGTCTGCACCAGCGCCTCCAGCGCCGGCGGGTCGGCCCGGCCGGCTGCGCCGTCGGCCACGCAGGCCAGCTGCGCCTCGATCTGGTTGGTCCGCCAGCGAGCCTCATGCTGGTGGCCGTCGGCGAGGGTACGTCCGAACCCGGTCAGCCCGACCACGTCGGCGTGCGCGCCGGCCCACCGCAGCAGGGCCGAGTTCGCCGTACCCATCGTGAGCGGGATCCGTTCCTGCACCGGCCGGGGTTCGCGCAGCACCGCCTCGCGCATCGTCAGCTCGGCCGTGTCGACGGTGACCGGGGCGCCGTCGAGCAGGGCGCGGACCGCCTCGGCGACGGCCACGCAACGACGGACCCGACCGGCCACGTCAGGGCGTTCCCGGCCCACGGCGCGCCACTCCGCCGGGGTGTGACCGGCGCCGACACCGAGCCGGGCCCGTCCACCGGAGATCAGATCGAGGGTGGCCACGTCGGCCGCGAGCAGCATCGGTTCCCGTACGCCGAGGTTTGACACGTACGAGCCGAGCCCGATCGTCGAGGTGACCGGGGCGGCGGCGGCCAGCGCCACGAACGGTGACGTCACGTCGCCAGGGTGGTCGGCGGCGAGCAGGGCGTCGAAGCCGGCGGTCTCGGCCCGGCGGGCCAGCTCGGCCCAGCTCGCCGCGTCGGTCGGGGTGGCCTGGAGGGAGAAAGTCGCCATCGGTCCAGCTTCGGCCCACGCCGGCCCCCTGACCGCCGATTTCTGCCGAGGGCCGAACCACCCAGGGTGGGGCCGGGCGAAGCCCCACCCCGCCACCCTGTTGATCAAGAGGTTTGCGTCATCCGGAAGCCGGAATCTGACGCAAACCTCTTGATCAACGTCAATGG
>NZ_JAGPXU010000060.1:0-650 GCF_018070385.1 Micromonospora sp. C97
GCCGCCGGCGGCCGGGTCCGCCACGGCGAGGCGACCGGACGCCGGGTCGGCGTGCTCTCCCGGCCCGGTGGGCGACGCCGGACGGCGACTTCCGGCCGGCGGGCTGCCCTCGCGGCGGTTGACCACCGGCAGGCCCGGGTCGGTGTGCGGCAGCCGGCCGGCCTGGCGCAGCCAGTCCGCCGGCCGCTCCGGCCGGTCCACGCGGGGTTCGCCACCGGGTGGCGTTCGGCGTTCCGGTTCGTCGGAGACGACCCGACGCCGACCGGTGCCGTCGGCGGGGCTCACGGTGGGATGGGCGCCGCTGTGTGCGCCGGGCGCCTCGGGCATCGACGACGCGCTGCCCGAGCGGGGCCCGGGCGGCGCCTCGCCCGCACGGGGCACGGGCGGCGCGTTTCCGGAGCGGGGCACCGGTGGCGCCTCGCCCGCACGGGGCACCGGTGGCGCGTTGCCCGAGCGGGGCACCGCTGGCTCGTCGGGTTCCGCGGCGCGGCGACGCCCGCCGGCTGCCGGACGGGGACGTTCGGCGGCGGGCCGTTCGACGGGCTCGGGGGCGCCGGGGTCGCCCGGGCCCGGACGACGCCGGGCGGCGCGCGGCCCACGATCAACGGCGGGGTCGGGCCGCGGGCCGTCCACGGTCGGCGGCACCGCGC
>NZ_JAGPXU010000061.1:0-516 GCF_018070385.1 Micromonospora sp. C97
GGCTCCTGGTGCCAAGGCATTCACCGTTCGCCCTTGACAACTTGACCACAAAGATGCTCGCGTCCACTGTGCAATTCTCAACAAACGACCAACCCACAACCCGATCCGCCCCACACCAAACCCAACATCAACAGTTGGCGGTATGTGGGGCCAGGCCATGCCTGGCAGACTGCCAGCCCCCACACAGGAGGCCGGCCACGTCTCTGAAACAACAACCACCGGTTGTTCTTTCAGGACCCAACAGGGTGCTTACATTCTTCCTCAGCCGCACCAGGGACTTCGTTCCCACCACCCAAGAGTGGCTGTACTAGAAGGAACCCGGCCGTTGCCGAGGGAAAACTTGCCAGTGTCTCCGCCATCTGAGCACCCCACCACCACAGTCGGGCAGTGCGGGCTCCTTACCGACTTTCGTCGGAAGGTGCTCCTTAGAAAGGAGGTGATCCAGCCGCACCTTCCGGTACGGCTACCTTGTTACGACTTCGTCCCAATCGCCAGCCCCACCTTCGACGGCTCCCT
>NZ_JAGPXU010000062.1:0-514 GCF_018070385.1 Micromonospora sp. C97
GGCTCCTGGTGCCAAGGCATTCACCGTTCGCCCTTGACAACTTGACCACAAAGATGCTCGCGTCCACTGTGCAATTCTCAACAAACGACCAACCCACAACCCGATCCGCCCCACACCAAACCCAACAATCCGTTGGCGGTATGCGGGGCCAGGCCATGCCTGGCAGACTGCCAGCCCCCACACAGGAGGCCGGCGCAGTCTCTGAAACAACAACCACCGGTTGTTCTTTCAGGACCCAACAGGGTGCTTACATCTCCCCCCAGCCGCACCAGAAGCAACCGTTCCCACCACCCAAGAGTGGCTGTACTAGGCGCCGCCGGCCGTTGCCAGGGCAAAACTTGCCAGTGTCTCCGCCATTCGAGCACCCCGACCCAACATTCGTAGGTCGCGGGCTCCTTACCGACTTTCGTCGGAAGGTGCTCCTTAGAAAGGAGGTGATCCAGCCGCACCTTCCGGTACGGCTACCTTGTTACGACTTCGTCCCAATCGCCAGCCCCACCTTCGACGGCTCCCT